>JBDNHU010000562.1:0-3807 GCA_041688615.1 Mariniblastus sp. | reverse complement strand
ATTCGACACTCTGAGACCGCGACCAAGTTCTATGCTCGACCGGACATTCAATCTCGTTCTGCTGATACGGTTGACGCTTGGCTGCACGACCACGGCGATGCTGAACCGGGTACGGTTACGTCGATCATGGGGCGAATGCACGTTGCGTCCATAGGTCGTGACGGTATACTTTTACTAACGCCAATTCTGGACCTATGAAGACAATCAATGCCCGCAATGCAAAGCGAATAACCAAGACGTGCACCTGAGCGGCGAAGTCAGGCGTTTTCGCATCGGTTAGTCTCGCGTCGCCGCCAGGTGACGTCCACCGTTCTGTCGCATAAGACATGATGCTACGCTTTGGCAAGCCGCTTCTTGCGCGTCGGTTTCTTTTGTGCAGTGCCTCTGGTACCTACGACTTTACCAATCTGATCGCGTGATGCGCCCAACGTTGCGAGCGACCTAACGAGAAGTTCCATGGATACCGAACGATCGGCTGTCTCCAGCTTTGCAACACGTGATTGACTAGAACCGATCAGCTTGGCCAAATCGTTCTGCGTAATCTTCTTGCTCTGCCGCAGTTCCTTTATTTTCTTGGCGAGAGCCAACTTCATGTTAACGAGCATCGCCTCGGCATCACTGAGTTCGAGAAACTCAGAGGCAGAACCGACCTTCCAGCCCGCAGCTTCCAGTTTCTTTTGTTTTGATGCTTTCATTTGATATCCTCGTCGTATTTCTTAAATCGTTTCTTACACGCATTGATCACTTTCTTCGGTGTTGTCTTGGTCTTCTTCGCAAACACTTCACCGATTACGATTGCGTCTGCATCCGTTCGGTACATGATTCTCCACGTCACATCTTCATCGGGGATGCGCAACTCGTGCCACCGCCGTCCAATTGACGTCATCGGACGGCTATGTGGCGATTCAATATGTTCCCCGCCTTGGAGGCGTCGCAGCAGCATGCCCGCTTCAATTCGGGCCTCCAACGAAAACGGCGGCGTTTTCACCTCGCCGTGCAGCCAAACAAGGGGTTTGTCTTCATCCATCCAGGTAACTATATGTCACATTCGACATAATGTCAAGTCTGACATGAATGTTTGTCGCGTCTTTTGCTCTTCCGGGCCAACAGCCGTATGATGCGACAGAACAAAGCCGTGAACCGGAGCACTCAATCACGCGGCAACTGAATTCAGAGTCTTCCGTTCGTGCCCGGTTACGGCAGACGTTCTGGGGCTCTAACGTAAGAGCTTCAATTCCAATTCCTTTTTGAGGAGAACGTCATGTTTCATCGACTGTTAGCTTTTGGACTGCCTATTTTTGCCGCCCTGTTCGCAATGGCCGCAACCTCGACGATCTTAGCCCAAGGCGTCATCGAAGTCGCCGGGGAGTCCGGCGCGAATTCGACCGCTACAGAATTCGATGTCACGCCGACCCAAAGCGGAGAGCTCGAATTCTACGCGGTGCCTGATGATGGTTCCGCCTTCCTCACCGTACAAACTGTTGATGTCAACACTTTTCTTGTGCGAATGGATTTTGCGTAAAAAAATGGGGACCCAGCGTGGGCCGAATTCATGCTGTTCGGTGACTCTGGGGCTCACTTCGTTCTTTCCACGAGCAGCAACTTCAGTGGCGGTGATGCATTTAGCGATCAGTTCTTGCTTGGTGGTCCGGGATGGATTCCACAGGATGCCATTTACATTGTTGATAGTGCCGGCACCGTCCACAAACCAACTGACCACAACGGCTTTGTGGACGTAATTGAAGGTATCAAGCACAACGGCAATACGATTACAACATGTATCATCAAGGGACATGGTTCGGGCGATCCGCCGCTGATTTACCTTGGACCTGACGCAATTCTGACTTGCCCCGGCGGCGATATTCTTATCACGCCGTTATCCGGCAGTCCCACGATTGACATCACCGATCGATTGGACGATGTCTGCGATGGCAACACTGTAATTCGTTTTCGCGGGTGCTTTACCAAACCGTTGGCGGATGATGTGGAAACGGCGCTCGGTGGTGACTGTGACGTCAAGGGTGCGATTCGGTTTGTAATCGGCATTCCGTGGACACGTTGGGGAGTCGGAGTCTACCGATAATCGTGCCAGAATCGATTTGGCGTCCCAGCAATTCCGCCGGGACGCCCATTTCCTGATCAATATAGGAAGCCAAAGATGCCTTTAATCATGAGCGCTCAACCTTGGGTCGCGCTAGTTCCCATCGGTTTCGCTATTGTATTGGCCTTCGCGTTTCTTGCTTGGATAATTCGCAAGCCGGTATCGACCACGACGATTCTAATAGGTTGCGCGATCGTAATCCTGTACACTGCCGTTGTTGTCCCGAATTCGGTTCGCCAATATCATAAAAACCAGAAAGCTATCGACGCAGTCCGCCGGGTATACGAGGAATACGAGGCGAGATCAAAAGTACACTCTGGTGACAACGCCCCAGAACAAAGCGATGAACCGAAGTCGCGGTAGTCGGCCGAATTTGAAATGGAAAATCAATCGCCGCGACTCGGTTATCGCAGTCGTTATTTGGCTTGAGGAGCTTTGATGCAACACACGACTATTTCATTCCTGCTTTTTATAATCACACTCAGCACCGGATGCAAAGAATCGAATGACAATGGTGCAGTCACCGTCAAGAACACTGGCGGTCATTTGATTAATGACATCGGAATTGCTTCGTTTCCGACACCAGAAGGCTGGATGCCGAATCGTTCGGGTGGCAATACGGCCATGATTCTCACGCGAAAAGGGGCGATACCCGAAGCGTTGGAGGAGATGATCTCCATTGATGTCGGCAATCCGGCATCATTTGACGTCAAGGGTTCGGCTGACGGTCTGGCAACGAAGTTTGGCGGTACGGCGTCCAAACTACCCTACGCCATTGATGGAGCGGAGGCGTATCGTGTGTCGATTCCACCAAGCTATGAAAAGATGATGCCGCGAGAATGTATTGTTTTCCACCACGGCCAAAAAGTGTGCTTTCTGTTCGGTGGCTCGAAATCCAAAGCGGATATCTGGCCAATCGTCGACAACATAGCGCAGTCGTGGACCTGGAACTAAAAGCTCCACAAACGTCGCCAAATAACCAAGCGGTGAACCGAAGCCGCCGATGACGCGTTTTTGAAATCATAGTTTTCTGGCGGCGGCTCGGTTACCGCCGCCGTTATCCTGCTTAGGCGTCTTTGCAACGCGCTTCAATGATCGCGAACACAGACATGCAAAAACGATATTCAATTCAATCCCTGCTTGCATTGACGGCGCTAATTTGCATCACCCTTGTTTTTCACCAGCGCCTTTTCGACCTGATATTGCGAAACCTCATTGTATCATTAGTAGTTGCGTTCACTTGTGGCCTTCTCTTGGGTCGGCGTTTATACTGCCGCAGTTACGTCCTTCTGTCACTGCTTTTCGTGCCCGCAATTCTTTCAACGGTTTACGGTTACCTTGCAGCGAATTTGATTATGGGTCCAGAAGATTTTGATTGGTCTCGTTCTATTCCCGCATTGTTCTTAATCACTGATGCTGTGGTAGACTTTACTTGCACAAATGTCTATTCCTCTCCAGAGTCAGGAGGATTAATGGTTGCTCTCCTGGGCTTTGCTGGCGGCGCATTGTTTTCTTCGTTTACTATGGGCGGAATTGCAGGAATGGCGTTAACACCGAGAATCGCCGGATAACCAATAAGGCTTTGACATCGCAGAGTGACGATAGGAACGTCGCCGATGTTCAAGGCATTTGTTCAAGAAGCCCGGTTAAGGTCGCAGAGGTGGAGCGTCTCTTTGAGTTTTTAATTTTCAACCGCTCGTTTCAGT
>JBDNHU010000561.1:0-5100 GCA_041688615.1 Mariniblastus sp. | reverse complement strand
ATCATGGCCCATCGCTCGACTACCCAACTGGATTGCTCGCGTCAACGAAGCCCTTACTGCGAAAGAACTCAAAGCCCTTCGCACGAGCGTCCAGCGTGGCCAACCGTATGGCGACTCCAGATGGATCGAAGAAACCGCCAACAAATACAACCTATGGTGAACGCTCCGACCTGTCGGACAGCCAAAGAAGAATCAAAAACCGCAGTAATTACCCCCGTCCCCTTTTCTTTGTTACCATTAGAGCCCCTTTTCCACAAAGAGAATAAGATCTGCCATTTGCAAAGGTGTAAGATTTTGTTCAAAACCTTCAGGCATTAGTGAAATCCCGGAATTCTTCAGCGAAGCGATCTCGTCACGCCGAATGATCGTACGTTTACCATCAGCGTGGCCGAGTATAATCCGGTCGCTCGATTCTTCCTCGATCACACCACTCAAAACTCGACCATCCACTGTCTCAATCATGTAAGTCTGATACTTGGGATCGACGGCGTAATTGGGATCGAGAATCGATTCAACCAAATGTTGGCGGCTGCGATTGGTAAGATTTTCGAGGCTTGCCCCAACCGCCGTTTCACCGGCGGGAGCTTGGTGACAAACGGCGCAATGTTGCTTGAATAACGCGGCTCCAGATGCAAGTTCGGCGGTATCATGCATTTCGGATAGGTAAGACTGAACCAGTTCGCGCTTCGAGGTCTTGGACGAACCGAGCACCCGATCGGCTCGGACCTGCAATGAACGACTGCCGGTCAGGCGCAGTTGTTGCCGGACAGTCGGTGAGAGATCGTTAACTCGAACCACGTTCGTTTCCAGGGCCTCGATCAAGTCTTGCTGCCAGTTTCCCCGAGTAAGAAAATACGAGATCGATGCATCGCGAATCTGGCTGGAAAGTGAATCCCAATCAGCAAAAATTCGCTCAGTGAACATGGAATTGTCAGCGACAGCCAATCGATCAATTTTCGCGATGCGATCGAGCGCTAAGTATTGAATCTCCAGCGGGGTTTCTGGTGCCAATAGATCAAACAGCAGCTCACTCTCGCGTTCATTTGATCCTAAGCCAATTCCCACTAGCGTCATCGCGCGGCATCTTTGCTCCAGCTCGATATCTTGATTGGAAATCAAGGGTATCGCTTTCTCATATAACGAAGCAAGCAACGAGTTCTGTTCGATCGGTGGCGATTCTCGTGGGAATGAGCGAGCTGCGAAATCTTCTTGAGAGGTCGCAAAGATCGATGCCAACCGGAATGCGGCGGCTGAATCTTTATTCTCGATTGCTTCCCCGACATACTTGGCAACGTCGACGCCGGTTGCCGCAAATGTTGTGAAAGCAGCTCGCAGAAGTTGCTCATCGATCTCCGTAAATTCTCTTTCGCCAGCAAGCAATCGGTCACTCAACAAATCGGCGACCGCTAGCCCATGCTTCGGCAGGCCGACGGTAATCGCCGTTGCGGTCCAGAAATCGAGCGTGCCCGCTTCGCAAACATTTCCAATCGCCCGTGATGCATTTTCGTCATCATTCTGAGCGAGCACCAACGCGACTCGCATTCGCACCCGAGCATCGGGTGAATTGGATAACTCGCATACCGATTGTTGCAAATCCGCATCCCCATTCAGCATCGATTCGGCCAGTCCCAGGGCAACAATTTGGCAGCCAAAATGACCGGAATGCAGCAGTGTTTGAACATGCGATGGCTTTAGTTTTTTTGCCTTGGCCAATAAGTGGATTGCGTGGACGCGAGTTTCGGGCCGGTCCGATTCGTTTAGCAATAATTCAAGCTTGGCCAGCACGGTATCCCAACCGTTTTTGTCACAAAGTTCGACCAGTCGTTGATGCGCAAGTTCACGTCTCGTTCGATTGTTATCTTCGAGCTGATTGAGCAGTTGTTCCACGGATCGATCTTCAGTTGTTGCGACTTCTGCCAATGGTTTCGCTTCAACCGATTCAGGGACGATACGATAGATACGACCGCGGTCGGAACCAGCGCGAAGGTCCAGTTGCTGTTTCCAAGATTCTGGGATCCACTCGGGGTGCTCGATCGATTCACGGTACATGTCGACGACCCACAGGCAGTTATCGGGTCCTTCGATGACTCGCACCGGACGGAACCACGGATCGCTGGAAGCCAGTAACTCACTTGCCTGTTCCTTGTCGCCGCGAACTGCCTTGTAGGTGGCTCCATCCGGAACGAGAAATGAGCGATGGACCATTTGGTGAACCGGTTCGCAGACAATCACCGCATCGTATTGGTCATTACCAAAGGGTTTTCCGACGATGATAGAACTACACGCGGAGGTAAATCGATTCGCCGCGTATAGATCGTTGAATCGTTCACTCGCCTGATTTGCTGGATACACGGGCGCGGCTAGTGGCGGATCAAATAGCTGCTGGGCGTTACGAGAGTAGGAGATATGTGGATTGAGAGCCGCGTAGTGTTCATCAATCACATAATGATAGCTCGGTCGTGGATTGTCGCTGCCAAACCATTCACCCCAAGCGTTTCGGCTGCGAATGTACTGGCTGCGACCGTTGACCAAGTTCATGGTGCCCGAATCGGGGAAAATCTGGACATCATGCCCCGCCGCGTCAAACCGCTCGCCCGTCTGATTGCAAAGCAGTTCTCCTAGCGTATCTCCGCTGGCGAGATGAAGGGAATGATCGAGAGCGTAGGTAAATCCATTAATTCGGTGTTGGGGATTGGCGAGACCAAAGCCCGAATAGATGACTTCACGTCGATCGGCAACATCATCACCATCAAGATCTTCGGCGTAGAAGACGTCAGGAGCGCACGCGACGATAACTCCGTTTCGCCAGGGGAAGACTCCCGTGGGAAATTCGAGGCCTGAAATAAAGGTTGTTGCCTTGTCAAAACGACCGTCGCCATCCTGATCGCTAAGCACCTTGATGTTTCCGGACCCACCTGGCTTGGATTGATCGCCCTCCGGGTAGTCGCCCATTTCGACCACCCACAGCCTTCCATCATTACCAAATGCGATGTTGATTGGGTCGACCACCAGCGGTTCGGCGGCAACCAACTCGATCCGATAACCCTCGGTCAATTTAAAGTTGCCCAAAGTTTGTTCTGCGGGGACGGGTTGGGGCCGACCACCCGAGACGATCAAGTTGGTAACTCGCTCGATCATTTTATCCTCGGTGCCGGATGCCCATGGTCCCGGCAGGTTATAGAACACGGTCGATTGATCGAACTCGTACCCTCCTTCGCTCCGCATCCGTTCACTGCACAGGTAACCCATTACATCGTTGGTGTAGGCGGTAACCCAGAGTTTGCGATCCGGGAATTGTTTTCGCAGTCGATTCGCATAGTCGATAACAACTTCTCCGCCGATAAAGACTATCGTTAATTCGTCGCCGAAGATCCAGCTTTGAATTGGAACCGGATAGGTCGCCGGTAGACGGCCCTCGTCTTTGTACACTTCGATCCAATGTTCGGCTCGTCGTTTTGTTTGTGGATTAGCGTTATTGACTTGCGCACGCAATTCTTCGAGCGTCGGTAGTTCAAATTCGAGCGACGCGTAATCGAACCGAGCGTCGATGTTTTTTGTTAGTGGAGTAAGCTTGTTTTCAAGGACTCGAATGATCTCATTACCTAATTCCAGACCATGAACCATCGCCATCCCTGTCGTACCACGCGGTTCAGGGTTGGCATCGCCTGCGCAGCCGATGGTGCACAGAGCGACCGCGTCTTTGAAGTGTCGTTCAACGTGGGTCGCGGCGTAGCCTGCCCAGTCAGCGTTGACACGATTAATTTCGGGATTGATCGAGGTGCAGTGACAGGCATAGTTAAAAAGTGTACCGAGAACATCGCCGTCGCTGCTACTGATCTTTACCACGCCAACCGAGTGATCGACCGGTCCCTCGGTCTGATTTCCAAAACCTGTCCATTTTGAATTAGAAAGAATTCGTCGATTGACGGCAAAATCGACTTCGCCTTGTCCGTACTCGAGACGAGCCGGTTGCAAGGTTTCGATCGCTTGCCGAATCGATTCTTGAATCGCGGCCATGAATGTATCGCGATATCGGAGACTGGCTTCGATTTCGGAATCGGATAGTGGTTCCGCGTAGAGGTTGCTAAGGCCACCGGCGAGGTGGGGACCGGTGTGGGTGTGGGTGGCCGAAAGCACGATTTGTGAACGGGGAATACCGTGGGCCTGATGGGCGTGATCGGTAATTTGCTTGGAGAGCGTGGCGGGCATTCCGATCGTGTCGATCGACAGCAGCAAGTGGATACCGGACGTCTGCTGTGGGTCCTGGTTCGTGAGCGCGAGACAGCGAACAAACAGGGGGGTATCGATTCCGACGTGCGGGGTTGCTCGGTTACCATACCCGGAAAGCCGCACGGGTTCGCCGGGCGTAATGTCAATCTTCGAAAAACCCGCGTGCCACGAGCTTTCGGCGATTGCGGCAGACTGGAACAATAACAACGAAACAACGGCAATAAGCAATCGATTACTCATGGATCACGACCGGGTGGTTGACTGGTGGCGAAACGGTGGAAAAGACTATCATAACGACTCCGCGATGGCGGGTGGTAGCGGCGGGTGGTACGTTGCCAAAGAAATTTCACGACTCAGAGCCTAGCCAAAAACCATAAACCTAAAATACAAGCTATCGATTTCGTTCTTGTTGATGATCACCACGAACGCTTTGCTGCCTTATTGCAATGCGTCTGCAAATGAACCCGTGGATGTTTTTGTCCCTGCTGCGGGCGGATATCCCGCGATTCGAATTCCGTCAGTGGTCACGGCTTAATCCGGAGCGGTGCTCGCTTTTGCCGAAGGCCGCCAGGGGGGCGATCATTCGGAAAACGACATCATTCTCAAGCGTTCTCTCGACCGCGGAAAAACCTGGGGACCTTTGATTATCGTCAATGAGCAGGGAATTCTGGCACTCAAGACAAAGAAAAGGGGACGATGGTAATATTGTTTGGTTCTAGTGGTATAATCTTGATTTGCCTCCGGAATCACGATCATGCCAAGGCAAAAACGTGCGGATGCGGCGGGTGTCATCTATCATACGCTCAATCGCGGGAACGCTCGCCAGAGGATCTTCCGCAAACCACCGCCGAAGACTACGACGCCTTCATT
>JBDNHU010000560.1:0-11985 GCA_041688615.1 Mariniblastus sp. | reverse complement strand
ATCGCCGAAGTTGTTAAGTACGCAGTAATTTGCGATGCAGATTTCTTTGTTTGGCTGGACGAAAACTGCTCGGCAATCTTGGCCAAAGATCCAGCAGCAATCACCTATGTGATTACAAAGTGTTGCACAATAAAAGCTGCGATCGTTGAAGCAGATACGAAAGAAACGACAGGCCTGCGAGCGATTTTGAACTTTGGGCATACCATTGGGCACGCGCTGGAAAACCTAGCCGGTTATGGAACGATCCTGCATGGAGAAGCAGTGGCAATAGGGATGGTCGCTGAAGCAAAACTGGCCGAACAACATAACGTTTGCCGACCAACCGTGGCTAAGCCACTTGTTGATTTGTTGACAAAATTCGGCCTGCCGACGACAATGCCAGAACACTCGAATGGAGTGTTACTTGATGCGATGAAAAACGATAAGAAGAATGTTGGTTCAAATATCGTTTTCGTATTGCCAACAAGAATCGGTCATGCTGAAATCTGCAAAACATTCAACTTGCTGAAGAGTTAGCTTGACCACACGATCGCTAGTTGGTGAAATCACGCCACCGTTGACCGAGGCAAGGCTAAATGTCTAGTTTTGCATTGAACGGTTCGACAAATGTCTTGTTGGAAAAAGAACTTCAATCATACGCTGAACAGTAGCTTCAGCGGATGGTCTTATTTCATCATCAAGATTGTAAGGTTTCGCTGGGGTTTAAGTTATACCATCTAGAAGCACAGCACACCGGTTTTACCTTGAGGGCGTTTGCCCGGGCAGGGTATTCTAAAGCGATAACCGGCTAGGTCCAACAAACACCTTGCCGCCCCAAACAATGTCGACTTTGGCTTACCATTTCCAACCCTAAAATGGCGGAACGAAATGTCCAGTGTACATGTCATTGACTTGCAGAAAGATTCTCAATCGTCATTGATGTCAATCACAACCTCATGCGGTCATACCTCGTATGGTTTCTCGTCAACTGATGAATTCCTGAATCAAGTTGCAACTCAGACAGGTTGTGTGCTCTTCGTAGACCACTTTGGTATTCAAGACGAATTGAAGTCGTTATTGACTGGCTTGCAAGCAAAGCATTTATCGGAAACGCCTCCGGTTCTGGTCGTCCTGAAGTCTAGAAGTGTTCGGTTTGTCGTGGATGCGATTCGCTTAGGTGTCTATGACGTTTTCGCAGAAGACATCACGGTCGATTCCTTATGCCCCAAGATCAACCAAGCCATTGAAAGTGTTCATCAAAGGTCGGAACTGGAAATTCTACTTGCTGGCGGCAAGGCCAAGTTAGCGTCGTTGGATCCAAGTGAACGTGATGTCTTAGCCTTGGTCTTAAGTGGTCTACAGAACAAACAGATCGTAACCGCTTTGGGACTAAGTCGCCGGACGATCGAAATGCGCAAAAGTCGCATTTTGGTAAAGTTCGATACAAAATCGTTCGCCCAATTAATTCGATTAGTATCGCTAGTGGAATTTGAAACTGGCGAGAGAATAACTTCTCGTAAATCGCTACCAAGTTAAGGTGGCTCGCGAAAATAAGTTACCCAATTCAGCGGATAAGATTGGTCGATTCCATGGCCAACTCGTTCTCAGCCAAGCGGTACAAGTACGAGAAAGCTAAATACGCAAAAGACTTTCATGACTTGGCTAGATGCGGTAGTTTATTTGTCCGCAGATCCTAAAGCTTAGCGTTCGTGCAGGATCGTCTGGACAAGCCGCTGACCCGTTGGGGGATCAATTCTCTGGCTCGCATCACGACGTTACCTAATCCGTGTTTTGATCTTGGACCCGGATGGAATTGAAATAGTAAAATTGCCCCAAGGCGGCGATCTCCTTGTCAATCTTCATTTTTTGCCCGCCCGCAATTTCTCTTTGGATACTGCCTTGGCTTTGGTTATCAGCCTCCGTCGACGCTGCCTGGACGCTGCCTGGACGCTGCCTGGACGCTGCCTGGACGCTGCCTGGACGCTGCTGGGACTCCGCATTGGTCAACTTGCGGGTCTAAAACGCTCAGTGCACAGGAATTCAGGGGCCTGGACACGGTGATTGAATGGGTTCAGCCCGTCATCACTTTCCCAGTCCCCGTCAACGCCTTCAATCCACTCGATCGCTTCGCAAGATCTTTTCAGCACGGACAGCCTGGGACGCCATTAAAAATATAATTGAGCGTGGCAATTCAAGCGGACTGTCCCACAGTGTGGCGTTAGGGGTTAGAATACGGGATTAGGGATTCGCCCACTTTCCAGTTGCTTGCCTATAGGTACTTGCTTTTGGCTTCGCGTCGGGCGGATACCATGTGATTTAATTCGCTCCGTGAAGCTTAGGACATGGCCATGACAATGCCATCGACAAACGAACGCCCGCCTACGATGAACGAAGCGCTGCTTAACGAAACCGTCTTGGCAGTCAAAGATCTGACGAAATCATTTCCGGGGGTTCGCGCGCTCTCGGGAGTCAACTTGCACATAAAAGGTGGCGAAGTCCTGGCAGTTATTGGCGAAAATGGCGCCGGGAAAAGCACCTTGATGAAAATCTTGGCGGGCGTGCAAAGTCAAGATCAAGGGACCATTCACTTAAATAATAACCCGGTCGCGTTCTCATCCACCCGGGATGCCATGAATGCTGGCATTTCGTTGATCCACCAAGAACTGAATCTTTGTGATAACTTGAACGTAGGCGAAAATCTTTTCCTAGGGAATGAACCTCGAAGACTGGGCCTGATCAGCTATCGAACGATCTACAAAAAAAGCAAAGCATCACTGGAAAAAGTGGGACTGAACCTTTCACCTAGAACGCCTTTGTCGCGATTGTCGTTAGGCCAGCAGCAAATGGTCGAAATTGCCAAAGCGTTGTCGACCGATGCAAAAATTCTAATCTTCGACGAACCTACCAGCAGTTTATCCAATGCCGAGGCCGAAGCCTTATTCACTTTGATCGATGAACTTCGAACTCGTGGCGTTGGCATCGTTTATATTTCGCATCGGTTATCCGAAGTGATTCGATTGGCCGACCGAGTCTCGGTGCTACGAGATGGCGAAAACGCGGGCGAATTGGAAGGGGCAGAAATCACTCATCAAAATATGGTGAAATTGATGATTGGCCGAGACATCTCCAAATTCTACTCGCGGCAATCGCACGAACAAGGTAAAACACTTTTGAAGGTCAATGATCTACGAACGTCCACTTGGCCCAAACACAAAATTTCTTTCCGTGTCCGGCAAGGTGAATTGGTTGGAATTGCCGGCCTGGTCGGGGCAGGGCGAAGCGAGTTATTGCGAGCGATATTTGGAGTTGATCAAGCACTTGGCGGCAAAGTCATCTTGGGGGACTTCACATTGAGTGGGCACTCGCCAGCAAGTGCTATCGAAGCTGGCTTCGGTTTAGTGCCTGAAGATCGCAAACACGAAGGCTTGATTCTAGATTCTTCAGTGGTCAAGAATATCGGACTTGCCGGCCTGCGGCACAACAGTCGAATCGGCGGTTGGCTTAATGCCCAACAAGAATCCGCGGATGCCATAAAATTCGTAGCAGACATGAAAATAAAGACGCCGCACCTTGGACAACCGGTTAAGTTTCTGTCGGGTGGAAACCAACAAAAAGTGGTGATGGGGAAATGGCTATCATTGCAGCCAAAAGTTTTGTTGATGGATGAACCAACCCGAGGTGTCGACATTGGTGCAAAGCAAGATATCTACCAATTGATGGAACGATTGGCAGCATCAGGACGTGCGGTGTTGTTCGCATCCAGTGATCTAGAAGAAATAATTGGGGTATCAGACCGAGTCCTTGTGATGCACGAAGGACGCTTAGTTGGAGAATTGGTGGGTGATGATATCAATGAAAAGAGAATCATGGAATTAGCAACGGGCGGCGATTAGTTTCCCCAGCCAGCTCTACAGTGAACATCTCAAGTCGCGGTCCATTGAACCCTTGTTAGCAAGTCTAGGCATAGAATGTACGAAAATCTCACCGGCGTAATCAAGCTAGTCGGAATCTCAATCATCTTAGTGGCGTTGTGGATTTTTCTCAGCCAATACGCAAGCGACAGTTTTCTGGACGCAGGCAATATTGAAAATCTTTTGCGAAGAACCGCACTGTTTTCAATCCTAGGAATCGGGGTCGCGTTCGTCATCATGACCGGCGGCATTGATTTGTCTTTGGGTTCCCTGGTTTGTCTGACCGGCTGCTTTCTGGCGATGTTCCTAAGTGTGGACTACCAACCGTATATTAGCGACCCTGTGTATTCAATCAGCAAAGATTCATCGTCGTTGTTGGTCCCCCAAACCCAACGGTACAAGGCCGGACAATGGGTCCGCCTGTATCAAACCAAGCGCACCAGGAGTGGCGTCTTCCAAATTGAATCCGTCCAACAGGGTATCAGTTCACCCATGGGAACGATGTCCAAACTGGGCCTAACTAATGCCCCTTCACGCAACGAAGATAACGAAGATTCCACCGCCATTGCAAGACTGACCCCGGTGTTTCCGATATCCGAATTTGATGAAAAATCTTCGGAGATGACCGTAATCAAACTGGGAACAGAAATCGAAAACGTCCTGCCTCGTGACAAAGTTTGGTTGGTTAATTCCAAAAACAGCTTTAAGGAGCAGGCGGTAGTTCAGTCGAAATCCAGTGGCAACCAATTGGTCTTGAATCTAGAAATCGATTCATCCATTGATGCCAAGCAATGGCTTTGGACACCCTTGCAGCGGCAACAATACATGAGTGTGCCGTGGGCGATTCTTGCTGCCATTACTATCGCACTGGGACTGGGCGCACTGCATGGAATCCTGGTCACTGTTTTGCGGTTGCAACCTTTCGTGGTGACGTTATGTGGTTTATTGATTTACCGAGGTTGGTCACGCTGGTTATCCGATGATCAATCGGTTGGGTTCGGAAACGAATATGCCGATTCTTTATCCTGGTTCTCGATTGGTAAGTTTCCAATCACGCTGCCCACCGGTGGCGACGGCACCCTTGTCAATATTCCTTATGCTTTCTTTGTATTGGTGTTAATCGCAACGCTTGCGATCATTCTACTAAATCTGACAATTTGGGGACGTTACATTTTGGCCTTAGGGCGGAACGAGGAGGCCGCACGATTCAGTGGCATCAATACTGGGCGAATGAAACTTCTGGCGTTTTCGATTTGCGGATTGCTGGCCGGTGTGTGCGGAGTTCTGTTTGCGATTGAAGCCGGATCCATTTCGCCGTCGAACGCGGGATCCTATTTCGAACTTTACGCGATTGCCGCCGCTGTGCTAGGTGGCTGCAGTTTACGAGGCGGTGAAGGTTCGATCTTGGGAGTGATCATTGGCACCGCACTGATGCAGACGCTAAACAACATGATTATCTTGCTGGAAATTCCAGATACCATCGAATTGGTTGTACTAGGCGGCGTCATCTTGTTAGGGGTCATCGCTGATGAACTGGTTCGCCGTATCCTCGGTAATTTCAATGCAGCCAATCGGCGAAAAGATGGATAGAATGAATAAACGAGGGCCGCATCAAAAGATGGGAAGCAACGACAATGGTTAGCCGATCTGGCTTTCGATTTTACGCAAAGGTATTCGCTCGCTTTTAGTTGACGCCAACTACTTTTGCCAACCAAACCGGTTGAACCCTAGAACTCCATGACGATCAAGAAGAAAATCAGCATTAGCTTTTCCAATCGAACCGACACTATTCGCATGTCTTGATTCGATCGCAAGGATTTTTCAAATGCCAGTAGTTCATTTCAAACGCTATCGCATGATGTACGATCTGAACTTACCCGTATGGCAATACCAAATACCCGCTGGATACCGCTGGCAGGCCTGGCGAACCGAATTGCTTGAAACCCACAGTAGCATCAAGCATCGCAGCTTTCAAAGCGAAGTCGATGCCAATGTGTTCCCCTGCTTCAGTTCACTGTCCAGCTGCCAACGATTAATGCATGAAATCACTCGTCGCGAAGGTTTCTTACCACAGGCAACCTGGCTTGTGTACACCCCATCTTATTCAATCGCCACCACTGCCGCCGGCAAAGAAGCCGCAGGCTGCGGAACCATTCAGGGTATCAAGTTAGATTCAGCCCTGGGCAGTATTCAAAACTTAGGAGTCACGCCCAACCATCGAGGCCTGGGTCTTGGAAGAGCGTTGTTAGCACGAGCCGTCGAGGGCTTCAAGTCCGCAGGACTGGAAAGAGCGATCCTAGAAGTCACGTGCGATAACTTTGGCGCAGTACGCTTGTACCAAAAATTAGGCTGGACGATCGAAAAAACAGTCTTCAAGTCGTCCGAAATAACGACCATGGATTTATAAGATCGAATTGCCGAGTTCCCGAGTTCCCGAGTTCCCGTTGCAGCGGGGATGTCCAAGATCAAGCGATCTGCAAGGTCAAACGCGATGAATCTCTTCACCGCAAAACTCCGACCGCCATTGATTGCCAATCGATATCTGCGACTTTCAAATCGATGCCCGCGTCCTTCAAATTATTTCACCGCCTAACCATTCACCCAACGGTCCAAACTTGGGCGCGCAGCAGAAAAATTATCGCAATACAAGCACGCAACCCAAGCGAAGCGAAGGAAAGCAAGCTCCAATTGCTTGCGCTGCGTTCTGGTATTCTCATCGCCGCTGCTCGCCTCACAACACTCTGTCCAATTTAGCCGTGCCAGCCCAGAGACACTCGCTTGGATACTCGCTTGGACACTCTCGAACGGAAAATTTCGTATTCGATTTTCCTTGGCTAACTTTTCCAAAACGCGAGTTACAAATAATTACCCAAGGCCCACACCCAATCAATTAGCGTTCGCCATACAGCATTGAACCACATGACTTACAATAGACAGGTTTCTTTAAGATCAGTTCATTTCGCATTTGTGAAGTAATAGTTTGATAACAATTTCCACAAGTATTGTCGTCCACCATCGCCAACGTCTCCTCGCCCTTGTGCGGTACGATCCTGCGAAATTCCGCTAGAATATCACTTGGCAAACTCTTTTGGCGCTCGTCTAAATCACTGGCCACACTTGCTAGATCTTTTTCCAAAGTTCTAGTCAATTCAGCGATCTTCGCCTCGATTTCAATCGCCTCGACCTTGGCTTGCGCCAGAGTCTCTTGTGCCTGCTTTTGCAATGCAACTTTGACATCAACGTCTTCCAAAATTTCTAGAATTTCGTCTGATAAAACGTCATTGGCGGCTGTGGTTGCCTTAATCTGATCTTGGGACAACGAATACTCTTTGTTCGTGGCCGCACCATTCAGTTGAGTTTGCAATTTGGCAATTTGTTGCTCGCGATCGCGCAAGTCCAATTGTTTAAGATCGGCTTTCATCTTCAATTGCTTGATCGTGTCGCCAATTGCCTGCAACTGGTTGGCATACTTCAGTTCACGTTCTTTAGCGCCCTGAACTTGTTTAGGGGCCCGCTCCAGTCGATCCGTCAAATCGTGCTGCTGACGTAGCATTCGGTGAAGCGTATGCAAAAGAGCTGGCTCTACTGTAGTCATTTCAGCCTTTCTAACAAATAAAAAACCGGTCAATCCACTTAAGTTTTGTACTCAAATGGAGACCGGTTTGATTATAGCAGAATGACAGAATCTAGCAGTAGGACGACCACCCAGTCGCCATGCCCAGCCAGACCCGCAAACCATTAGTTAGGCACAGTTCTTCAGGAATCCTTCCAAAGCACTGGATCGAATGGGATTCTGAAGCTTCTTGACAGCCTTGGCCTCGATTTGACGAACACGTTCACGTGTCACTTTGAAGATGCGTCCGACTTCTTCCAAAGTGTAAGTGTACCCGTCACCAAGACCGTATCGCAAACGAATGATCTCACGCTCGCGGAAGGTCAGAGTCTTCAACAGGACATCAATTTTCTGACGCAAGATACCATTATTAGCGGCGCGAATTGGGTTCTCGCTGGTTCCATCTTCCAAGAATTCACCAAAATTGCAGTCGTCGTCGTCACCAACTGGTCGATCCAAACTGATCGGGTGACGACCGATATCCAAGACGCGGCGCACTTCATTGACATCCATCTGAGCAACTTCCGCAATTTCTTCCGGAGTCGGGAAACGCAAATTCTCTTGCAATAAATTCTTCTGGATGTTGCGCAACCGAGTCAAGACGTCAATCATGTGCACAGGAATACGAATCGTTCTCGCTTGATCCGCGATCGCACGTGTAATCGCTTGGCGAATCCACCAAGTGGCATAGGTCGAAAACTTAAATCCCCGGCGGTACTCATATTTTTCGACCGCTCGCATTAAACCGGTATTACCCTCTTGAATCAAATCCAAGAAACTCATTCCGCGATTTCTGTACTTCTTGGCAATCGAGACGACCAATCGCAAATTACCGCTGGAAAGATTCCGTTTGGCCTCTTCAAAACTGTCGTGAAAGTGTTGGCAACTTTCCACTCGCGTCGTCAAACTTTGCGGACTTTCACCGGTAATCATCACCAATTCGCGAAGTTCAAGCAGCAAACAACGGCGACGTTCAACATCCATCGCTGGCAAGCGGCCCAATTCAGCGCGAATGTCATACATTCGCCCAGCAAACTCAGCCAATTGCTTAACCAAAGGTTGGACACGGCGGGTCCGCAAACTAAGCTCCTCGACCAATGTCAGCAACTTTTGCTTGCGACGAATATATCGTTGCTTGACTTCGGCCTTCTTAATGGCAGGAACACTCTTGCGAATCAACAAAACTAAATCGCGACGGTTGTCTTCCAACAATCGATCAATCGTCCCGAGATTGTGTGGCATGCGAGCCAAAATCTGTTCTTTTGTCAACTGTTCGGTCAATGAAACCTTGATCGTACGATCAAATGGCAATTCGCCATGATAGACTTTCTTCAACGTATCCACCGTCGCTCGCAACGCGTAGTCACAACCCAAAACTTGACGACGAAATTGCTTGCGAGTTATCTCAATTCGTTTCGCTAAACCAATTTCTTCGTTGCGATTGAGCAGAGGAATTTCTGCCATTTGGGCCAAATACATACGAATCGGATCATTGCTGCCCTTGGATAACGGTTCCATTGGCAACGTATCGTAATCCTCGGTCGCTGTTTTTAAATCATCTTCGCTAGGACCAAAATTATCTTCGGCCACTTCGACCGGAGCTTGATCTTGTAATGTGATTCCATTGTGTTCCAATGCAACCAACAAGTGATTCATTTTCTCCGAACTATTGGCTTCGCTTGGGAGGTAATGATTTACATCGTCGTAAGTCAAATAGCCCTGAGACTTACCTTGTTCGATCAATTGAGACAGATCAATTGAGTTCTCTACAGCTTCCATGCTTCGTCTCCTGCTACTTCCATGTGCGGGAAAAAAATTACGTAAAAAATTTGATTCGCGTTAACTGGGATTACCAACGGAAACCACTCTGGCAAAACCGACTCAGTGAATTTTCTCACCGACGCCGATAAAACCAAAGTCGTTTCGACAAATTGGCGCAATCAAATCCATTTCGCTTTATTGCAAAGAGTGTTACCCATCCGTAGGAACACGTATTCCTTGCCGTTGTCTTTCTTGTTGAATCAAGACCTGCAACTGTGCCAACTCTTGATCTTCACTTAGTTTTCGTTCTTCAAGTTCTGCCAACGTCTTACGCTGACTCGCTTTCACTTCTTGCACGTAAAACCAATCCATAACGGTGCTCATTCGCTCTTCGACCGCTTGATTGGATGCTTCGCTTTTCTCTTGCGCTATCAAGTCCAACGAAACCAAAATGTTCTGTATTGCCGGATCATTCGAACGACTAGAAAGATGTTCAAACGTGGCCGGAATCCCATCTTCGTAGCAACCGCAGAATAAATCATAAACTGTTCTGGGCGTCAGTTCGGCAAACCATTCTGCCGGAATCCGCTCAACGATCAATTCCAAGAAGTCCGGTTGCAGCATCAGCAGTTCCAGAACTTCCCGCTGTTTCCAATCCCAAGATTTAGGAGGTTTCAGCGTCGTCAGTTCTGTATTCGCCGTTGGAACATCACCATAAGCCCCTAAATCTTCAACCTGGGAATCTTTTGCGGCAAAAGAAGTATTCGGGCGGCGTGATGTGCGAATTTCTTCCAAACGATTGATCAACGTATCCTGGCTGACTTGGAATCTTCGTGCCAAGCGAGCCATTAATTGTTGTTCACGAATCTGTCGCTCGGCCTTCTGAATGACCAAACTCTTAGGCGTCTGAGCGATCGTCGAAAGAATATTCTCAATCGCTTGATGAGCCCGCGAAGTATCCAAGACCGGATCAAATCCTGCGGTTTCACGCTGAATTTTGTATTCCAAAGCGTCCTTCGCTTCGTCCAGTAATTCCTTGAATTTCGATGCCGAATTTTGCAGCAAAAAATCACAAGGATCCAACCCGTCAGGCGGAGTCATGATTCGCAAATCCATATCGGCCGCAACAAACAAATTCAAAATGTCATTGCTTCGATTGATGCCCGCTTCATCACCGTCCAACACCAATGACACTCGATCAGCAAAGCGCTTAATCAATCGAATATGACGTTCGTTAAGTGCCGTTCCTTGCACAGCAACCACATTGTCTAAACCTGCCTGCCATGCCATCGTGACGTCGGTATAACCTTCAACAATCACCAAATGCCGCGACTTCTCTACATTCGCTTTGACTAAATTCAATCCGTAAAGATTGTCACTCTTGGAATAGATCTTTGTCTCCGGACCGTTAATATACTTTGCAGCATTCCTTCCTTGTGCCTCTTCGTTCTTGGCAATCTCGGGTAATATCCGCCCACCCAAACTGATCGCGCGATTTTGCGTATCGAAAATCGGAAAGATAATTCGACCACGGTAGAAATCATAAAAGCCACCGTTGTTACGCTCTTGGGCAACACCGATCAACTTCAAGGTCGCTGGATCATGACCGGCCCCTGTCGCCTGATCGGTCAACCACGACCATTCATTGGGGGCATAGCCCACCTCAAATGCCTCGATCGCAGGTTGCAACAACCCCCGACTGTGCAAGTAATCACGAGCCGCTTGAGCGTCTGGGCTGGTTTGCAAGTACGCATGAAATCGACCCACGGCCCATTGCATCGCCTGGAACATTGCGTTGCGTTGGTCACGATTTTCGGCCGATTTACCACTGGATTTGAATGCTTCGAAAGCGATCCCAGCTTTGTCTGCAAGAATACGCATGGCGTCGGGAAAATCGATCCCCTCACGTTTCATCAGAAAACTGAAAACGTCACCGCCTAAATCACAAACCCAACATTTCCAACTTTGCCGAGCAGGATTCACTTGCAGACTAGGTCGACGGTCGTCATGCCAAGGGCAACGAGTCACCCAATTTCGACCCTGACGCCGCATCTCTCCATATCCGCCAATCAGTTCCACAATATCCGTGGACTGGCGTATGCGTTCTTTCAGTTCAAATTGATCGAGATTCGATCCTTGGGACACCGCTTGCTCCAGTGGCACGTAAACAAAGACATAGGCGAGAAGGTCTAAGTAACGAGGCCACTAATGGGTCTCGCATCCATGAGTATGACCCGACAACTATCCAGTTTGCAAGCAGTCTTGCGGTGATCCGAAAATCCTGCGATAAGTCCCAAAAAGTAGGAATATCACACCGTTTTCCAGTGCAAACTAGCGTCGGGCCTCGCCATCCTTGGCGAAGTGTTCGAATTATAGTGAATTTGAAATTTTTCGGTCAAGTTGGATCTATTCATTGTCCGACACCAATAAGTTACTTTTGCCACAATCATCAAATAAAAGTGCCAGCACTTTCTTCGGCGTTTTCAATATCGCGGCCTACAAGCCACCCCCAGACTGTTGAACAATTCAAAAATTCTACCGCCCCAAAATCCCTGAAAACGCCTGAAAGACTCTTTGAACGTCAGCAGCCAGGCATTCCAAAAATCCAGATCAATCGCGGGCCAGAGTATTCGACTGCGGATTTTCTGCCGCTACATCAATTTCTGCCACTACAACCATGGAGGCCAGAGAGGCCAAGTTGAATTATCAGCATAGAAAAGT
>JBDNHU010000559.1:0-11994 GCA_041688615.1 Mariniblastus sp. | reverse complement strand
ATTCGGCCCAGAGATAAAGCACTAAAATGGTCTTGCCCGATCCAGGTGGAGCCACAATGTGCAGACGTCGCTGGCCTTTGTCGAGTTGTCGCTTTGCAATTTCGGCGACTTCGACTTGACTTGTCCGAAGTTGGCCGGAGAAGCGAATGTTTGGGAAAGTGGCCGGGATCAAAGGTCGTTACTCCAAAGTCTTAGGATGCGGGGCTAGATGAATGAATTCGAAAAATTGACGCTGGTAGGTAGGTTTACGGTTTATTTTAGCGACAAATGGTTGACTAGAAAGCGAAAACAAATACCGGATTGATTGTGTTTTGGCCGGAACTATTCGACCATCGGGTGCTCATGGTTTATCGAAGCTTTGTTTGACGAAACTATGAATATTTTTAAGATCCAATTCAATGCATCGACCTTCAAGTTATAACGTAATTGGCCGTTTGGCTCCCAGTCCCACCGGGGCTCAGCATGTCGGAAATGCCAGAACCTATCTGTTGGCCTGGCTGAGTGCTCGTTTGCAAGGTGGGCAATTGTTGTTGCGGATGGAAGACATTGATTCACCCCGTATCAAAGCAGGTGCTCAGCAGCAAGCGATTGAGGATTTGCAGTGGTTGGGTCTGGATTGGGACTTTGGCCCAGGCGGAACCCATTCCACGACGGCAGTAGAATTGCTACCGGCTGATTTGCTGGAATTGCAAGCAGTTGAGCAAATTGGCGGTGTCCAAGATTGGCTGCAAACGCGGCGAACTGACGTCTATCAGCACTACTTTTCCAAGTTAAAATTGGACCAGAAAGTTTATCCTTGCATTTGCAGTCGCAAGGACATTCAAATGGCCGCCAGTGCACCAAATTTGGGAGATGATGCAACGATCTATCCCGGTAGTTGTGCAGGTAAAACAGTCGCTGATGGCGATCGAATGTCGCTTAGGTTCGAGAATAATTCTGGGGGTGGCACGCATGATTTCGAAGCAACCGATCAAACTCAGATTGCGCCAAAGTTTGCTTGGCGATACCGAACCTGTAACAGGACGATGCGTTTTGTGGATCAAATTATGGGGCCTCAAACGTGTCGCCCACAAAAAGAACTTGGCGATTTCGTGGTGGGGAGAAGCTATGGCGAATTCGCCTATCAACTAGCGGTCGTGATTGATGATCACTTGATGGGCGTTACCGAAGTGGTGCGGGGAGACGATTTGGTGGCAAGTACTTTTCGACAGTTAGAATTGTACGAAACCTTTGGGTGGCAGACGCCAACGTTTGCCCATGTCCCTCTTGTGGTAGGGGAGGACGGTCGCCGATTAGCCAAACGCCACGGTGACACTCGATTGTCCGAAATTCGACGACGAGGCTTGGGGCCCGAGAAGCTGTTAGGGTTATTAGCCCACAGTTGTCACTTGCAGGAGGATGTGACTGCGATTTCGGCAACGCAGCTATTGGAAAGCCTACGGTCGAGGGTTTCTGCCCAATGCTCACCAACCCGAGTGTTATGGAATCGATTGCCGCGAACGCCGTTTGTGCTGACTGACCGAATGTGGCAAGCAATTTTGGATTAAGTTCGGTTGGGAAAATGGGTGCAAAAAAACGGAGCCAAGCACTTATCGCTAAGTCCTTGGCTCCGTTTGGTTGTCGTTTCAAGGGCTGAGAGAAAGGTCAGCCTTGATTGTTATTCTGGAACGATGGGGCGGAAACGTTTGGGCGAAACCACATCTGCTGGGGTCGGCAGCTGACTTAGGTCCAGCGGCGTTGCTGATCTTCCAGGAAGTTGATCGACGGTAATAGCCGGCGAAGGCAACGACGATTGAACGGATGGCAACAACGGAAAAGCGGACGCTACATCGACTGGCGGGAATTGGCTTGTTGCCGGTGGAGACAATGTCAACGAGGAAGGAGGCGTTGGTAAAGCCGTTTGTCTGGGTAGACTTACCGTTCGCGTTAATTCGTTTCGCAATTGCATTTTCAGTTTCAACAGTGCTGCATCATCCGCTTCGGCGGGCGGCGGCGATTCAGGGGAAACTTCGCTGTCCAGATCAGGCGTGGTTTGCTTCATGAAATCGTCTTGGCTGTCGAACAATTCGGCCATCCCCATTTCGTTCAACAGTGCTTGATCTTCGGCAACTAGGCGGTCGACGAATGCTCGATTAATGGCACCTGGATCGATCCACAAACTGTTTTCGTCTAGTTGCATGGTGCCTAGATCGAAATCCAAACCACGTCGCAAGGTTTCATAGGTCGCCCAGGTACCAAGAAAGGCGGTTTGAGCGCCCTGAAGGTTGCTAATGGCGTCCGTTAAGTCACGACCCAAAGTCGGATCCGCAGTACTTCGACCACGTAATGCTTCGCCTGCTGCCGGAGGTTGGGCAACACGGAATGTCGCTTGATCCACCTGGCGAACACCGACCTTTATCTGCAAACGATTCAGTTCGAACACGACCTTGTTCAGTTCTACCTGCCGTAAGATCTGACGCAGGTTCCGCGAGATTTCATCCCGCACCTGATAGTAGGAACGTCTGGCTTGTTGATAGTTAATCAAAGCATTACGGTAATTATTTCGCTCTTGCAATCGAGTGATTGGCGAATCGAAGCGGAAGCCACCGCGAAGTCGACCGTTGGCGGTACGGAAATTGATCGGATTGTCACCGACGGTACCAATGTCACCTTCCAAGACAAGATCAAAAGTACTTTCCAATTGATCGGCTTGGAATTCGATTTGACGCCAGGTATCCACCAAGCTGGCGCGAGCGTTCATCCAGTCGCGGCGGAAGGTCTTGGCAATCGCAACCGCGACTGACGAGTCCAGATTGATTTCAGGCAGTTCTACCAAATCAGTTCGGGCCAGCACTTGTTGCAGCAGCAATTCTAGTGATTGATTGGAAACTTCGGCCAAAGCCTGGGGAATCGTCTGCAGGATTTCAGATTCTAATTTTTTCTTTGTTTCGGGTGTGTTCTCATGGCTGGCCAAAATTTCTTCGATGGATTTGCGAATCTTCGCCAGAGATTTTGGCAGTTGAGTATCCAGTTCTTGAACCGCTCGGTTGACTGCACCCAAGATCATGTCCGGGTCGGCCACAGCCGATTCGCCCACCAATTCTTCTCGAAGTTGCGCATTCTGAGCATCTTCTAGGCGACCGTAAGTGAGGTCAATTTTCGACAATTTTCTCAAGTTGGTGACACGATCGGTCCGTGCTGCTCTCAATCGTTCGATGTCTGCAGTGACGGAGACCTGTTGCCCCTGGACGACGCTTGTTCGGAGTACTTCAATTTGATTCAAGTAGTCGATCAGGCCGCGAACACGTTGTTCAACCACATCGTCCCAAACAAAAGCAACTTGATTGCGGGGATTGGATTCCAGCTGCTGTTCGGCGTTGAGTGCCCGGATGGGATCTTCCATCAAAATCGCGATTTCAGTCAATGGCAGGCTGACCGTTTCTTTCAAGCGATTGATTTCATCTTGCTTACGAGTTGCCGCGGCATCGATCAATTGAAAGCGATCAAGCAATGGATCGTCGATGTCGATCTTCAGTTCTGGAGGAAGACCTAGTGTGATCTTGAAATTGTCCAATGCCGCTTCATAGTTTACGGTGGACCGAAACAGTGATTCCTGTGCACGGTAAAGTTGAGTTTCCACCAGACTGACTTGAATCGCGCTAATCCGCTGGGCACCTTGAAGGAAACGGAACTGATCCAAAACGTTTCTCAACTGGGCAACGTTATACTCTTGAATAAAAATATTCTGTCGACTTTGCAGAAGTCCCAAGAAACCACCGGCGTTGTTGCCTTGCGACCCAGGAGTGTTAAGGAAGTTTCCGCCTCGGCTTGGACCTTGACCGGGGTTTCGGCCCGTCACAATACTCAAGTAGAAGCCGCGGCGAAATCGTTCCATCTGACGAACGTTGGCCAACAACGTTCTTTCGGCTTGGGTCAGCGATTCCATGATTCGTTCGCGACCGGCTCCGCGGAGTAGCGGTTGAAGCAATGAGAAATCGACCAGTGATGACGCGGAATTGGTTGTCGGTCCGCTAAACTGCCACAGCAACGTATTGGCCAAACCCACGACCAGTGTGGAGCCCGTGATGCCAAGCTTCTGTAAGCGAATTCCTCGAGCGCCTGTATTGGCCCCTAGCGTTGAACTGCTGCCTCCGCCGCCGCGAACTTTTCCGTCCGCGGTCAAGAACGAATTGTAAGCGGCGAATAGTTGAGTATCGAACCCAAATCTTTCCAGACTGACGTCCAGTGCCGACTGGTACAAGGTTTCCCGTTGCGTTTGGTACGACGGTGAATGTAAGTAGGCGACGCGGACGGCCCGGTTCAAGTCTAGGACCAGTTCACCCTTCTCGTTTAGCGGAACGAAAGACATCCACTCTGGATTTTCGACTTCATCTAATTCGCCGTTGGCACTCCACTGCGGGAACCCCGGTTTCCCATCAACTTTGTGCATGAACTCATGCGAACTTGGATCATCTGGTGGCATCGGCGAGTGATCAGCCGAAAAGGGATGTGCCATTCTGGATCTAGGATCGACATCGATGGATCGATCCGGCAGTGCCCAGCGAGGGTCGTTCGCTTTTTCGGTGATCAGCTGCACAGCTTCAGCATCTGCTTGGCGACGGTAATAACCGCGGTGGCAAGCAGTTGTTTGAAGCACACTGCCGGCGATAAACAAGCCCAAACAGGTTGTCGCAAATTTGCTGTGCAAGATTGTCCTTTTCACTGGCACGGAAAAGGTCTCCTTTAAGAATGCCTGGGTCAATTCACCAGTTCAAATGTCTAAGATGGAGCCAAAAAGCGGGATTTTCTGGCAAAATCCTGTCTCCAACGGAAACGGAGCGGGAATCCGTTAAATTCTGGAGTACAGTAAGACACTCAATCGGGAGGATGTTTGGTTTCGAAGTACGTAAGTCGGACTTGTATCGATTAGTTTCGGAATTAGCGTTGTTCGGGCTTGAACGATTGTGGAAATAGGTTTGTCAATACAATCCAACTTCTCGGTAAAAACGGTAAGATTTTCCGAAGACCGAGGCTGGGCGGAATCTGATTTGATTGACAGTGCAAATTGCCCAAATTATCATCTGTACTGGTCATTGTGCCAGTCAATCGTCTCCTTGTCGCCTAACTGTAGGTAAGGTCAATGCTGTTTGCCGTCATTGTTGCCGTGCTCTTGATCGCACTAATTGTCTTCTTGGTCTTTGCTGCCAAGAACTGGCACTGGTTGCACTTGACTGCGATCGTTCTGGTTTTCTTGACCGCGGTCCCTTCTCTTTACTGTGCCGCGTTCGTTTTGAAGACTCGGAAAGCCTTGGTGAAATTAAGTGCTGATTCGATCAAAGAGGCTGCTACCCAAGAGTTGGCTTACAATGATTTGCTTAGCGGTGCCGAACCGGGCCCTTCGGGTGAGTTCGGCAAAGGGTCGTTGAAGGGTGCGGTAACCGAGCTGAAGTTGTTAACTTTGGGCAAGGGCCGAGCTTGGGATAATGCGACCGTCAGTGCTAGTAATGGCGTTGAGATCACGTTGAACATTCCGGCTCCACAAGCTGCCGCGGCTGATCCAGCTGCGCCAGTCGATCCTGCGGCGGCGGCACCAGCGGGCGATGTTGATCTAACGGGATCGTACCCAACGCCAACTTCGCTGGTCTATTTGTTTCAGGCAAGTAGCTGGAAGATTGAAAATGGAAGTCAGGTAACCGTGCCAGGTGCTTACTTGGGTGCTGTCCGAGTTGGACAAGTCAATGGCAGCCAAGTGGTTACCAGCGCTGAAGTCTTGGTTAGTCAAGGGATTCGCAACGGCGATGCGGTTGTGATCTACGAAAAGCCGCCGACTGATTTTCACGGAATCATGCACATTGCGATGGGATTTGACGAGAATTCAACCCCCACGATTGATGAGGTTCGAGCCAAGTTTCTGGAGATGTTCCCTGCCGAATCCTTTGGCCTGAATGTCGGCGATGGCGCCTTCGTGAAGATGGTGAATAACGTTTCATTCGATCGTCGCCCGGTGACCGAAATTGATCAGTGGTTGAATGCTCAGGGGCTTCCAAGTCTGGAACCTTCACCATTGGAAGTTATGAATAAAGTTCGTCTGCTGGAAGATATTTCCGTCGAAGTGGATGGAACCCAAGATATGGTTACCAACGGGGCGTTTGACGCACTAGGCCGTACGAATGATCCTGATTTGCAGATCGGCAAAGAAGCAAAGGTGTCAAAAGGTAGAGCGGGTGACGACAAGGATGTGATGATTCTGGACGAACGGACAGCCGCCCTTGGTTACCTTCGGCCAGATGGGGTGCCAGTGAAATCGATGGAAGAAGAGGGGCGTGCAGAAGTGATTAGCCGCATCTACTATCGTCAGCTTCATGATTACACGTCGGAAATCGAACAGAAAATGTTGGATGTCACATTGCTGGAAGAACGCATCAAGGAATACCAGGTTTACAATTCAACCACCGACAAAATCTATGCCGATGCCAACGCTCAGGTGGCTGTGCGTGACACGAAGATTAGCCAGTTATCACAGGATCAAGAGAATTTGAAGAAGGACTTGGCTACGATCGACAGTTATTCCCAGAAGCTAGAAGGCCGACTGGGCCAGTTGAAGAAGCAGATTCGAGAAAGCTATTTGCAAATCGGGTTCATACATCAGAAAAAAATTGATAGTGCCAAAGATTGGGCAGCATCGGGTGAAACGGTTAGCACCGAGTGAAACTGAAGTATCTAGCGAAACCACGAACTAAACGGCTGCTTACCCGACAATTAGAAGTTCTAAAGCCAATGTGTTGCGATTATGCGGTACATTGGTTTTTTTGTGTCCCCAACTGCAGTTACCTGGCGGGGGCTACATTTCACACCCAGCTTCGACTCGTCAGAAATGGGCGACTATCGTAAAATCATCTGATACCTCAGGCCGAACCAGGGGGACTGGGGTTTTGCCGGATGGCCCGATGCAGTGAATCAGGTTTTGGCGGGTGTGCTGGGCGTGAGTTGCCTGTTCAATGGATTAGCTGCTGTGGGTGTTTGCCCCAGCCTAGAATTTATTAGAAAGAGATCGATGGGACTTTACGACCGTCACTACTACGGCGATCGCGAATCAGATTTCTCTTGGCGACCGGGTTCAACTTGGTCTGGCGTCAATTTGATGATCGCCGCTTGTATCGCTGTGTACGCGCTTGACATTATCAGCATGGGGCTATTTCCCGCCCATCGAGTGGTCAATTATTTAGCCTCGTATCCAGAAGATTTGAAAAACCCGCTGCGGTGGTTCTCTTTCCTGACTTACGGCTTCACGCATGCTCCGTTGGACAGTTCAAGCAGCGGAATTTTTCATATCTTGATGAACATGTTTGTAGTTTGGATGTTTGGCCGAATTGTGGAGAGCAAGCTGGGGAAAACGGGCTTTCTCACGTTGTACTTGCTAAGCATTGTGATTTGCGGCATTTCGACGGCAGTGATCCATTTGATTTTTGGTGGTGAACGTGGAGTGATCGGGGCTTCGGGTGCGGTAATGACCGTGTTGATGTTTTTTATTTTTACGGCACCCAATGCTCAAGTGGTGCTATTTGTGATTCCCATGCCGGCGTGGGTGCTGGGCGTTATTGTGATGGCGCAAGATATTATCGGTGCTCTTTTTACGGCGACCGGATCTGCTCCCACCGTCGCTCACGAAACCCATATTATTGGTGCGATTTTGGGAGCGTTGTTCTTTTACAAAGGGGTTCCTGGGAAGCAATGGCTGGGACAGGTTCAATTTTGGTGGCGTACCCGGAATTTACGTGTGGTTCGAGCCAAAGAGGGGCGACATGAAAGGTTAGCCATTGATGCTGACAAAGTACTGGAAAAGGTGAACCAGTCTGGCTACGACAGCCTGACTAGCGCCGAGAAAAAATTGCTGGAAAAGTACAGTCGCGAACTTCGGCAAAAGACTTAAACTGCCAATACGATCTTGTGGATCGAAATCAGTGTTGTGGCGGCGCTGTGCCCCTATTCGGATTGGGTGGTGCCCGAGCGCGTTAGATGGACAATTGGTTTCCAATTGAACGGTGCGTAGAAAAGATTCAGATGCGCGTGAAGGCTCGTGCCCCCATTGGGTGTGAGCCTCAATTTTGTGCGGATATTTGTCTAAAGAAGCCTGGAGAATAGGCGAAAAATGAAATAAAAAAAAGCCGCCGTCATTGTTGACTGCGGCTTTTTTTAGGAGCGGAGAGAACAGGATTCGAACCTGCGGTGAGATAAATCCCACTCCGGCTTAGCAAGCCGGTGCAATAGACCACTCTGCCATCTCTCCAAATTGATCTGCCAAAAGACGACTTGGCAAGTCGTCAGTTTCGCAAGCTACGACACCGGCGAACCAGAATCGGTTCACCCAATTGGAAACCTAGCTAAACATGCTTGGTGTCCAACTTCCGGGCTTTTCCGGCACTCTGCTTTCCCGATTCGCTTTTGTTGATCCACGAAACTATGGGCAACAATGCCAAACGCCAGTACTGAATGCCAGTACTGAATGCCAGTACTGCCAGACCGATACAAGGGCTGAGCACGTATTGTGCAAAACCTGAGCGATTTTCGCAAGTCGGCAAACCGCACAATTTCGGCACTAGGACTGGATCGGCCGCCTGGGCACGAATCTTGATCTTGGGTTCCAATTATCGTCGGCATATAAAAAAAGGCCAGATCGCTTTCGCGAACTGGCCTTTCGGCTTGCTGACCCATTGGTTTGCAGTAAATTTTTGAGAATTCCATCGACTAGAATCGAATTCCAAACGACATCCCGCCTCGATTTCCATAATTGCCGGCAGAACCATAGCCATAAGACGGACGACCGTAGAAGTTGCGGTCGTACCCATAATTAGGGAACGAATTGAACCCAATTGAAACGTTGGGGCGGTATGCCTGCTGGTAAATCGGTGCGTAAGGTGCACAGCCCTGGATAGGATAGTAGTTCACTACAGTCCGTTGAAATTGCTGTTGGCCGTAGTGACCGTAGTGACCGTAGTGACCGTGACCGCCGTGACCGCCGTAATAGTGTTGAGCATTGGCTTGCGAGCCGCTGAACGCGAAAAAAAGTACTGCCACAGCAGCGATGGTTGTAAATCGAAACATTTGCGTACTCCTTAAGAGGACCGCCCGAATTAGGACGATAACATTCTCCAATAAACAAATAAGCGAAAGGCTTATTCGATGATGGCTCCATTGCCACAGGTAGTTACCAATGCATAGCCTGTGCCAATTAACAATTATTCGCATTGGCGTTGAAATTACCGTGTTATTTTCGAGTTAGCTGCTGGCATTGGTTTTCAAAATGATGACATAATGTAATCGATTAGACGTCACTTGGCTTTGGGGAACGGATTTGCGATGAACATAAAGTTACCGCCAGGCCAGCAATTGGTCGCGCCGGAAAAATGGCCCCACGTTGGTGAGCACCAATCCGGGCCTCGGCCTGATGTGTGGACGTTAACAATTTCGGGCTTGGTTGAGACTGAGTTGATTCTGACGCTTGACCAGTTGCAGCAGATACCCGTCACCACACTTGAGGTTGATATTCACTGTGTGACTCGTTGGTCAAAGCCAGGGGTTCGGTTCACGGGGATCTTGCTTTGTGATATTTTGGCGAAAGCAGGGGTCATGCCCAATGCCAATTTTGTTTCCTTTGGGGCCAACAGTTTGCAAGACCATAGCAGCAGTCTGGCAATGGATGACGCTTTACAGTTGCAAACGCTAATCGCGTGGGACTTTGACGGCAAGCCATTGCCCGATGATCATGGTGGACCGCTGCGAAGTATCGTTCCTGATCGATATTTTTACAAAAGTGTGAAGTGGCTGAACCGGATAGATGTTTTAGAGCAGGATCGACTTGGATTTTGGGAATCCGATGCCGGTTACCACAATCACGCCGATCCATGGAAGGAACAGCGTTACCTTGCATCTAACATAGACAAGCGTAAATCTAGGCAGTTGCTACAAGAGAGATGCTTTGAAGGGTTGGACCTGCGCGGAATGGAAGTCGGCGGTTTAGACTTGACCGGATTGAACGCGGTTGATGCTTTGTTGCGAGACGCAAGATTTCAAAATTGCAAATTGGTTGAAGCGGATTTTTCGAACGCGAATCTTTCGAACGCCAATTTTTCGGGTGCCGATTTGACGAACGCTTCTTTCCGAAACACCGATCTTGAAGGCGTTGATTTTTCTAACGCGAAACTGGTCAATTGTGATGTGACCGATGCCAGTCTGTTTGGCGCAAGTTTCGTTGACGACAATTGGCAATCCAATGCAACGCCTACCAACGGGGCTACCTTGGACGGCACAACATTGACCCAACAGCAGATTGAAAAATTAAGCATGAATCAAGCGGCCTACGTTCGAATGTTATTGGCAGGTCGCTAATTGGGGTGGCCTGTATTTATGCCAGGCAGCTATGTGGAGCTTTGGGGTTTGGAGTACGTGCTTTGGTTTGATCAAAGAAAAACGCAAGCCCTTCAAAATCGAGCGGTTGGCGTTTCACGTTTGCTTCTAAGGGCTTGGAAATCCAAGACTAGAAACTGGATCAAGTCATGGCAATCAACCTTCGACCCAGCCAACCCTACTGCCCAACGATGTCAACTTTCTTGGCTTGGGCTTGCTTTGATTTTGGTGCCAAGACGGTTAAAACGCCGTTGATCAGTTTAGTCCAGAAGAAAAGGCATTCCGATTCTGAGCTTTTTGAGCCCTGGGCTTCGGGCTATTTGGTGTTGTACCCGGTGTGTTGTACCCGGTGTGTTGTACCCGGTGTGTTGTACCCGGTGTTTAGTTTAGGCGTGGACGACGGGTAACTGAACAGCGTCTACCCGAATTGATCGACCTGTTGGGCCCTGAAATGAACCAGCTGACGGCCAGTGGCATCAGTCAAGCCGAGTCATCAGTCAAGCAGTGTTGTTGGTTCGCTGGTTAAACCTGTTCGCGGAGCGTGAACCAGCTTAGGGCTCCCAAAATTCCGCTGCAAACCGTGAAAACAATATCCACGATGTAGTTCGAGAACTTAAATGGCGCCAGAGTTGGACTGCCAGAAAAGCCCAAAACTAAATCCGCTACGAATAGCAGAAAGATCAGGATAGAAATCACCAAGGAGGTGATGCAAAGTAGCTTGGGCATGAAACAACCTCAACGGACGCCGTTGGACTAGGTTACAGAAGGCAGGGTTGCCAGATAAGAATCAGCCAACAGTATAGTTGGAATCGATTGCTTGTCACCTAGCACTTTAAGGGACAGGCATCAAAAATTCCAGCCTTCGTAAATGATTCCATAACGGGTTATTATGAATATACGTGCTTTAATGGTAAAACCATAAACAAGTTGTTTTGGTAGACCGTACGCAACTAAGTATATGCCAAGGATAGAACGGTTGTGAAAACAAGTGTTCAAAACCTAGTGATGGTCGGCGGATGTCGATCAACAGTCTGGCACCACTCGACTTTCAACCATGAAGAATACAATGAATTCTAGCTCATCCGCATTGGCCAGGTCAGGATCCACTACCGAATTTTGGCAGCGTTTACGGCAGCAAATGCCGGTGACTCGGGATTGGGTCTATTTGGACCACGCCGCTGTGGGGCCGCTGACTGAATTGGCCGCCCAAGCGATTTCCGACTACGTCACCAATTGCAGCCGATCAGGTGACGTTCACTGGCCAGATTGGTTTGCAGCGGTCGAGCAAACAAGATTGAGTGCGGCCTGTTTGATTAATGCCTTTCCCGAAGAAATTGCGTTAGTGCACAGCACAACCGAGGGCATCACGTTTGTCGCCGAGGGAATCGATTGGCGGTCGGGCGATAATGTGGTGATTCCAGCCGGCGAGTTCCCGTCCAACGTGTACCCTTGGTTGAATCTTCAGTCCCGGGGCGTTGAAGTCCGGCAAGTAGAAATGCCCGAGGCAGGGTTCGATTACCAGCGATTGGAAGATGCCTGTGATCTGCGCACCCGAGTGCTTAGCGCTTCTTGGATTGGGTATGCCAACGGCTATCGAACGGATCCCCATAT
>JBDNHU010000558.1:0-9545 GCA_041688615.1 Mariniblastus sp. | reverse complement strand
TTCCAGGTTTCGTTGGAATGTTTGCTTGCAAATTTGATTTTGTGGCAAACGGACTTGCCGCGGTGTTTGGAAATGCCTAGTGTCCGCAGAAAGTGGCAGGGCAACTTGCCTAAGTGATGGTCAAAACCGAAGCAAGTTCACGAGGCAGAAATGCGATTCGCCAAGCCCCAATCTCCGAACGTCCAGACATTTCTAATGCCTTGGATCCTGCTGTGTGGGTTGCTTGCGATGCATGTCGGCTGTGCTTCGAACAATTATCGTTATGGACGGCTTAACGAAAGTTTGGGTCCCATTTCTTCGCCTGCGATTGCGGTGCAGCAAGACTTGCAGCCTCACCCAAAGATGGACCGGATACAAAATTCTTTTGATCGGTCGATCAATCGTATTCGTGTCTGGTGGGGCCGCCCGATTCCCACCCCTGAACAAGTGCAAGCCAATCGGGCCCAGGCGATGGGGACCGCGTGTGTCTATTTGCAGCAGCAGGGATTGGATGATGTCTACGTTGAAACGCAAACGTACCAACCGGGCCAGCAGTGGCAGCGATTGAAAGAGAATCAGAGGATCCATCCGGTCTGGAAGTACACCGGTGGTAGTCTCAGCGTTTTAAGTTCGACGATTTTCCCGCCAAGACTATTTCGTCGAGATTCCTATAATCCGTTTACCAATACACTGTCTTTGAATTCGCAAAATTCAGCCTCTTCGTTATCTGCGGCGGCCGATGTGCGACTGTCAGTTGCGGCCCGCTATCCAGGGGTCCGAGCGATGGCCGGCTGGGTTCCAATCGTTCCCGTCAAGCAGAGTATTGACAACGCGAACGAAATTCTTAGCTTTACCCAAGCCGAGGGCGATTTTCAATTTCAGCGACAGTTGTACCCCTTTGCCTACCGCTTGGTGGGGCGCAGGATCGTCTTGGAAGCCATTCCGTTCACACTTGGTGGGCAAAGCTTACCCTTTTATGCAACGCCAGCACTGGGTGTGGCCGGTGGTGCGATCGGTGCAGGTGTTGGTAATGTCGTCGCAGATCAGTGGGTTGGGCCGGCGGTTAGCGACGCCCCGAGAAGCAGAGCCACCTATTCTAATCAATCGCGATAGCATTCTGGCTTGGGTTAGTTCAAGCAAAATCGCACGGAACACGTAATGCTACCAATGGTTCGAAGTCTACTTCTATTCTAGGCGGGCAGGGTAAAGGCTTTGCAAGCCTTGGTTGGACCCTGATTTGCAATTTCGATACAGGCTTGTTAGGTCTTGCGCCTCAGGCGTTGGGTGAAGCTTACTCTGCGTGTGTCAGGAATGCTTCATTGGTTACGGCTAGAATTTCAACACGCATGAACGGTAGATAGGTTCACTGGTAGTGTGGGGGCGACATCTAAAGACAGTGGGTAATGTGACTTGAGTGGAGTAAGATTACGCTGTTTTGTTCCAGTGCCGTCGCAGGTGCCTGGTCTGTTTGGCGTATTTAACGCTGCGGAAGGTTCTTTCCGTGTGAATCTCTGGCAAGTCATCAAGAATCCAGTGATTGGATGCAAAGCAGCGTTGCCCGCTGTCCAGGATTGACGGACGTGCCGGACGTGCCGGAATTTGGTACCCCTGTTAATGAACCAAATAAGATAGAGGTTAAGGCGATAGTATCCAGTGAATATTGAAATACTTAGCCGTCTACAATTTGCTGGGACGATCATGTTCCACTACCTGTTTCCACCGTTATCGATCAGTTTGGGATTGCAGTTTTTTTGTGCGAATGGGCGTAGGTAGCGGACGGGGAGGCGGCAGCCAGATTTTGGACTCGGGTCTGTGCGGTGAACTTCGCAATAGGCGTAGCGACTGGGATTGCGATGGAGTTTGAATTTGGAACCAACTGGGCAGCGTATTCTCGTTTTGTGGGTGATGTATTTGGTTCTGCGTTGGCGACCGAGGGGATCTTTGCCTTCTTCTGGGAGAGTCGGTTTCTGGCGATCTTGGTGTTTGGCAGGGATCGAGTTGGGCCCGGCATACGCTTGTTGAATACCTTGATGGTTTTGCTGCTGGAAAAAGGTGCCTGAAGTTATGCAAGCGTTACGCTTACTTAAGTTTGCAGATTTGGTTGCGGCGGCGGCAGAGGCTGAAGCATTGTTGGCGTCAGGCTATCGGCAACAAGGCAAGTGGTCACTGGGGCAGATCTGTCGGCATCTGTGTTTGGTGCAGGATCCCAGTATTGATGGGTACCCGAGGTGGATGTCCTTCTTTGCATTTTTGCGTCCGATTGTGCGACGAATCTTGTTGCCCAAAATTCTTAGCGACGATTCTCCTCGTGGCATTCCTACGTCGGCAGTCTTTCAACCGCCCTCGGGGTTGGATGATCGCATCGAAGTGCATCGATTTGTAAACAGCGTCGCCAGGTTTCGTGACCATGTTGGCGGCTTTACCGCTCATCCTGGCTTTGGTCGTTTGGATCGCGAAACTTTGCAGCGAGTGCACTCGGCGCACGCGGCTCATCATCTGCGTTTTCTAACGCCCAACACCGACGCCTGGGTGGACGAGTGTTCATCAGGGTCGTCAAGTTAGGCAAGGCAGTTGCCGGGTTTGTGCTTGCGGGTCTGGGACGAATTAGGGGGCGCTATTTCTATTTTGGCTTGAATTGAGCGAGTTGGCGTTCAACCAATTCAAGGTTTTGTCCGCCTTCGTGCAAGATTTTGCTAGCGTCGGCACTTCGGATCGGCCCAGTGGGGCGTCTTCCAGCAAGGCCCTGTTTTTGTTTGGCGACCGGACCGCTGCGTGGTGGGTGTAAGTTGGCTGTGCAGCGTAGCCGCGGTCATGATTTTTGGGATGAACGTGGCGGCGTTGAAGCCATCGTTCGGGTCCTGCGCCAGAGGTGAATTCAGCGTGTTTTCGCCGTTGATCCGCCAGTTTCAGAGGGTATTCTTGCTTGATGTGCTGGTCGATGCTGAGGGGTCGAAGCCTGTTTTTTGGCCAGGAGGGACCTAATCGCCTTGTCTGGTTCGTGGCAAAGCGGGCCCGCGTTGGGATCATAATTTGGGGTGATTTTTAGCCCATGAACCACTGAAGGTACGTGTAGTGGGTCGCTAAAACCCAGTAAATCCTGGCTTAATTGTCAAAGCTGGACTGTATTGACTGGTCGTAAAAGCCCTAATTTTCCGATGTTCGTCTTGTGAAAACCCCCTTTTTTCGCTACCCTTAGCAGGTTTCAAGTGCCGGGAAAATAGTTGGTCCTCTGGATTTGGAAAGACAACGGCAGGTTAATTTTTTGTTTGGGAAGTTTCCGCGGTTCTGGCAGGTTTTTGGTGAACTGGGTGCCCTGAAGATTGGGTTTCTGGTGAATCGGGTTCCCCTGGAATGGGTGATGGGTCATTGCATAATGGCAGGTCATCGATTGTGGAGGCAACGACCCTGTAGAAAGAGTTGATTTCGCAACTGGAATTGCTTGTCGTTTTTACGTTTTACCCCTCAATTACCTTGTGTCGCTTTGACGTTTTGTGAAATTTTTGCTGAATAATGTTCGGCGGTGATTTGCGATCGTTCACTTAAGAAGCGCAGCCCCAATCTATGTCGGCTATGACCAGCGGCCCGCAGAAAGAAGTTATTCCTAATGGTAGATCGTGTTCTAATTCGAGATCTTGAAGATGAGGCGCTAACAAGTCAACTGGAAGGTTTGTTTGCTGACGATTCCGCGTTGTATCAAGTAATCGTTGGTGACGAAGAGAAGGATGTTGATGGCGATTTTCAGCTGAATAAGATCGTCGAAGGAACCATTGTTAAAGTCGATAGCGACGTGGTTTTGGTCGATATCGGTTTCAAGAGCGAAGGTAATATCTATCGCAACGAATGGGATCCAAACGAACCTCAACCAGAAGTTGGCCAAAAGGTCCAGGTTCTGATTGAAGACCTAGAAGATGAACTGGGCAGCACCGACGACCCGCAAGGATTGATCAGCCTTAGCAAGCGTAAAGCGGATCACATTATCCACTGGCGTCGCATTATTCAAGAAGTTCAAGAAGGTGACATTGTCACCGGTACTGCCATCCGCAAGATCAAGGGTGGTTTGTTGGTCGACATTGGCGTGCATGTGTTCTTGCCAGCCAGCCAAGTTGACATCCGTCGCCCCAACGACATTGCTGACTACATTGGTCGCGTCGTTCAGTGCGAAGTGTTGAAAATCGACGAACAGCGTCGTAACATCGTGGTTAGCCGTCGTTCTTTGATTGAAAAAGAACGTCAATTCGCTCAGCAGAAGCTGTTGAAGGAATTGGAAGTTGGCCAAATTCGCAAGGGTATTGTCAAGAATATCGCCGACTTCGGTGCGTTCGTCGACTTGGGCGGCATCGACGGTTTGCTGCACATTACCGACATGAGCCACACTCGGATTCAGCGTCCTTCGGAAATGGTTTCGATCGATCAAGAAGTCGAAGTTCAAGTTTTGAACATCGATCGCGAGAAGGTCAAGATTGCCTTGGGTATGAAGCAAATGCTGCCTAACCCATGGGACAATGTCGAAACCAAGTACCCGGTGGAATCGGTTCACAAGGGCGAAGTCGTCAATGTGATGAGCTACGGTGCGTTCGTGAAATTGGAACCAGGTATCGAAGGTCTGGTCCACATCAGCGAAATGTCGTGGGTCAAGCGAGTGAACCATCCAAACGAATTGGTTCAGATTGGCGACCAGATCGATGTCTGCGTTTTAGGTATCGATCGCAAGGGCGAGCAAATGTCTTTGGGCATGAAGCAAACTCAAGAGAATCCTTGGAACAACGTCGAAGAGAAGTATCCGATCGATTCGATGGTCAACGGCCGCGTTCGCAACCTAACCAATTACGGTGCGTTTATCGAATTGGAAGAAGGTATCGACGGACTGTTGCACGTTTCGGATATGTCTTGGACGCGAAAGATCAGTCATCCAAACGAAATGTTGGAGAAGGGTCAAGAGATCGAATGCCGTATTTTGGCAGTCGATACCGACCGTCGTCGTATTGCGTTGGGTCTGAAGCAAATGGCGACTGATCCTTGGGAAACCGACATTCCTTCGAACTACCAACCTGGCCAAGTGGTCAATGGTAAGGTCACCAAGATCACCAACTTTGGTGTTTTTGTTGGACTCGAAGACGGCTTGGAAGGTTTGCTTCACATTTCAGAATTGTCCGAGGACAAGATTGAAAATCCTGAAGAAATCGTCAAGGTTGGCGAAGACATTGAGGTCAAGATTTTGCGAGTCGACACCGACGAGCGAAAGATTGGCTTGTCGCGTCGCCGTGTGGATTGGACCAACGAACAGGAAGCCGAAAGCGAAGCTGAAGAGAAGGCCGTTAAGAAAGCCGATGGCGATCTTAAGGGTGGACTTGGTAGCAGCGGACCACTGATCGACACCAATGCAGCCGAGTAATCTTGGTTAGTTGAGTTGAAAAGCTAGAAGCATGCCTCACAAAACGTGAGGCATGCTTTTTTTGTTTTTTGTGCGTGCGGTTCGCAAATCCGAAGGGTCAATGTAGCCGTTCTGCAGGCGTCCCATCGCTGGGTCTGAGGTTGTTTAGGATGCCGGTGATCTGAGGATCTGAGGTGTGAACGCTGGGGGTTCAGCGGCCATTAGGAACTTCGTGTCCGGCGATGGTACCAAGTGCCTGCCAAACATCGACTTGGATCGATTGCGTGATTGGTTTGACCGATCCATCCCCAAGAAGATTATTGACAAAGTCGCCATGGTTGCTCGATGGATTGAGGGATGCGTTGGAGGCACCTCTGCGATTGAAACAGCTTATTGTCTGTGGCGGTCGTGTAGTTATGAATAAGATATCAGGCAAAGAGGCCCAGTTCCACCTAAGCCCAAATGAATAGGGTGAAAGGCTAGTGCCGTTCATTGCATGACAGTCGGCAAAGAAGTCGGCTTCCTGTTCGGGAAAAGGGTAGTGTTTGTCTGTAAAGAGAAACATGCCCTTCTGGTATTGATCGGAGATAGGTTGACCATGGACAACGATTGGGATTGAGATTCCTTCGGATAGTGACAAGGTGTTTGACAATCCGTCCGTAACATCGGAAAGTTTCCGCCTGGGAACCCAAAAAATACCGCGAGTCTCTGCGGGCCACTCTGTGCCATTTGCCAAGTCTTTTCCACCGCATGCGATATACGAGACGAATTCGGACTTTTCGTGGATGGCCTTAAATTGGTCGATACTATAGGAATTATCTGGGCACCTGAGTAGCGGCAATCCATGGGTGAATTGTTTCTTTGCTTTGACCAATTCGTAAGTTTCTTTGGCTTCAAGCCACGGCAAGATAGAAACGTAGAACGAATTTCCTTCTTCGTCGTTTGACGGTGGTAAGATTCCTTTGGCGGATTCATAGTTTGCGAATGCCAGACCGATTTGTCGTAGATTATTTTGGCATTGCAGATTCCTGGCGGCGGCTCTAGATCGCACAATGCTTGCCAGTAATAGTGCCATCAAAATAGCGATGATGGCAATGACCATAATCAATTCGGTGAGGGTCCAACCACGCTTCACGTTTGTCGTGTATCGAGAATACTTGAGTCGGTAAAACATGGTTGCCCTCGTCGAATTAAGTTATGAATTGAAGAGTCGTCTTGGAATCGTCGCTTTGGTTAAAAGTTGAATGACGAACCATCCTTCCACGCAGGTGTCGCAGGAATTGTGTTGTCGTAAAGATCGCAAGTAGCAGGTCCAGCCGCCCAAAACCCGACAGCAGGAAGCGGGACTGAGACCGACCAAACATTGACAGGTCCAGAGGTTGTTGAAGTCCCTGTTGCCGACGAGGATGGTACGGGAGGTATCGCAGAACTGTCGAAGATTTTCACCAGAATCGGCGTTGGGGCGGTTATGGCTTGACCATTGCACGGGCATGCCAAAAGTGTACTGGGCGTGGGGCCTCCGGGGCCGGATTGGGTCGGTTCGATTATTAACCATTGTGGTGCGGTTCCACTGCCAGGTCCAGCACCCTGGAATCCGGTGTGAGTCGTCGTCATCGTTGACTTTGGCAGTGTATTTTGTTCGCTGGTTGATACCTCAATTTGCGAACAGGGCAAATCCTAGTGTTGCCAAAAAAGAAACATAAAGCAATTTGTTCATCTGAAAGATCCCCAAAAACGAAGTGTGATTGTACAAAACCTCCTGATTTTACCCCCCCCCATTGCCTGTCAATATGCATGGGATCTTTTTTTGCTTTTTCAAGAGTTCGGCTACGTGGTTTCGGCAGTGAATCCTTCATCGCTGCCAAGTTTGAGGTAAGGAATTTTGAAAATAGTTCTGCACTGATGATTCGTCGTTGTCGCGACGTAACGCGAAGCGAACTTTGTTGGGGCCAGGCGAGGTCCGAACGCAACCTGGCGGACGCGAGCGCGGCTAGGATGGCAATATTAATTAGCGTAGTCTCTGGGAATCAGCAAGGCAAAATGAATTGGATGGCGACGCACAACAGGCTTTGCGATAACTTGATGATATTTCGGAATCCAATCGAAACTTTGCTTGGCGGCTGGTCGAATCGGTCAGCAATCAAATGGATTAGCCATCGTTACGTTCTGAAGCTGCGGGAGGGTTTCGAGTTCACAGCCGTTTGTCTCAGGTCAAGTGACTCAGGTGCAGGTTCCGCTATTGGATGTGAATCATACGTTTAGGGCAGGGCATCGAATTATGGTTCAAGTGCAAAGCAGTTTGTTTCCGCGGTTCGATCGTAATCCTTAGAAGTACGTTGAAAACATTTACCACGCGGTCGTCGAAAATTTTACTGCCGCCCACCATCGAATCCACAGCGGCAGTCGCATCGGGCTACCGATTGTCGTTGGCAAGGAAAAGTAGGAATTGCGAATTCAATGCCCAGGTTAAGTTGTTCACTGGTGATGAAGCTGTCTAATCGAATCGATCGCGTCTAGTCCGAAATATTAATGCTATCCAATATCCACTTTTCGATCGCTTCTATGGTCGCATCATAGGCTTTCACTTCTGGAATCAGAGCCCCGCGAATCTCTTGTATCACTTTGATCGGGACATCATCATTGGTTCCTTTGCCAAATCCAAACACTTTGGCTGATCCATAACCAGGAATATAGTAGTATCCATCCGACGGATTTCTTGGTTGAGGTTCGCCATCGATGATTTTGCCCATGCCTAGTATCACTGGTACTGGAGGTAAGAATTCACCGATTTGGGTTTGGGTGGAAATTTCTTTAAGGACGTCCGCAACTTGATTCAGCGATTTACCTGATTTCTGTATCGCCACCAAATACAAATTCAACGTTAACAGCGGATCTGGGCGTGCAATGACCGCAAAGTCAGTGGAAGGTGACGTGTGTTTCCGATGCCAAAGGTACCATTCCAAGAATAGTCGATCGAATTCTTTAGCCGGACTGTACTGTGTAATTAAAAATAGGCAAGCCGAAAGCGCGTGTCTTTCACTTTCGGAAGTGCTTTTCCTTCCCCCGCCCTTGTTTGCCTCTGCCCAGTTTTTTTTGAAGATTTGTAGGCGAACGCGATAGGTTTCACAGATTTTTTCGGCGGCTTGTCTCTTGGGTAGTTCATCTAGCATCGTTTTTAGTCGCTCGACACGTGGGTCGAACAGAACGCCACGGAATTCAACAACTGGGCTTACAATATCTTGGGTCAACCCAATCGCTCTGATGGTGCTTGAAAAGCCTTTGTCCTCGCTGAAGATTCGATCGATTAGTTCGTCATAGCTGCACGATTGAATTGCCACCAAGTGATCGTCGAATTGTTGGCCTCGAATTTGTCCGTGGCTTTGATCGGTCAACACAAACCAGGCAAACAGGATCGCGAAATTAGTGATCAATAATCGAAGTGACATGAAGGTCAATCCTTGATAGAAATTTTACAGGAATACAAGACCAGAGCGATTACCGGTTTCATTACTTCTTATAAAGTGGGAAAGAAGGCACCACCAAGGCCGGGTCATAGTTGGCCTTCCAAAAGCTCAACTGCGCTGACAAATCTAGGGTGAAAGGACATTGCGAGGATCGGGTATATGTTCCGCTTTCTCGGAACTGTTCTTCACTGTAGGTAATCACATAGTCATATACCGGACCTGTTGGTGACGGTGGACCAGAAGGTACGCAGCCAGATGATTGTACCCTTATCGAATGATTCGGGTTAGAAGCAATTTCTGCGTCCTCTACGTTGGCTTGAGTATAGCAAGGTACATGGCCCGGCGGTAATAATGGGCCGACGTTCAAGATTTTGGTTGATGTGTCTGGCCAATCGCCGACATTGAACGCGAAACCGTGGCAGTTCTGTGTATAGTCGCATGCCGGTGGCGGATCGTAGCCAGTATAAATCCAATCCCAGAAAGCCTTATTATCGGCTGTTGTAAACGTAACGACTGTACCGTCGACTTGTGTAACCACCTGCCAATTTACATCCAGTGTCAAGACGGCATAGCCATATTTATCCCCATTGCAATGTAAGCGTTTCTGAGCACGGTTATTGACGGGTGGTTTAGGTTGGTGGATTTCCTTTTGGTTTCCAGGAGATCTTATGTTACCAATGTCCAAGACCCAGCGAATTCAACTTTGGCTTGACCGACTCAGGCGGCAGGCC
>JBDNHU010000557.1:0-14207 GCA_041688615.1 Mariniblastus sp. | reverse complement strand
CAGTGCAGGCAGACTCAGTGCAGGCAGAGAACGAGTGCCTAGCAAAACAGAACCCCGAATTCGGGGTTACCGCCAGGTGCTAGGAAATTAGCTTGGCAATTTTTCGATTTGAACGCGAGTATACTTTTGGCGATGGCCTGTACGACGACGGCTATTTTTACGACGACGGAACTTCTGGATGTAAAGCTTTTCGCCCTTGGCTTCGCCCAAAACCTTGGCGGTAACCGATACGCCGTCCAAGACCGGTGTACCAAATTTCAGTCCGCTACCGTTGGAAAACGCTAAAACTCGTTCGAAGGTCAATTCGCTTCCTTCTTCGATGCCGTCACGAAAGTCGATATCCAAAACCTGACCTTCAATAACGCGATACTGACGTCCACCGTCAGAAATGACTACGTAAGGGACTGCTTGGGCAGATTCGGTCTTTTGTTCTTCGCTCATCTAAGTATCTCTAAAGTCTTTCCGTGATTTATACCATCATCAATTGATCGGACATCAATTCATCGGACTTCGCCAACGCTCGCGTTAAAGATTGCTCGCGCCAATGTTTGCTCGCGTCAATGTTTGCTCACGTCAATGTTTAAAAGTAGCAATCAACGTAAATCGCCGGCCACTCTACATTCCACGATGTTGGGACGTTTCCCATCAATCGAGCTAAAGTCAAATTCTGGGCCAAAACAACAGTTTCAACCACTTTGTTTCACCCAAATTCAGCCTCAAATTCCCCTATTGCATGGGTAAGGCCGTGCTCTGAGCCCGCTTTTAATTGAAAAATCGGGTTCGGTAGACTGGGAAAGCGAAAAACATAGTGGATTTTTGCTCGAAAGTCGAGGGCCAAAACGCTTGATTTGATGCTTTTCCAATTTGTTTCGTTGGGAAACTGGACTTTGTTTTGTGGAGATGGTCGTTCCGGCGACCGGTTATTCACCGTTCGCCGAACCTTGTTGGCCGCGACAGCCCCGGGTCATTTTGCCCAGGCATCAACCGGCTGGCAACCTTCCTATCCGCGATTTTAAGTCGATCGACAGCAATTCGATCGTCGCCCAGTCTCACGCCCCGGTTACTTCACCTGATCGCTTTCCCGTAAGCCGCTTTCCCATCCGGTTCCTTAGGGATGTTCCAGTCTTTAAATCTCCTGAATTGACCACTTCTTGGCAAGCCGCAGAAGAAAACTCCCCGCAAAACAAGCGCAGATGCAAGGTAATATCCACCAGCTTGCGCTGCGTGCTGGTATTTTTATAGCTTTCGCTCGCTTTAACAACTGAATTGGTCTTAAAATACATACCAACCCAGTCCCATCTTCCCAGGCCTTGATTGTTGTTCAATCAGAAGGCGAGGTTTGGATCGCTTGGCCCGCACGATTCACTGAGTACCGCCAGCAACAGGTCGAACCTATTGCCTGAAACCCTTGGAATAATTGCGATCGCTTGCGCGACAAACTAGATTTTTACATTAGCTTCAAACGACCATTTTTGCTTCAAATGTCTTGCGGCCGCCACAACGCCGGTCAATATTTTCTATTTTCGAATCCCGGCGGCTGTCCATGTTCATTTTTCCATTCTGGACCACTTCGCCGTTCCATTATTATCCAATCGCCACTTTGATTTTGATCTTTATCAATGTGGTTGTCTCGATAGCAGCAATGGCCAACCCTGACCTTTTAGAGCTGACGACCCTCAGCTACACGGAGATTACACCGATCGCTTGGTTCACATCGTTTTTTGTCCACGGCAGCCTGAGTCACTTGATAGGGAACATGACCTTTCTTTGGTTGTTCGGAATAACGGTAGAGGGACGACTGGGGTTCTTAACCACCATGACGACCTATCTGCTGATCGGCGTCACGCAGAACGTGATGGAACAGGGTTTGTTCGTCGGTCTGAACGCGTTTGGTATTGCAGAAGCCAGCGGTTCCCTGGGTGCATCTTCCGCCATTTTCGGACTGATGGCGTTGGCTTTTATTCTGGCGTATGACGCCGAATTCAAAACGCTGTTCTTGATCGGCTACTACGTTATGGTGTACGAGGTGCCAATTTCTATCTTTTGCCTGATCTATATCTTCTTAAACATTGCCGAAGTTGTTTTGGTTGGTGTCGGGTCTGGTTTCTTGCATTTGATGGGTGTTGGGTTTGGCTTTGCCTTTGGGGCTGCACTGTCAAGTTTCGGTTTGATACCCACCGACGGTGCGAACTTTTTCGCATTCGCATTCGGACACAAAGTCGAACGCAAAGTTTCAACCCAAAAAGCAATGAAGATCGCGAACGAGCGGCGAGAACAAGAGGCAGGAAAATTAAGAGAGTTCCAAGATGCAATGAATTTCGTCACCCAGTTGATCCAAGCACAGAAGTACCAACAAGCCGAGAAGCGGATGAGCGATCTGGTTGAACACAATCCCAATGCACAATGGACGCCCGAGATCATGTTGCAAATCATTCAAGGGCATACCGCACAAAAAGAGTGGCAGAAGGCAGACCATTTGATTTCGCAATTTGTGCAAATGTTCCCAAACCAGCGAACCGTGCCCATCCACCTAAGTTGGGCCCATTGCAAAATAATGCTCGAGTACCCGCGGAAAGCTCTGCGAATTCTGCAATCACTGAAAGGACACCCGGTGACGCCCGAACAGAAGACGGTTTTTCAAAGTCTAGCCGGCCAAGCTAGGCAGTCCATCATCAATGGCGTCCTGGAAGCCGAATAGCCTCGGTGGTGCTGATGCAGTGAATTGCAATGATCTCCAGCTAAGGATTCGCAACTGGGGCTGCACACAATGTCGCTAAAATGCCCAAGCCCAATTCGGGCGTTCGGTTCCACTTTTCCTGCAAAACCCTTGACGCAATTGCCAAGCGACCAACCGTCGAACTTCGATTCGATTCGATTTAGCAGCCTAGTATTTGGTCCATCATCTTATCCATGCCTGGAAGCGATCGACCACCCGACAGTTTCTTAAGCTTTTGTTTGTGCAATTGCTTGCCTTTGGAAATCGCATCGTTGACTGCCTGCGGCAAGAGATCTTGGATAAACGCAGGATCTTTAGGTGCGAATGCCTCTAAGGTGATTCGCTCAGCTTTGACTTCTCCTGTCCCGTCGGCCGCAACTTCAATCAGGCCATCACCGGCAACGCCAATCACGATTTCATCGATTAATTGATCTTGGATTTCAACCACTTTACGTGGCATTTATTGGGCTTGTTTCATCATGTTCGCCAAATTGACAAGTTTCTCAAACATTCATGTCCTCGTCGATTTCTAATTTTTTTTTATGTTTCCATCGTCACTCGTTTCGGGACCAAGTTTCCCCACCCGCCAGATTTTTGGACGACCGACCGACCAATAACTGCCTCAACCCAGTGTGCCAAAACACTGCAGACTGCCAGTTTTCTTACCCGCCAGGTTTATCAATTTAGATACACACCAGGTGGACGGATTTGGAAAGGGGCACCTCGGTCGGACGGCTAATGCCCTTTGGCGTTGTTGACGGACTACTTTGAGTCGCTTTTTCGTTCGACCAACTGTCTTCGACCAACCTGCCTTTTTTGCAAATAACCGTCCTTAAGATGGGTTTGGGGAGAATCCTTGAAGACGGGCAAGAAATTTCTGGTATTGGAAACTCAAACCGTTATAATTCAAGTGCAAAGACTTAGAGTTTTGTAACATTGAAGCGACTTGCAGAATACCAACGCAACGACAGAATCCAAGGAGATCTCCCATGGTTGAAGTACGCGAAGCGAATCTCTATTTACAGCAAGATTGCCAGGCATTGGTTCAGGTTCTAGATGCCTACAGTTCAGATCCCAATGGGGCAGGTGCACCGCTCTCTGAAGAAGTGAAGTCCGAATTAGCCGACCGCCTGTGCCGATTAAATCACCGCAAGATCTTTCTTGCATCCAGTGACAATCGAGCAGTCGGTGCAGCTATTTGTTTTGTCAGTTTTTCAACCTTCAAGGCTCGTGAGGTTGTCAACATTCTTGACTTGGCCGTTCTAACGGAATATCGAAATCGTGGCGTCGGATCTGCGTTACTTAACGCGGTCGAGGATTTCGCGAGGCAATTGCAGGCGTGCAAGATTACGCTGGAAGTTCGCGAAAAAAACGTCGCGGCAGAACGACTGTACTTAAGGAAAGGGTTTAACAATCCCAACGGTACCAGCGAACGCAGTTTCTTTTTAGAACGGCAGTTGGCCGATGTTCAAGCCTACTGTTAGTGGAGCAAATCTTGGGATTTCCCAGCTTATCAGTCAAACTCTAGCTTCGGCAGGATCAGGTTTGCGGTCGCGGTCACTGTCGACCGCCGAGGCAGTCCGGTGCTTGGGCTAAGTCAGTACCAGTATTTCATCAGCCACCTATTTCATCAGCCACCTATTTCATCAGCCACCATCGATGGTTTGAGGTGGGATGATAACCGAGAGATAAAGTTGTAAACGCTGGCTAGTTAGATTCAGTCCGGAGGCATTGCCATGTCTATCCTGGCCAACGTCGGTCGATACAGGGCGTTAGAATTTCTTGGCGTTGAATTCGTGATAAGATTGTGGAAGCTTGGCAGCAATTAAGGTAAAACTGCCAAGAGTCCTAGTGTTACCCAAGTTGCAACCGAGTACACCCGTTGACCAATCCCTACCAAGCCCCCGATTCCATGTCGTTGACCTGGGAATCGCCCAACAAGGATGCCGTTTTTCGTTTTTCCGGCAATGTGACCCGGGCGGACGTTGCGAGGTTTTATCGCAATCTGCCATTTGTTACTGTTTTCACAGTGATCATTATCACGATCGGCATGGTGAACTTGGCTCCGCTATGGAATCAAGGCAATTTTGCGCGCACTTTCGATTGGTACTGGGCAGGCCTCTTGTTCACAGGACTAGCGTTTTGTTTGAGAGCGATCTGGTTTCGCGTGGGGCTTGGGATGGCCAACCGAATCGCCAGGTCGAATCCAAGTTCGGTTGGCAGAGTCGAAGGTGAAATTTCCAGTCGGGGGATACGAATCGCCTCGAATGTCGGCTACACCGAGTTCCCATTGTCTTCCTTGACGTTTGCTCAAGTTTCCAACGAGGTGTTGTTGATTTCGACGCACGCCGGGCGAGCGACCTTTCGCTTTTTACCCATGTCCATCTTTGACGACAACGGATTCGGACATGCAGCGGAACTTTGCCAAGCCGCAAGTGCCAACTCCACAGCATCCAGTGGGTTGGTGGACAATCGAAAGCACGCCGATGGAAGTTCGTTGCCGATGAATTTTCCGTCAAATTCCATCCCCTTTCAAGGTTCGATTACCAAGCAGGACATGAACGATTGTGCGTTTTTGGCCAAGGGAGTTCGAAAACAGCTTTGGACTACCTTTGCCTATTTGGCAGTGGTGAACATCGTATTACTTTTTTTGTTGGGGACGAATCTACCAGGCGGCAGCGGAATGACCACTCGGATTGCTATTTTGGGTGCGTTATTGTTTGTCAATTTCCGGATACTGCGCCGCATTCGTTTGTCTTATGGGCTGGGTTTAGCCAGCGATCAACCCCTGATCTATCTTACGGGCGCGATTGCCAAAGAAGGAGTTTTCGGGGCGACGCCAGCCGAACGAGGGTTTTCCAAATGGGACCGTTTCGAGAACGCAATCTTTTACGACGATCTGATTTCGCTAACACTTCCTGGGTCCATCCCCAGTAGCCTGCTGATCGCTCGACGATTTTTTCAAACGGAAGAACTGTGGACGGCGGCTTGCCAGTTAGTGCAAAGCCAATTCAGCCATCGCCATGCGGGAACTTAGTCCAATACGAATTCTCACCTTGATCTAAACGACGAATCGGGGTTAAATTCCTATCCTGCCTGAATTCTCATCGAATTTGGTGTGTTTAAAGTGTCATTTTTACTGCCCTGCCCCAATATTGAGCTGTTCTTTCTACGATGGATATCCAGTTTTATAACACGTTGAACAATCGCATCGAACCCTTCAAAACCATCGAACCGGGCAAGGTTCGAATGTATTCCTGCGGGCCGACGGTCTACGATTTTGCTCATATTGGGAACTTTCGATCATTCTTGTTTGCCGATCTCTTGCGTCGATTTCTGGAAGTCGCCGGCATGGAAGTCGATCACGTCATGAACATTACCGATGTCGGTCATATGACTGAGTCCGATGCGGCGGATGGTGCAGGCGAAGATCGTATGCAACAAGCGATCGTCCGAATGAAGGAGAATAAGAAAAGCGGCCGAGTTCCCGAAGGGGCGATTGAAGACGCCAACAATCCCTTTCAAATTGCGGACTATTTCACCAACGCGTTCATCAATGATGGTCGATCCCTGGCCTATAAGATCGCTTATCAATATCCCGAGAAGACGCCGCGTGCGACTGCCTATATCGACAGTATGCAGAAGATGATTCAGACGCTAATTCAGCGCCAGCATGCGTATGTGGCCGATGATGGCGTGGTGTACTTCAGTGTGGAAAGCTTCGCCGCCTACGGCAAGCTGAGCGGCAACACTTTGGACAACCTGCATGAGGGGAAAGGTGGTCGAGTTTCCGATGTAAACCAAGCGATGAAGCGACATCCCTCCGATTTTATGCTTTGGAAGCCCGACGATCATCACATTATGAAGTGGGACTCGCCTTGGGGTGTCGGCTACCCAGGTTGGCATATCGAATGCTCGGTCATGGCTACCGAACTATTGAACGCACCGGTCATCGACATCCACACCGGCGGCGAGGACCTGATTTTCCCTCATCATGAATGTGAAATCGCTCAATCGTGCGGCGCTACCGGAAAAGACAGCTTTGCAAACTATTGGATTCATGCCCGATTCTTGATGGTTGAAGGCGCGAAGATGTCCAAGAGTAAAGGCAATTTCTTCACCGTTCGACAACTGTTGGACGGCACAGCGACATTTGCCGGCGAACAAATGCCCGCGGTGCATCCGGCTGTACTTCGCTATGAACTCTTGAAAGCTCATTATCGTTCGAATATGAATTTCACTCGCAAGGGTTTGCAAGATTCGGCAGGCGCAGTCAAGCGTTTGACGGATTTCCGCAAGCGATTAGAGGCCGATTCCAACGGACAATGCGGCGACGCCAACCTGGACCATCCTGTGGTGGCAAAATTCATGGCCGCTTTGGCGGATGATCTAAATATTGCCGCCGCTTTGGGCGTGGTCCTGCCTTGGGCCAATAGTCAATCCGACCATCCGGCACAGGATCTGGCGGCTTTCAAATTGATTAACCAAGTCCTGAATGTGGCCCCAATTGGTGAGGGCATTGAAGGTTGTGAAGTCCAATATTTTGGCGATATCGATGAAAGCGATGCCGACTACCAAGCGGCGTTAGCGCTTTGCAAGGATCTGGACCTAGCCAGGCAATCCAAAGACTATGGCAAGGCCGATGAAATTCGTGGCCAACTAGTGGAAGCCGGCTACGATGTCAAAACCACCAAAGACGGCACAACGATCAGCTTGTAGAAGCCTATACGCCCGAAACCACCCGAACACAGTCCGTTGCTGTCCCGAACGATAAGCAATTATACTTGGGCGTTTGCGTACCGACTGCGGCTGGCTTAAGCGGTAGTGGTTCAGTCAGACGCGGACGCTTCACCTCTTGCAACCCGCTAAACGGTCGAGCTGGGTCGACGCTGTGCAAGGATTCGCAGGGTGGTGACAGAAGTCCCGGTTGCTGCTGTCTGGAATCGTGTGGGTTCACCCCGTTGGGCAACTCGTTTCTTTGTCGGGCAATCCTTTGTCGGGCAATCCCGTGCCGTCGTCTTCTGGGCAGCTTGACCAGCCCGTCACAGTTAAACGCAACCACGGCATTCAGATTTCGCAGTCGATCTACTGGACCTCAAGACCATTGGTGAACTCTTGTTGCCAGACGGTGCGTGCATAAAAAAGCCCGGGTATCTACTTAGGAAACCCGGGCTCTGAATTTTCTCAACTTCGTCCGTAGACCTTATTTGTCGACGGTTTCTGGAACGGTCGTCAACGATGCTTTTGGTCTGGGTAGAATGGCAGCAATGAAGAACCAGCCGTCCTCTTCTGTCTCGACCGACCAGCCACTTAAACCTAAGAACGGTGCGACCACATTCTCAAAGTCCTGTGGCAACTTTGATCCATCGATCTTCTTTGCCATGTCGCCCTCTTTGAAATTCTTTAATACTTTGGCAAACAAGCTATTGTCACGCGGCATCTTATTCTTGCGTAGCAATTCGTAGACAAACTTCACACTACGATCCACTCGACCAAATTGACGCATACTGTCGATTGCTGGAGACAACTCATCCAGCTTATCATTCATTAACTTCAATTCGTCTGAACCGTTCAACGGCGAGCTAGAATCCTCTGCAACCTTCTTCAGGTAAGTCAAATCATTTGAAAAGAAAATGTTATTGTTCGCAACCAAAATATACTGTTCAGGGAAGAGGGGTTCTTCGATCTGTTCCTTGTCTTTTGGTGTGTCAAGATCGTCAAGATCATCCAACAATCCATCAAGTTCGTTGTCGCTATTATCCGCTTTCTTTTCGGCCTTCCAAATCGTTCTTCGGCCCGTAAATGGAACCGCTTTCCAATTACTCTTTTGCGGCTTGAAGAAACTATCCAGTTCCGAGGAAATCCAGTCTTCATTTCCCTCTTCGGGCTTGATCTTGATTCCGACAACAATTCGTTCGCTGCCTTCAACGATGGGCTCTTCAAAATCTGATAAAAAGGTAATCTTTCCATCTAGCCGCGGAACCAAGCCGTAAACATCAAACTTGATCCCTTGGCGACCCTTCTTCCAACCATCCACAACCGTTGCCCAATTGCCAGGCTTGGTGAATTCATCGAACAACAATCCGATGCCATCAAGGCCTTTTACAAAATCCCAATGAACCGTAGCGCAAGTCGCTGCACTGCCGGGAACCCATGATTCGACATTGATTTCGCTGCCGGAGTTAGAAAAATCCAACATCTGCGCGGCTTTTTCAAACCGGCTACCATCGGCTTTGGGTGGGGCATAAACAAATCCGCGATGGATCATATCCAAACCGTTCACTGCAAAAGTGATGTCGCCACCGGACGCCTTTGCCGCTGCAAAACCCTGGCGTTCCAAGATTGCCGCCACCTCGCGTGGTTCAGCCGCCGATGCGTCAAGTCGGGCCTTTCGATTCTTTTCGCGCATCGCATCGGTTAATTCAACGTAGCCGAAAGGTTCAATAAACCATTTGATTTGAGGGGCTGTGGGGGAATCATCGCTCAAGCATCGCTCACGGATTTTCATGAACGCTTCATGCTTAGCCAACGAATTCTGCTGGCTGGTGGGATCAAGGATTGCAGCCACAACCTCGGCAAAGATCGCTTGATCGTCGCAAGCAACCAGGCGATCACTAACGACCGCAAAGAAAGCGCTTTCGCGACTGGCAATACCCTTGGGCTTCTTAAAATCCCAACGAGTGGTCGTTAGTCCATGGATTTCTAGTTCCGTCTTGGTGGCACCTCGAACCGTCAAATCCTTTTCCACATCTTCCAACAAACGCTCGACATCTAACTTGTGACCACGAGTGTCCGCCAAAATCACAATCGCGTGCCGAACGGTCTCTGCCTGAGCCCCCACCTTATTCAAAATGCCGGCAAAACAGATCTCGCCGTCACTCAAAGTGTTCAGCTTCTCCATATTCAACGCGAACTTGACGTTTCGCTGGTCCATCCACTCGGTCAACTGGGAATTGATACTGTCAACCACAGGCGATAAATCTGGGTCCTGGGCCAACTTTCCCATTTGGGTCTCGGATACCGCCCCAGCCAAATCATTCAGACTAGACAAACTTAACCAAGCCTTGGTGGTCTGCGGTAGAAAGTGTTCCGATCCCAAATCCTGAGAAGAAACTTCTGCTTGAACACTTTGCAGTCCGTCATCGCTGGCGAGATCGTCATCGCTGGCGACTTCCGTCTTCGCGACCTCATCGGCATCCTGATCAACCTCTTCGGCGTCTTGAACGGCCACCACCGTACCAACCAAAATTGCTGGAACTCGGGCGGCATCAATTCGCGAAGGGTTCACAATTTGGCTGCATGCCAAAACTGCGATCGCGACACTCAAAAAGCCAATTAGCTGGGACACTGGGTATCGATATAGGGTCACACTCTACTCCCTGGGAACACCATTGTTTGACGAATATTCGGTCTTCCGAATATTCTGCGACGAAAATTTTGTCATGAACGGTTTCGACGTACAATTCCTTTGCCGCAAATCCCATTCTAAGCCCACTAAACCTGCGTCTGCTACACGGGCAAGTGAAACAATTTCCTGGCCTAAATCTTAGGCAATTCACGCGATTCATGCTTCAAAACAATCGCTCAAAATCTCAATCAGCGCCCACCAACCAAGTGATAGCGGAATCAAGACAGCAAGTCGCTAAACTGCGAATGTTTTTACATTTCGCACTGCATCTACATTACCAGATCGCAATGCCACCTCCTAGATGGATTAAACAATCGATTTTAAGATAGAACAGAGTACCGCGAGCAGCATTAATAGCCGATTTTCGCCGGACTTTGATGCAATTGGGTTTCGCCAAGTGGCTGGCGGCTAATCCATTGATTCCACTCGTACCGCTAAATATCGAACCCTTAACTGAGGATTTCTTAGTGTCGACTGAACGCGAATTTTATCAAAACCCTCTGGTCAGCCGTTATGCCAGCGACGAGATGAGTCGCATTTTTGGCGACCAATCGCGATTCTCGACATGGCGAAGGCTATGGATCGCTTTAGCAACCGCAGAAAAAGAGCTGGGTTTGGAAATTAGCCAGCACCAAATTGACCAGATGACCGCGGTGGTTGACCAAATCGATTTCCAAACGGCCGCCACTTACGAGAAAAAATTGCGGCACGATGTGATGGCTCATGTGCACACCTTTGGTGACGCCGCTCCAGATGCGATGCCTATTATTCATTTGGGAGCCACCAGCTGTTTCATCACCGACAACACCGACCTGATTCTGATGCGCGACGCATTGAAATTGGTTGCTCGGCGGTTGGCAAGTGCCATCATTAGCTTAGCAAGAGTGGCCGGCCGGTACCGAGACCTCCCTTGTTTGGGTTTCACCCATTTCCAGCCAGCCCAACCAACAACGGTGGGCAAGCGGCTGTGTCTTTGGATTTACGATCTGGTGATTGACTTGGAGGAAGTCGAATACCGAATCAGCCAACTCCGCTGTCGAAGCATCAAAGGGACCACCGGCACGCAAGCCAGTTTTCTAAAACTGTTTGACGGCGACCATGAAAAAGTGAAACAACTTGAAGCTAACGTCGCTGGGAAAATTGGGTTCCAAAGCACCTATGCGGTGACCGGCCAAACGTACACCCGTAAGATTGACTCGCAGATCTTGGATACGCTCTCAGGGGTCGCCCAGTCGGTACACAAATTGGCGACCGACATCCGATTGTTGGCCAACCGCAAGGAAATGGAAGAACCATTTGAAAAGGACCAGATTGGATCTTCAGCCATGGCGTACAAACGAAATCCGATGCGAAGTGAACGCATGTGCTCACTAGCCCGCTACGTCATGTCGCTACCAAGCAACGCAGCACAGACCGTGGCGACCCAGTGGTTGGAACGCACCTTGGACGATTCAGCCAACCGTCGAGTCGTCATTCCGCAAGGATTTTTGGCCGTGGATTCGATACTTGCCTTATTGGATAACGTGGCAGATGGTTTGGTGGTTTACCCGAAAGTCATCGCCAAAAATTTAAACGCAGAGCTTCCGTTCATGGCGACTGAAAATATCATGATGGCGGCAGTGAAGAACGGCGGAGATCGCCAACATTTGCATGAATTGATTCGCCAGCACTCGGTTGCCGCCGGGGTTCAAATTAAGGTCGAAGGCGGAGAGAACGATCTGTTGCAACGGATGAAGTTGGACCCCGCTTTTGCCTCGGTGGATTTGGAATCACTATTGGACGGCTTGCAATTTGTGGGTCGTGCGCCTGAGCAGGTCGACGAGTTCTTAGCCGAATACATTGAACCCATTTCCAACCGATACGCCAACACAGGTGCCGGGCAGGTAGAGATTAAAGTGTAGGTCGAAACGACGGCGGGAAGTCAATTACTTGGCAAGCACGTCTGAACACGTCTGAACACGTCTGAACACGTCTGAACACGTCTGAACACGTCTGAACACGTTGACCAACGATATTGGCTGACGTCGTAATTTTGCTGCAAAATCGCGCCCAAGACACGAAAGATAAGCTTGCCGTGTCTTGGGAAGGTGTTCGCTTGCCGACCTTCGGTTGGTGCCATTTTCTGTCGGTTTTAGTCGCAATGCGATAGTTGACTGAAGTCTGGGGAAATCAGCCCTTGGTCCCCAGATAGAAACGACGAACATTGGAATCCGCATTGTCTGGCGGCGGTTGGTAGGGCGGAGTGCGATTGATATTGCAATCCAGAAGGCGTCGTTTGTCAGGGACAAGACGACGTGACTCATCCTTCGAACGTTCACAACGTTTGCTCGCCGCCAAGTTCTTCCTCTTTAATGGGAACTTCGATCCATACGCACAGATAACGCGACAGCGATTGTCCGACTTGATGCTCATCGCCTCGGACAACATGAGCACCTGCGCTGATAAAGTCTTTGAAATGTCGCTCGTACCGTGATCGGACAACGACATGGATGTGCGGCGCGTGGCGTCGAATATGATTCAAAATAGACATCGCCGAATCGAAATGCGGCACGGTGATGACAACCGCCTTGCAGCCGGTCAAACGAGCATGTTCTAGGACTTCGCTTTGAGTCGCGTCACCCAGTTCAGCCTTGAATCCAAGCTGACGGGCTTTATTCACGTTGTCCTGATTCAAGTCAACCACCAGCACGCGAACCCCTTTGTCGATCAACGGTTGTGCAACCAGTTGCCCGGCTGGGCCAAAACCGATGATTGCGACCGCAGGCGAATCCTCTTGCCCATCTTCGGTCTGGGTGAATGTATCTTTCGACTTGAACAGTCTTGCAATCCAGTTGCCAAACTTGGGTGCGGCAGGAATCAGAAACGCACTGGCGAAGAACGATACAATCGTGACGGAAACGACAAGTCCATAAACCGTATTCGAAACCACACCACTGACTTTACCGATGCTTCCCAGCACAAACGCAAACTCTCCGACCTGCGCAAGACTTAATCCAGTTGCGGAGGCAACCCGATGGGTTTGGCCAAGCACTTTGAAGATGGCCCAAATTACAATCAACTTGCCAAGGGTCAAAGCCATCACAACGGCGGCCACAAAATACCAGTTCTGTAGAATCCAGATTGGATCCGCGACCATTCCCGCAGCGCCAAAGAACAACGTCAACAAAATGACTTGCATCGGCGCCACATCAGCTCGAATTTGCGTCGCAAACGCGGAACTTCCCAGCAGCATTCCGGCAACGAAGGCACCTAACGCTGGCGAGATTCCGACAAAATGCGCTGCCCAGGCGGAACCCAACCCAGCTACAATCGCGAAAATCATTGCCAGCTCGCGGTTGCGATGCAACGTCAGCGCGCCAAGGGCCAGCACCGCAATCTTCCCCAAAACGTAGAGGGCAACGACCAACCCGAATGCCATCAAGAGCAGTTTGCCGATGTCGAGTGCAATTTCACTGGCGGTCCCCTCACCACCAAGCACAGGCATCAACAATGCAAGCGGAACGACGGCAATGTCCTGTGTTAGCAACACTCCAAGACTGTTTCGACCGTGGGGCATTTCCAATTCGCCACGCTCCAGAAGTATTCGCAAGACAATGGCGGTGCTGCTAAGAGAGACCATCGCTCCGAACGCGACTGATTCCTTAAACCCGATTCCAAAAGCTGATGCTGCCAAGGATGCCAACAGAATCGTAAGTCCAACTTGAACAGCGCCACCAAGCAGTGGTTTGGCACCCAGTTTCTTAAGCCGTTCCACTGAAAATTCCAGCCCGAGACTGAACAGCAAAAGTGCGACGCCCAGTTCGGCAATCGCTTCGATCTCATGTTCAGAACCAATAAGATTAAGCGATCCCGCTCCACCAAGTGCCATTCCCGCGAACAAGTAGCCGACGATCGGACTTTGGCCAAACCGTGAAAACACCCCGCCCATAATCAGGGACGCTCCCAGCAGCACAACTATGTCGCCTAGTAATGTCCATAATTCCATCGGTTATTCGTCTTCCTGTACCGTTTCCTGCACTATAGGCAAAATGCTTGCGACGTGTGACCCGGTTTGTGGTCGAATTGGTTTGAGAAAACCGCGGT
>JBDNHU010000556.1:0-8848 GCA_041688615.1 Mariniblastus sp. | reverse complement strand
TAGATACGGGTTAGCGTAGATATCGGGGAAACTTGTTACTATGGCAACCGGGTATCACCAAAAATCGGTGAATCGCTGCTTAACCAAACACCGTACACCCCCAAGACCAGCACAAAGCGCAAGCGAGTGAAACAAATCATTGCCGTGCCTGCATTTGCTGGTGTTGTCGGTTGGTATGTCGACACAGCACTCGGATTTTTAAGCAACGCGTGATTGGACCCATACCGCTAGAACAGGAAATTATTTCGGGACCGTTGCTCAGGATGTGAACCGAGAGTAGAAACCAATTGCGTGCCTGAGAATGCCGGAAACCAGATTCGGAAATAAGATGTAAGAGTAAAGTCGCCGCTGGGTGACTTGATCCAACCCCTGCCAGAAAATCCTGCCGTTGATTCCGACTTTGGCAATCGCGAGACTTCCATGTTTCGACGATTGTGAAAACTAGATCAGCACCCCGCCTGCTTGGCAAACCCAAGCTTCAACTCGTTCGAACCACGACACCCACCTTTGGCCGATGACTAGGCCTTGGGCTCATGATAAGGATAGCGGTATGAATCACGCCGACCCTAAAATTGCCGCACGCTCGGAGGCTCAGTTGAAATCCCTGAAGCAACAGCAAACGACCCACCGAAATTCCAAATCATCCAATCCGCTGATGATCATCTTTCACATGCTGGCGTCGTTGCGATTGACGGTGACCGTGCTGATTCTGTCCGTGTTCGTGATCTGGGTCGCGACTTTACAACAAGCAGAACTAGATATTTGGGACGTCAAACGTTTGCACTTTCCGTGGTTGATTGTGAACGTGCCTCTTTATACGTTTTGCCCACCGGCTTGGTTACCGCAGTGGCGAACTCAACTGGCAGAGACGCTCCTGTTCGGTCGACCCGTTTCGCTGCCGATCCCCAGCGGCTTTGCGGTCATCAGCGCAATGATCATCAACTTGACTGCGGCTCATTCGCTCCGCTTTCGCTTGCAAGCGTCTGGCACTCGATTAAATCTCGGGCTAGTCCTTTGTGCCATTGGCATCGCTGCCTGTGCGGCAGTGGTGGTCATGGGACAAAGCAGGGGCCTGCAGGCTCAACCCCCCGTTGCTTACAGTACGATGTGGAATCTTGTTCTGCTGGCAATGCTTGGTTGTGGTGCCGGTATGGGCTTTGTTGCTTTAAAGTTCGACAGGCACCGATCGGCGGAAAAAATTCTTGCCGGAAGTTTCGCCGCGTTGCTATTGGGCATACCCGTTCTACTTTGGCAAACCGGCGGGTTTATTGGCGATTCAGGAATGCGAATTTTGTGGCAAATTGCCCAATGTGGCGTTGCCAGCCTGGTCTTGCTGGGCGGTTTGCAAATGGTCTTCAAACGCAAAGGCGGTATCGTTCTACTACACGCCGGCATGCTGTTGCTGCTGGGGAATGAAATTTGGGTCACGCTAACCCACGTCGAACAACGAATGACGGCCAAAGAGGGGCAAACCATTTCCTATGCTTACGATATTCGGGACACGGAACTGGCAATCGTTGATCGATCCGGGGAAACGGACAAGATTATTTCCATTCCGTCCAGCCAATTGCGAACCAAGAAGTGGATTGACATTCCTGGCACCGACATGAAAGTCATGGGGGTCGATTTTTTCTAAAATTCAGATCTCGGGATGGCGACCTCGACCAATCCTGCGACTGCCGGTTTGGGAAGTACGATTCAAGCGGTCGATGCCCAAGTGGTCAACGGCCTGAATACCGACGGCGTGAACATGGCGTCGGCTTACATTATGTTTCAAACCAAAGCAGGCAAGTATCTGGGCACCTATTTGGTTAGCCAAGGCCAGCAAATGATGATGGGCCCGATTTTCAAATCGCCCAACACGCTTACCGTCGACGACAAATCGTACTCGCTTACCCTTTGGTTTCAGCGATTTTACAAGCCGTACAACATCACGATCAACGACGTCCAAGCCGAAAACTATCCGGGCACAGAAATCCCTCGCTGGTACGCCTCGGAATTTAAGATCGACGATCTGGAAACGAATTTTGATAGCGAACAAAAAGTATGGATGAACAATCCGCTGCGTTATCGAAATGAAACGTTTTATCAATCAGGCTACTTTAAGAACCCTGACACCGGCGAAGAAACAACGACCTTCCAAATTGTGCTCAATCGAGGTTGGATGATCCCGTACCTGTGCTGCGCTATGGTTGCGGTGGGAATTTTGGCCCAGTTCATTCCAACGATGCTGACCTATTTGGATAAGGCCCAGCGGCAACCCAGTTCACCCACCCCGGCTTCAACCTATTTGAGCACGCCGACCCTGGATGACCCCAAGCGCAAATCAGGTTGGTTGGTCCCCACGATCGCCGCCTTGATTCTGGGCTTGATCTTCATCGGCTGGGGCATGCCCAAGAAGATTTTGGTAGACAAGTTGAACCTGAACGGACTGGCTCAATTGCCCGTCAGTTACAAAGGCCGCATTCAGCCTTTTGATTCGCTGGCTCGCACGATGTTGCGGATGTCCATCGGCCTAGAACAAGCGCGTTCACCCGAAGAAACGATGTTTGGCACCAAACGCTTCCCCGCAACTCGCTGGTTGGCGGATTCCCTTTTTGATGAATCGCCCGAGATCAATTTCCGAGTCTTCCGAGTTGATAATCGGCAAATCTTGGACGCTTTGAAGCTACCCCATCGTTCGGGCTTCCGCTACTCGATTATGGAACTAGAACCACACATCGACCAACTGGCCGACATGGATTCAAAGGCTCGCGCCAAGAAGAAGGAACTTCGGGACAATACCGACAAGAGTGTTTTGGATTTGACCAGTAATCTTGCGTTCGTCCGAGCGGTGCAACGTTCGTTGAAAGTCAACACCCAGTCGCTTCCCAATTGGAACGCCAAGGTCTTTGATGCTGCGGCCACGATAACCACGACAAACCTGCCCGGCGTGATCCCCGGCCCCGAGGCGGGAGCGCCCTGGCTGGCACTGAATACCGCTCGAATGCGGCAAGATTTAGCTGGGCTCGCCCAGAGCTCGGAATCGCAAAAGTCCGATGACATTGCGGTCGGAATTATCAACTACGCGATTGCCGAAAGTTTAGTTCGCGACCCCTTGGTTTCCAATGAAATGCCCGCTGAATTAGAAGGCAAGACCGAACAGGAAAAGGTTTCCTTTTTTGCCAAACGCATCGCGTCACTGCCGATTGAACAGATCCGAGCCTTGATTACCAACGGCCTCGGGATGGACGCACAAAAGTATATTCCGGCCGTGTTCTCGGCCTCCAAACAAGTGAGCGGCGGCGACCAATACTTACCCCTGAATCCAACCCAGCTGTCGGCCCTCTCGGCTTGGCAAGAGATTGCGACCGCCTATCAGAAACGCGACCAAGCTGCATTGGACCAGGCGATCACCGATTACAAGGCGGTTTTGAATGCGGACGCCACCACAGAAGTTCCCTGGGGAACGATCTCGGCCGAATTCCAACTTAATGGCTGGTCTCCGTTTTACCTGTGCAGTGTGATGTATTTAATTGCGGCAATTTTTGCGGCGGTCAGCATCGTTGGCTGGACCCAAAGCATCAACCGCTTTACCTTTATTTTCATTGTGACCGCGTTCGCGATTCATACCATTGGCATGATCTTGCGAATTTACATTTCCGGTCGGGCTCCGGTCACCAGCATCTATTCGTCGGCGTTGGCGATCGCGTGGGGGTCCGTGCTATGCTTTATCCTAATTGAATTCGCAACCAAAAAAGGCCTTGGAAATTTCCTGGCGGGACTTTCAGGATTTGGGATCTTGCTGGTCGCCTACGGTTTGTCGTTGACTGACGATACGTTTGCGGTGCTACGAGCGGTCTTGGACACTCAGTTTTGGCTTTGGACTCACGTGACCTGCGTGGCACTTGGTTATGTTTTGACGCTTGTGGCAGGGTTTTGGGCCATCGGTATGCTGGGGTCTGCCATTTGGCCATCAACCCAACGCGAAGACATCAAACGTTCGGCCGAAATCACTTACGGTCTACTTTGCGCAGCCACCTTCCTTAGCTTTGTTGGCACCGTTCTGGGCGGATTATGGGCCGATGATTCTTGGGGAAGATTTTGGGGTTGGGATCCTAAGGAGAACGGCGCTGCAATGATTGTGCTATGGAACGCTGCGGTCATTCATGCACGTTGGGCGGGACTTATCCGTTACCGAGGCTTGGCAGCGATGGCGATTTTCGGCAACATCGTGACCGCCTGGTCGTGGTTCGCTGTTAATGAATTGGGAATCGGCTTGCACGCCTACGGATTCACCGAAGGCGTGATCGTTTATCTGACCGCTTTCTGGATCAGTCAATTTGTGGCGATGGCGATGGTTCTGCTTCCCTTCAAGGTGCTCAACGCCAAGGCAGCGTAGCATCGTCCCGCAAATAAATTGCGGGCTGAGTGGCCCAATTCAAGCACGACGCGGAAGCGAGTGACCCAACCAATTCCCTGGCTCGCGCGGCGGACTGGGGTGCCCGCGGCGGACTGGGGTGACAGGCCACGGGCTAGTATTCCTGGCCACGGGCTGTGGGGGGGTTCACTGCGGGCTTGACGGATCATCCGTTGGCATGATTTCGTTTCTGATCGATAGTTTCCTGAATCGCCTGACGCAATTCGCGGTACACCGTTTCGGGACGAAGACTCGCATTCGCAAAATGACTGGCCTGCTGTCTCGCCGCTTCGATAGAGTTAGCGTCCCTGGCCATGCGCAAGATCTCTTGACGCCAGTCTTCACTGGTTTGGCAACATTTCAGCCCGCAAACTTGCGTCGCGAAATCGCCTGCCGCGTGGGGACTTGCCAAAACAGGCTTTCCCATCGCCAAGGCTTCTACGGTCTTAATCTTCAATCCGGTTCCCACTTGGATCGGACTAAGAACCACGTCGACCGCACCGTAAAAACTTTCCAGAGCGTCAACTCGATCCATCATCACAAGTTGCTGCACATCGACGCTTCGCTCAGAATCATGCTCAGCCAGATATTTCCGCACAAAGTTGCAAATCGATCCGGCTACCACCAACCGCAGGCCAGGATGATCCAAGGTAGACCACACCTGATCCAGAAAAGTTGAAATCGCCTGCTGATTGGGGAAATTATCCGAACCAATAAAACCAAACCGAACCACTGGATCGGAAATCGATTCTGTCGAGACTGCCGCAACGATGGGGGCGACAGGAACAACGGGGCCATGCGACTGGAGATTACCAGGAACGATTCCCGGGCTATGGCCTGCCACGACGACCTGTTGTCTGGGCAAACGTTGACCAAACCATGCCGCTTCCTGGTCCTGAATGGCGACGATAATGTCCGCACCGGACAACGCCTGCAATTCTTCGGCTTCGGATATTTCCAGCCAATGCGTTTGTCCCAATTCTTGAAACTGCCGGCACCGGTGCGATAGGCAATCATGAGTATCCACAGCCCAAACGATGCGACTGCGGTCACCCGGATCGATCGCGTCCATCAAATAAGTCATCGTCGCATATTCCAGCAAGACGACGTCGGGACGAAACTGTTGCACGCAGTGATTGAAATACGGCAGAACCCAATCCCAACGGTAGTCACTTAATCGCAACGCATTCCCTTGGTTGGGAACCGTCGAAGACCCGGCGGCACCCACTTGTGCACCCTTTGATTTCTTTCCCAAAGTCCACTTCGACGCCGTCCCTGCCCAATCCTTCAGGACGTTGTTGGCCGTTCGCAGCATCGACTGCCCAGTTGCACCCGAAGGGGAACGTTTGTCGGCTGCCGCATCCATCAGCGGCGAAAAGACCTCGCCAAAATCGCTTGCCAATGCTTTCCCTTGGGCCGACAAATGCTCGACTGGCCCTAAATAAAACACGCCCCCGATCGCCGGCTTTCCCGCTTGCCCATCACTCAGCAGCGAACCCACCAAACAAGCGATTCGTTGCTTTGCGCCACCATCTGGCGTCCAAAACGGTTGATCGGTGGCCACCAATATTCGCATGCGCAAACCTGTCTCAATTAATATCGGTCACCGGGTGGATCGATGTCCAGCCGCGAAAATTCCAATCCACCCACAGTATCACACAAAACCACCCCTTGCATGGACACCGCAAAACACACCGCCCGCAAGCCAACCAAGCACACCCCGCGCGGGCGAACAGAAAACAGACAGCGCGCGGGCGAACAGAAAACAGAGAGCGCGCGGGCGAGCAGAAAACAAAACGCGAGCAGGTCAAATCGCAGGTCAAATCGCACAAACTTGCCCAAAAGCGAAACCGCAGCAGCGAACGGTCACCCATCAACGGCCACCTCTCCTGCAATTCCAAACCTTGCTAGGCCCATGATACAATGAAAGAAATCTGAAAGTCAGGTTGCCCAATCCACCTAAATATGACCAAATATGCCTACCCTGGGACAACTTCGGTCACGCCCTAAAATTGGCGACTGCATTGAAAACGGGGCTCCTGAACGATCACAAGTTAGATATCTCTCATTTCCATCGACACCAATTGTAATGCTTGAAGCACAAAAAAATCACATCTTTCTGATCGGACCTCGGGGTTGCGGAAAAACTTCCGTGGGTCGCCAATTGGCAGCCAAACTGCAATGGGACTGGATCGATTTGGATCAACAGATCCAAGAAGCGACTGGCAAATCGATCGCGGACATTTTTGCACAACATGGGCAAGGCCGTTTTCGCGACATTGAATCTCAACAACTGATCAAAGTGACATCGCCAGAGCCGCCCGCGCCAAACACGGCCCAGACAGCCAACGGGACTGACCCAATTCCCGCAAGCAACACTCCCGCAAGCAACAGTCCCGCAAGCAACAGTCCCACCAACGTAGCCCAAGCGAAGTTGCCGTCCACTGAATCGGCTCAGCAGTCTGTGATTCGGAAAGTTATTTCGCTGGGTGGCGGGGCAATTCTTCGACCTGAAAACCGGCAACGAATCCAGGAAACCGGCTTGGTGGTGTTGATGGTCGCTGCCCCGGAAGTCTTAGTTCAACGAATCGCGGCCGACCCTTTGTCCGTCGCGCAACGACCCAGTCTTGCCGATCCAGCCGATCAACAGTCCTCAATGCTGGAAGAGATGCGGCAGATGTTATCGCTGCGCATGCCCATCTATCAACAATGTGCCGATCTGAAACTGGACACCACTTTGAATGGCATTGAAAACGTAACCGAACAAATCTTGCGGTGGCTACCTCGGGTTGACCCAAGTTTCCAAGCGAATCCCCCAGCGGTGGAAGAGGAAAAATCATCATGATGGGCTTCCTCATGATTTTGGTGGTCCTGGCTGTGGTAGGCCTAGCGGTGGGCACTCAAGTCAACCGAGCGATTTACGACTGGGCCTGGTTTGTGGAAGTTTCACCCAGTCCCTTTGCGTGCAAGCCGCGAATGATGCTGTCCAAGTTCTGGGATTACGTTCCGGTGCTGCCCTGGTTTTCGCGAAGAAACCTGAGCGGAAAGTCCCTTTATCCATCAGCCGTAGAAGGCGCCAGTCCAGAAGATTTGGAATTTATTCCAGCGTTAGGCCAATTGTTCTGGTTCCGAGCGACGTGCATTGAATTGTTATGCGGGATCGGACTGCCGCTCCTGTATTGGTGGTACCAAAGTGGTGGACTGACCGGGCACGCCCAACACTTAAATTTACTTGCCGGTGAAAATACTACGATTTGGGTCTGGTTTGTTTTCCACTCGCTACTGCTTACGCTGATGCTGATTGGTGCCGTGATCGATTGGGACGAAAAGACGATCCCCGACCAAGTAACGGTGACAGGCATTGTCATTGCCGCTGTAGTTTTAGTCGCCTGGCCCAACGCAAGTTTGCCCGAATTGAATTACAACGGCATCAAACTGGACAGCATCACGCCCTACAATTTTTTCTCGCCCCGAGACGTCGAACCCTGGCACCTCCAACCACTAGGCTTGTTGGCCGTTTTGATCGCGTGGACCTTCTGGGCATGCTTGGTGGTTCCTAGCCTCTGGACACTTCGCTACGGCCCGGCTGCAGCCCTCAAGTTTGCCATCGCCAGCGTGCTTCAACCCACTCGCAAGCGTTCAAATACGATTGCGTCCAGAAAACGAAGCATCCACACCGTGACCAAGATCACGTTCGCGATCTGGGTCGTGGCAATGATTGCAACGCTGTGGTTATGGAACGAAGCAGGCCCACGCTGGCTGTCCTTTTTTTCGCTCTCCTGTTCGATGGCACTTGCGGGACTGGGAACGTGGTTGGTCAGAATTCTTGCCGGCTGGGCGGTAGGAAACGAGGCCCTCGGGTTTGGTGATGTCACCCTAATGTTCATGATCGGTGCCGCTTTTGGCTGGCAATTCGCCTTGTTAGTCTTCGTATTAGCGCCGTTTTTATCCATTGGCTACGCCATTTTCAACTACGTCATGACCGGCGAATCCGCCTTGGCGTTTGGGCCCTGGTTGTGTGCCGCCGCAGGAATTTTGTTGATCTTTTGGAATCCAATTTGGAACGATTTTACGTCCAGGCAAATCTTTGGCATTGGTCCCGCGCTTTTGCTAATTATCGCCGCCTGTTTGTTACTACTGCCGGTTATCCTCTCGCTACTGCTACTACTAAAGCGGCTTTTTGGCTTGGCATAGCATCACATTGATCACACGTTCACACGTTCACATTGATAAAACACAAAGGTGCCACGCATCTACAGTTACCAAACAAACGAACCACCCTTACGCAAGTAGCACCATGCCCGGCAATTCACCGTCTTTTATCAAACCCGTTATGCTTTGGGCACTGATCCCAGTAGTCTGGCTGTTCTTGTGGATAGTGGTGTCGGTTTTGACCCATTTGACCGGCCCCCAATTCCAGTCGGCCAACCCCGGCGCACCGACCCTCAG
>JBDNHU010000080.1:0-26859 GCA_041688615.1 Mariniblastus sp. | reverse complement strand
CTGTTGATAGGTGTGATGGTGTTGGGTTTGGTTGGTACGGCCTTGGGCCAAGAGAAGAAGTTCGCAGAGAAATCGACAGAAATTGCAGGCGTCAGTTTGCAGGACCTGGAGGTTCAATTGACCTCGGAGAATGCCGTGATTCGTCGCCGAGCTGGATTGATGTTACAGCAATTCGGGAGTGAAGCTGAAGCGTTGGTAGCCAAAGCATTGCGGCACGAAGATGCTTCGGTTGTATTTTGGGCGTGCGAAGCGGTCGGCAGAATGGACAACGCAAGTGAGGCATTGGTCGGCCAGGTTGAACGTATTCTTGATGATGCCACGGCGAGCGAAGGTTTGAGATTGGCGGCCGCTTACGCCAGCTACTGTCAACGAACGAACTTGGCAGCTTTAGATTTTCTATTGGATCGATTAGATCGCGACTTTGACAATAATCAATCCAAGAGTGCCGTTTCGATTGCGTATCCCATGACAGCCGCAGATTACTTGGCCCAAATAGGTCCCAAACGACTGGGCAGCAATAGAGAGCGAGTGATCGCGAAGTTGAAATCGACAGCTGCTGCGGTAGACAAGGCGATCCAGGAGAAGACCACCGGCGGAATTTCGTACCATGTCGGAAAGGCTACACGGCGGGCGGCCATTTTGTTGCAGGATCCCGCTGCGGAAACAAGGTTTGGTCAACGCTTGCAAGCAGGTCCGTCCGCGTCGCCTGAGTTGCGTGAAGGCGAGAAGTCGGAAGCTTCTGACGATACTGGCATGGCAAAAGTTCTGGAGTCTGGCCAAGCGGAATTTCCTGATGTCAGCGGCAAAAACCGTAAGGTACCCACTTGGCCGGGGCTGGTTAATCGTCCCAATATTTTGTGGATCAGCTGCGAAGACATTAGCCCAAATCTTGGATGCTACGGTGATCGGTATGCTTCAACGCCTACTTTGGATCAACTGGCAACGCAGGGCATTCGTTTCGATCGCGCGTTCACTCATGCGGGTGTTTGTGCGGTGTTGCGTTCGGGAATCATTACAGGAAGATACCCCGTCAGTATTGGGACGCAGCACATGCGAACCTTTTTACCTGAGTTGAAGCAGACGCGCTGCTTTCCTGAATTGCTGAGGGAGGCGGGCTACTTTTGTACGAATCGTTCAAAGACCGATTATCAAATGCAGCATTCGGACTCGACTTGGGATAGGGAAGGAAATCGGCACCAAGACTGGCGAGATCGCCCGGAAGGGAAACCGTTTTTCTCGGTAATCAATTTGACAATCTCGCACGAAAGTCAGGTTCGTCATGGTGAAAAGCGACACGCCGCGGTGCTGAAGAAGTTGAAATTGGCTCAGCATCACGACCCCGAAGCGGCGGCAGAGTTTTTGCCACCCTACTTTCCCAACACGAAAGAGAGTCGGCAGGATTGGGCTTGGTATCAGGACAATATTTCGGAGATGGACCGCCAGGTTGGTGAGATATTGGATCAACTTGATAAGGATGGACTGGCCGATTCCACGGTCGTGGTTTTTTGGTCAGATCATGGGCAAGGTCTGCCGCGAGGTAAACGTTGGCTGTTTGACTCGGGGACTCATGTTCCGTTAATTGTTCGCTTTCCTGATCGCTTTGCTGCAGGGCAAGTGCGTGAAGATTTGGTGACGCTTTTGGATCTGGGGCCAACCATGCTTTCGCTGGCCGGGGTTGAAGTGCCAAAAGAGTATGACGGGCGAGTGTTCCTGGGTCAGGAGAGTGGGCCTGAGCCGGAGCAGTTGTTCTTTCATCGCGATCGGATGGATGAGGCATTCGAAATTATTCGTTCGGTTAGAAATCGACGTTTTCGATACCTGCGAAATTTTCAAAGGCAACGTACCTACGCTCAATTGCTGGAGTACATGGACCTGATGCCTACGATGCAAGTTTGGCGGAAAATGCATCAGGCGGGTGAATTGGATGCGATCCAAGATGCCTGGTTTGCGTCCAACAAACCGGCAGAAGAATTGTACGACGTGGTGGCAGATCGGCATCAGATCCATAACTTGGCGGAACTGCCGCAGTATCAGCAGACGCTGGAGAAGATGCGAAAGGCAATGGAGGCGTTGCAGGTGCAGGAGGGCGATTTGGGGATGATGCCTGAGGTGCTGATGATGGAACAATTCGCAAGCGATTACGGACTGTAGCGTAACCCAGAAGTAAAGAAGGCGTCCCAAGCCGGCATTGTGCCGGTTTTCATGCTGAAAGTGGTTGCTGTTTCTAGGGGAACCGTCAAAAGAATCGCTGCTTGCAAATCCTTGCGTCGCTTTGCGGTTGGCTACCTAGTCAACGGGCGGAACTTGGGGCGTTCTGCGATTGGTAGCAGTGGCGAGATCGAGGAAAACGCATTGGGTTGGTTCGAACTGTTGCGAATCATATCCGAAAGCGAGTGCAGGGTGCTGCCATCATTGGGAGCGATCAATGCGTTGGGTGCAATGCCAGGGTTTGACGCCGTGCCAGGCGCGAAGCTTCCGGGAGCGAAACTTCCGGGAGCGAAACTTCCGGGAGCGAAACTTCCTATGCGTTGGATTCCCAGTGAATTTTCTTCGGTCTCTAAATATTTAACCAACATCGTACAGCACTCTTGGTTCTGGTCGCCGCCGTCGCGATACCATCGTAGAAGCGTCTGAATGGCATCGGGAGTTCGATTCATTTGGACCAGCGTCTGTGCTTCCAACAGACGAAGTCGATTCGGTCGATCCTGTTCACTGTACTTCGAATTCATCTGCTGGACGATACTCCAGCTGCGCATCGGTCGACCTTGTTCAAAATAGATGTGACAAAGCAGTTCCGAAACGGATTCATCATTCGCATTCGAGGCTAAAGATTGAAAGCACGCTGCCATCGCTTCATCGTAGCGTTGGGCTTGGTACATCGTTTGGGCTCGCAGTTTCCAGGCTTCGCTGTGATCTTGTTGTCGTTGGATAACGCGATCGGCATGCAAGATGGCCGTTTGGTACTGTTGGTTTTGCAGTTGCCGTCGCGCCAGATTCGAATGCAATTCGATATTATCGCGATCGTACTTCAATCCACTCTCAAGCACGCGGATTGCCGAATTGACATCCTGCTTTTGTTCAAATTGGTTGGCAAGTTCCAAGTAGTTGCTGACTTCTGCCGGCCAAAGTTCAATCGCCTGCGAGAAGTTCTCGATCGCTTGGTCGGTATTGCCTCGTCGGGCCGTTTCACTGCCGACCCTAGCCAAATCGCGGCTGGCGTTTAGCTTCTGATCGCGGGAATTCCAGACACTTGACGGCATGTTGCGTCCCAGCCATGTCGAACTGGTTTGAATCGTGGAACATCCCATCAAAACCACGCACAATCCCAAGCCAATCACCCACCTCGAAGTCGAAGCGATGAAGACATTAATGACTAAACGACAGTAAGCAGAGGCTGTGGGTGAGTCCATTGGATTCGAGTATATCGGAGAACGTGTTTTGGGCGAAGCTTGATTTTCGGGGCATTTTTCGGTGAAAAACAGATCGATTCAGTGGGTCCAGTGGGCGGCGAACGGTTGTTAAATTCTGAACCAAGTGCTCTAGGATTAGATCCTGCCAATCGGTTACTCTGGCCGCAGTTAGCAATGGTCAGTTCCTCCCCATTGTGTAAAGTTCAGCGATCGCAAGAATAGAAAAACCAAGCCGGATGGTTTGCGTGAATATCTTCGATATTAGCTGGAAGAAAGTCAGTGAAATCTTGAGTCCAAGGTGAGAAATTGCCTTAGGCTCGCAATCGAAAAAAGCCTATGATCAAGCGTTACCAAAGGAATCTAATAGAATTCGCCTATCCCGAGAACTGGCAATTGGTGGCTCCGGACGATGATTATCTACCCAAAGAGATCTCGTTAGAATCCCCTGATGGTTGTTTTTGGGTTCTGCACGCCTTTGGCAAGGATCGTGATTCGGGGGAACTGATGGCGGAGGTCATTAAGACATTTGAAGCGAATTATGAGGATTTCGAATACGAGCCGGTACCGACCGACCTGGAACCCGCACCTTCGGAAGCCATTCAGGCAGACTTTTTTTGCTTGGACTTCTTGGTGACGGCCAGGATGATGTTGTTTGAACATCAATCGTTGACCTACATAGTGATCCAGCAAGCGGAAAGTCGGCAGTTCGACAAAATGGCATTGGTTTTCGATGCGATAACGACCAGTTTAATAGGAACCTTGCCGGCACAAGATATCGATCCGTAGCTTGCTTATGAGGAAAAACGATTGGGTCCAGTGAAGCGTCTTCCGGCAGTAAGATTTTTGGGTGAGGCCGGGGAATTCAAACACAGACTACAGCCGCTGATTTAGTAGTGCGAGGTAGTTAGTTGGGGTGTGGTTGCCGCTGGTTGTTGATGAATTAAAAAATTAGCAGGGTATTTATTTAGGCTTCGCGAGTGGTCGCGATGAATGAATTGGCAAGATGTTAATGAATGAAAACACAAGTGCACCAGTCCAACGATTAAAACGTAACCCGGGGTTGTGGGGAGACGTTGTCATTCATCCGGGACATGAGCAAGATGTCGTTGTTCCGGTCACCGAAAGTTACAGCGGCCGCGAAGTCGAGTTCCCGGTTCACATTAAACGCGGCCTTGCCCCAGGCCCGACGATTTTTGTTACCGCCGCGGTTCATGGTGATGAATTAAATGGCACCGGTGCGATTCGTTCACTAATCGTGGATGAAGACGTCAAACTGTTGGCAGGAACTTTGATCTTGGTGCCGGTGATCAATGTCTTGGGTTTCGAGACTCATTCTAGGTACCTGCCCGATCGTCGTGATTTGAATCGTTGTTTCCCAGGTTCCTCGGGCGGCAGCCAAGCCAGCCGACTGGCTCGAGTGGTCTTTGACGAAATTGTAGGTCGGTGCGACTACGGGATTGACCTGCATACTGCAGCGGTTCGGCGAACCAATTTTCCGAACGTTCGTGGTGATATGAATAATCCCAAGGTCAAGGAGATCGCAAACGTTTTTGGTTGCGAAATCATTGTCAACGATCGCGGACCCGAGGGTGCGTTCCGTAGGGCAGCGTGCGATGCAGGTTGCGGTACCATTATTTTGGAAGCGGGCGAAGTCTGGAAAGTTGAGCCGATGGTCGTGGAATATGCGATCCGTGGCGTAAAGAACGTGCTTTGTCATTTTGGAATGATGGCAGGTGAACCAGTATTGCCAACGTTTCGATCGGTGGTGGAGAAAACCACCTGGGTTCGGGCCAATCATGCTGGATTTCTGCAGTTCCATGTTTCGCCCGGCAGCATCGTTCACCAGGGCGATCCGGTTGCGACATCCACCAGTCTTTTGGGACGTGATCCGGTGACTATCGAGGCGCCTTGTGACGGCATCGTTCTGGGGATGACGACTTTGCCAGTAACCGCGCCGGGCGAACCGGTTTGCCATATTGCACAATTGCCGCGCGGCGTTGATCGAGTGGAACGAATCGTTGAAGGCATGTCCAAGCATAACTTGCACACCCGAATCCACTCGGATCTGACAACAAACATCACCGTAGTGGATGCCGGTGAGGTTGAAGCGGCTCCTGCGGGTGAGAAGGAATTGGGCTGATGCCATTCTACAGCCGATTCGATTTTCTACAGAGTGTTGTTTGCGGCGCGAAGTGAAAAGTTCCTGAATCGCGTAAATCAATACTCAGCTTCAATGTGTTGTGCGCAACAGTTTGTAATGATTGCCTGCGGCATACGGTCGCTGCAGCAAAAAAAAAATTCTTGAAAAATGATATGATTGTGTGCTTTGCAATCGACACCTGGTTTCGGTGCTTGCTTGTTTGGGCGAGTGTGTGGTCAATTGTGAAAATAGCGTTGTTGATCGGGTTTGATGGTGATCGTGCCGCTATTGCCTAGCTGTGTAGTCTTCGTAGAACGCCCAGTTATTGGGTGGTATGGAAAACAGTCGTGTCGGGAAAAGAGCGGCTGTGTTATTCGATCGAAAAGTAATTTTAGGTTTCTGAGCATCGAAGCTTATTGAGCGTTGACAACTTTCTGGCTGACGCCCCTAATGTTGACGGATTGGCAGTCCCCAACAGTCTGCGTCTCAAATTTTCGCAGCTGAAAAATATTAGCACCTAAAGTCTCCGCATCTCAAGGACCGTTTGTGTCATCAACCCCGTTGCCCCAAGCTGATTGGTTGCATGCTGTCCGATCCACGGTGAAGAACTCGGATTGCGATTTTCACCAAGTCAAGCCATGGATCTACTGGAGAGATATGATTCTGGGCGCGACGGTAGCTTACACCTCGGCCGGTATCTTCTTGTCGGCGCCAGCTTTTTCGGTTTGGCAAATTGCCAGCTTCTTGGTGGCTGTGTTTTGGTTGTATCGAGTCGGTTCGTTAGTGCATGAAGTCGCACACTTGGGTGGTCACGAATTAACGTCATTTAAAGTGGCTTGGAATCTGCTGGTTGGGATCCCCACTTTGACCCCGTCGACGTTCTTCACCAGTCATCACCGTGATCATCATACGCAACGAATGTATGGGACAGCCGAGGATCCCGAGTATGTGGTTAATGTATGCGAGCGTGGAAACGTATTGAACTTGGTTCTCTACTTTTCGTTTGTGGTTCTGTTTCCGGTGGTTGTGTTCTTGCGATTTCTGTTGGCACCGTTGACCTTTCTAAGTCCCAAGATTCGGAATTTCACATTGCGTCGGCTGTCAGCGTTTACGTTTAATTGGCAATATCAACGCCCGATCGAGCGGATGGACAAAACGGTATTCACTGTGGTTGAGTTGTTGTGCTTTGCCCGTGCGGCGGCGATTCCAATGGCCGTTTATTTCGGTGCCACGCAGCCTTCGAGGATGTTGTTGCTTTATTTGCTGGGCGCGACTGTGGTGGTGATGAATCAATTGCGACAACTGGCCGACCATCATTTTGAAGGACACGGCGAGAAATTGTCGATGTCGCAGCATATTATGGATTCATGTAATTTTGTGGGGAAAGATCCTCTAACTTGGTTGTTCTTCCCATTCGCTATTCAGTATCACGCTTTGCATCACATGTTTCCTTCGATGCCCTACCATAATTTATCTCGAGCCCATCAATTCTTGATGGCAGAACTACCCCAGGATTCACCTTACCGCGACTTGGAACAACCGGGTTGGTGGTCGGTGGCACGGAAAATGTTGCGTTCGCCACAGCGTCTTAACCATTAGCCAATCCCAGGACAACTGACCGCTGGCACGGCCAGCGTTATGCCATTGGGTTGCGGACGGTTGTTTTTGATTTAATTGGTTTTCCTTTCGTTCGAATGCACTTCGCTTGCGTGTCTGCGTAGGTGATTTCGTTGATCGGTCCGGAAGATCGGTTCGTTGATACCGATTCAAGATCACTATGCCGCTAAATCGCTTTCATTTGCAATCGGACTCGTTGCGCAAACTGCTTAGACGGTGTGTCGCTGGTGGATTGCGATGCTGTTGCGGTAGGTGCTTTCAGATTTCAGCATCAAGTGACTTGCCCAAGCCAAAGCACGCTTGCTTCTTTAGCCTATTCCGACGGTCACGATCAATAAAGCCTGAGGGTCAATCTTTCTTCGGCAAACTTTCGCCAATGGTTACCAGAATCATCAAGTGAATAATCGGTAAAGTCACAGGCAAGTGTTCAAATAGGTTGTGTTTTTTAACCAGGCAATCAAAAACTATCGGGTAGAGTTTACCGCCTCAGTAAGAAGTGACGACAGAAGGAAAGTCGTGTTTCGTTACTGCAGGTGATCCGCGGTACGCCTGTGATCGTTTGTTCTTACTGTGAACATGCAAAACCTGCAACATAGTGAGATCGAATCTTTGGCAGAGACCGTTTGATTTGAAAAGCAATTGGCTTGTCAATGTACGGAAGAAATCGATGACCGACACTATGGATCGTGCTTTACTGTTAATGCAGACGCAAAGCAAAATGTCGAATGAAGACGGTGGCTACTGGCGGTTTTTGCTGATGCCTTCTTTCAGCGAAGAAACGCAGCCTGAATCACTGGATGCATCGGACTTTGAGCCGGGGATTTTCGGTGAACGATTAGCTTTGCTAACCTTGGTTCGCAGCCTTGAAGCCTTGGAACAGCCAACAAAAGTGACTTTGGTCACGGATAATCGTTACATTATCCGCGGACTCAGATACGGCTTAGATGAGTGGCGAGAGAATGATTGGAAGTGGCATCGCTTCGGCGAAGTGACCGACATCAACTACTCCGACCTTTGGAAACGCGTGGACAATGCGTTGAATTTTCATCACCTGCAATGCCGCTTCTATCGAGTAGACAGCGCGGCGGTGTCAGCGGTTCCCAAGCCTCACTTTGCACGGCGTCGGCAACGAATCCGCATGCAACAAATTGGTGGCGACGTGAACGAAATTCAAACCGATTCATTAGACATGCAAACGGGATTGAATCGCCGTTGGATGTTGGCGGCCCAAGTTGTCGGTCGCGAACTGGACCTTCGGTGGGATCACGTTCCTGAATTGGTTTCGTAAGTTTCGACCGAAGTTGAAAGCTGTGGTGTTTACCGTTTGGTGCGTTAACTTGTAATGAGCAATTGCGTATTACAGGAACAATGGCGTCACATTCAAGTAAGACAGTTTGGTGCTTGGTGCCAGAATGGATGCGGTGGAAGGTTTAGCGGTTGGTTTGTAAATAACCAACTGCCGCTTTGGATCGTAAAAGCTGTTTGCTAAATGACTGCCGATCGCAGCCTTTGCCTGGGACTGTGTCCCTAGTTAGGTGACGGGGTGTTTGAATAGTCGGGCGCCACGGTTACGCGGTCCAGCCAATTGGAACGATGGCTTGAATCGTGTTTCCGAGCTTGTGTTTGTAGGAATGCTTGACTAATTAGAACATTTTGAGTGTAGTTGAACCTATCGTGCAGACGGTTCGAAGATTGAATTTATCGATAGTTGCCCAGCCATTAGGCAGCGTGAAACAAGAAGTCCCATGGAAAGGGAAGTGAATCGGCTATGAATGCCACCTTTGCACCATCAACGATTTCGTTGCAAGATATTGATCAATTGTTTGCGGGGCAATTAGAATCCCCTGAACGCCTGTTAGGTCCCATTTGCCGACCAGGTTGTTCTCAAGGCAGTGTCCACGTACGTACTTTTTTGCCCGATGCGAAAGCGGCATGGTTGCAACATCCCGGCAATGGCACTCAAATTGCTATGAAGAAGGTTCACCCGGCCGGGTTCTACGAAGGCCATTGTCCTTGGAAAAATGAGGACGCAACGGGACCGAATTATCGTATCGGGCACAATACCGCAAGTGGAGGAATAAGGACTACGATGGATTCTTACGCGATCAAACCAATGCTAACCGACTTTGATCAATATTTGATTGGCGAAGGGAATCACCGCCGACTGTACGATGTGTTGGGCGCGCACAAGCGTGCAGTCGACGGCGTGCACGGAATTAATTTTGGTGTTTGGGCACCCGACGCGAAAGGAATTAGCGTCGTTGGTGAATTTAATTCATGGGACTATCGTTGCCACCCCATGCGAAAGCTGAAGGGCGGAACGGGAGTTTGGGAATTATTTGTCCCTGATATGACCGTTGGGTCGTTGTACAAATTTCATGTGTCCGGCCAAGACGGAGTCAGCACCGAACGTTGCGACCCGTTGGGCTTCTTTGCAGAAGTGCCGCCTAAAACTGCGTCGATTGTGGCTGATCTAAATTCTTACCAATGGAATGATCAACAATGGGTGGATCGTCGCGGAGCGATCAATCAATTAGAACAACCGATTAGCGTTTACGAAGTTCATTTGGGTTCGTGGCAACAGGATCCCAAAGCTGACAACGGCTGGTTGAACTACCGTGACTTGGCCGATCGCTTGGTCAACTACTGCAAAGAGATGAATTACACGCACTTGGAATTGATGCCCATCAGCGAGCATCCATTTACGGGCAGTTGGGGCTACCAAACGGTAGGCTACTTTGCGGTGACCAGCCGTTACGGTACCCCTGAAGATTTTATGTACTTTGTCGATCATTGTCATCAAAACGGAATTGGTGTGATCATCGATTGGGTACCCGCTCACTTCCCTAAAGACATGCATGGGTTGGCCAAGTTTGATGGCACTGCCATGTATGAACACAGTGATCCAAGGCAGGGTGAACATCCCGACTGGGGCACGTTGATTTTCAATTATGGCCGGAATGAAGTCAGGAACTTCTTGGTTGCTAATGCGCTTTTCTGGTTAGATAAGTATCACATCGACGGCCTTCGAGTCGACGCGGTCGCGTCAATGTTGTACTTGGACTATAGCCGAGAAGGCGATCAGTGGATCCCAAACCAGCATGGTGGCCGAGAGAATCTAGAAGCGATTTCCTTCTTGAAGGAATTCAATGAAGTGGTCCATGGGGAATTCCCTGGCGTGTTGACTATTGCCGAAGAAAGTACTGCTTGGGAGGGTGTGTCCAAACCCGTAAGTGCTGGCGGTTTGGGCTTCAGTCTGAAGTGGAACATGGGCTGGATGAATGACACGCTGCAGTACTTTAAGAACGATCCGGTCCACCGCAAGTATCATCACAACGAGCTAACGTTTTCTTTGATCTATGCGTTTCACGAAAACTTTATGCTACCGCTTTCGCATGACGAAGTGGTTCATGGTAAGAAATCATTACTCGACCAAATGCCTGGCGATCCGTGGCAGAAATTTGCGAACTTGCGATTGCTGTACACTTACATGTGGACGCATCCAGGCAAAAAGCTTTTGTTCATGGGCGGTGAATTTGGTCAGTGGACTGAATGGAATCATAACCGTGATTTGGAATGGGAACTTCTGAAGTTTGACACCCACGGCGGACTGAAAAAACTGATGTCCGACTTGAACCTCTTGTACACGCAACAACCTTCGTTACATCAACTTGACTTTGATAGCGAAGGATTTGAATGGGTTGACTGCATGAGCGCAGAAGCAAGTGTGTTGGCTTACTTAAGGAAGGCCAAAGACCCAGCAGATTCGACTTTGGTTGCGTTCAACTTTACGCCGGTGGTTCGTGGAAATTATCGTGTTGGCGTGGACGGACCGGGTCGCTTTTCAGAATTGTTGAATTCGGATTCGCAATACTATGGCGGTTCCAACGTGGGAATCGGAGCGGTGGAAGCCGAACCGATTGAGGCTCAGGGCCGCCCTTGGTCAGTGAACCTAAACTTGCCTCCGTTGGCTGGAGTGGTTCTCAAACGCAGTTAGTCCGACCGGTTGCCCCGCTCGACCCTGGGCTTCTCGCTGAGTAGCTAGTGGACCGACAATTGGAATTATATCAGCACCAGGGAGTTCCTTCTCGTGATTTCCTTGTGCTTTTTCATGCGCCAAACGCTTGGCTTACCATTGCTGCTTGCTACCGGTGCCACCATTCGACCGTAACGGCAAAAATGAATGCCTGTTTAAATTCAATCGGGCGAGGGACAGCCATATCGCCTCGTCTGTTGAAACGGTTTAAGTTGTAGTCAAGCCAGGGATCCGACGGGCGGTCGTTGATCGGTTGTTTCATCATCTATTTGTTTGCAGAGTCGTCCATGAATCTATCCAACGACTTGAGTCATTTCGATGATGCTGGAAACGCCAGGATGGTGGACGTTGGTCACAAGCCAATTAGCGACCGAGTGGCTATTGCGTCGGGTTTGGTCGTCATGGAAGAAGAAACTTTGCAACGGATTCGCCTCGGGCAAATTTCCAAGGGCGACGTCTTGCAAGTGGCTAGATTGGCGGGAATCATGGCTGCCAAACGGACCGACGAATTGATTCCGCTTTGCCATAGTTTACCGATTAGTTCGGCATCCATTGATTTTGAATTTATCGATAGCAATAAGTTACGAGTCATGGCAACGGTCAAGACTTCAGGGCAAACCGGGATTGAAATGGAAGCGCTGACGGCGGTCTCGATTGCGGCGTTGACGGTTTATGATATGTGCAAAGCGATCGATCGTGCGATGACCGTTTCGCAAATACAATTGGAAGAGAAGTTGGGCGGAAAGACAGGTCATTGGAAACGGGGCATTGAAAACGGGTCCATGAAAACGGGTCCATGAAAACGGGGCCTTGAAAACGGGGCCTTGAAAACAGGCGCACAAGTACGTTACCAAAGTAGATCGATGTCGTCCGATTGGCGGCGTGATTGAACGTGAAAGCCAAAGTTTGGCGGTTTGGTCAGGAAGTCGTTAATTCAAATACCTTTATTCGGAGTCTTGGCTGTGGTGCAATTTTGGAATAGAGATTCGATCCTTGCTGGGTTGATTGCGATCGTGTGTTTCGCAAATGCCAGTTCGCTGTGTGGCCAAGAATTGGCACAACACCAATCCAAGCAAGATTGGGTCAGCGTAAGCGTAAAACAGACCAAAGTTGCCCCGCAAGAGTACTACGAATTGCGGATCTATCGGAACCAGAACGCCGACAAGCAAGCAATGGTCAGCGACTATCTGGAAGACGCCTTGGTTCCAGCACTTAAGCGCATGGAGATCGATCGCATCGGTGTTTTCAAAGCGATGGAAGGGTCAAGCGACTTTTCAATGTTCGTGTTGATCCCGTTTCAATCCATGGAACAATTTGGCAACCTGAATGATACTTTGGAAGCGGACGAAACTTATCAGGCGGCCGCCAAAGATTATTTTGATCGCCCGCTGAAGGATCCGGCGTTCGATCGAATTGAAAGTCGCTTCATGAAAGCGTTCGAAGGTATGCCGGTTATCGAGACATCGGACTTGATCACTGAAAAGCAGACTCGGATGTTCGAACTGCGTCTGTATAAGAGTCATACCGAGGACCACGCGCGACGAAAAGTCGCGATGTTCAATGATGGCGAAATCGATGTCATGCGTGACGTAAAAATGGGGCCAGTATTTTATGGTTCGACATTGGTGGGATCCGACTGTCCAAATTTGATCTATATGTTAAGCGCCGCTAACCCAGAAGAGCACAAGGTTCATTGGCAAGCTTTTTTAGCCCATCCTAAGTGGGATCAGATGAAAAAGATGGAAATCTACAAAGACACGGTCTCGGGCATCACCAATTGGATGTTGTCACCGACCGATTTTTCGGATCTTTAGGCTCAATTTGCCTTGTTGATCCGAAAGTTGATGGAAAATTGACTCGCATTTTGCCGAAGTGTTGGTCGTCAACTTTTGGGCGATTATGCTGTGGTTACCGCTCTTGGAACCGTATTGAAACGGTTTGAACTTGAGGTTGAAACTCATTTGCTTGATGCGATGACTGATGGCCAGCAAGTTGGAGATCGTTCTTCAGGTGGCAAACCAAGCGAAAGATTCCTAGCCTAGGAGTTGTGGTTTACCTTTGTGATTGTCAGAAATTTGGGCCGCATTGTTAAGTTGGAATTGACTAGTCCAACGCCTGTCACCATTAGTTGTGTATGTTAGCCGCCATCTTTGGGATTGGTCCCAGGATGTTAATTCTTCCTTGTTTCGAAGTGTCTTGAATCGATGAGAATGCCAATGGAATCGAGAGCGACGGGCTGCAATGACAGTATCGTTCGGATTTGTTTAAAGTTGTTCGCGGTGTCATGGTTATTGCTTGGTCTGGTGCCAAGCTTAGCTTGGGCGCAATACGTGGACGAAAGTAAGCAGGAAGATGGCCTGCACAGTCATAGGCCGCAGCGGTTTGCGATCACTGGTGCCCGGATTATTCCATCGATTGGTGCGGAAATCGCCCAGGGCGCGATGGTGATTGATCAAGGTAAAATCATTGCGATCGGTGAAGTCGCGAAGGTTGCGATCCCTCAGGGAGTGCCAACTTACGACTTAACGGGCAAGACCATCTATCCAGGATTTATCGACGCCTACCATGATGTGGCCGTCGAGTCTGAGGCTGGAAAGCAAGCCTATTGGAACAGTCGAGTTCGACCTGAGTTGGACATCGTCGATTACTTGACGGCCGAGATGACCGATGACTCGGTACGGCGCCAGCAGGGCATCGTCGCGATGATGTATGCTCCCAAGGGTGCAATCATCGATGGAACCGGAGCGGTTGCCTCGGTGGGCGGTTCGGAAAATCCAGCCCGACGAATTATCAAAGAAGGTATTGGTCAGCAGGCGGAGTTGACTGTGTCTCGCGGTTCACGCGGCGGTGGCTACCCCAGCTCTCCAATGGGCGCGGTAGCGCTGGCGCGGCAGGCATTTTATGATGCCAAGTGGTATCAAGAGGCTTGGAAGGTGGTCAATGCGAATCCATCAGTTGAACGACCTGAGGTTAACACTTCGTTGGCGATTTTAGGCGAAGTGGTTGCCGGCGACCGCTCATTATTCGTGGAAACTTCCAACGAATTGTTCGTGTTACGCGCGGATCGATTTGCGAGGGAATTCGGTGTGGGTTTGGTGGTCTTGGGTTCGGGCAGAGAGTACCGACGTTTGGATGAGGTGGCGGCGACGGGTCGAGCGATTATTTGCCCATTAGATTTCCCAAAGGCTCCGAATGTGGCTTCTTTGTCCGAGGCCCGTTCTGTGTCGTTAGAAACCTTGATGCATTGGGACCATGCGCCTGAAAATCCAGGTCGTTTGGCGGCTGCTGGCGTGAAGTTGGCATTCACGACTCGTGGGCTGGAGAGTCCTGGTTCGTTCTTGAAGCAAGTTCGAACCGCTGTCGAACGCGGCTTGTCCCCTACGGATGCGCTGCGAGCACTGACGGTTGGAGCGGCTGAGATTCTTGGCGTTCAAGACCAATTGGGAACTCTGGAAAGAGGGAAATTGGCCAGTTTCGTTGTGACCGATGGGGAATTATTTGATTCTAAAAGCAAGGTTACTGAAACGTGGGTTGCGGGTGTTCGCTACGAATCCAAGCCAGAACCAGCGTCCAAAATTGACGCTAAATGGAATCTGATCGTAGCTGCTAGTGGTGAAAAGTCAGAACTGAATTTGAATGTCGAAGTTAAATCTCTTGGTGGTAAGTACTCAATTGAATTGGTGACCCAAGAGAAAGACGACGCTTCGAAAGAAACCGAAGCTGCTCAGCCAGACGCCGAAAAATCTGATTTCCCCGCAGAATCGGAGAGTGCTGATTCAGACACTACTGACCCAGGAACTGCAAAGGACGAGGGAACGACAGACGATTTGGTTGAGGAAACTGAGCAACCATCAAAAGCGGGCACCGACAATCCAGCCAAGCGAGGGTCGGGACGAGGCAGCAAGTCGAAATCTCCAGCAAAGTTTGACAACATCAAACTTGATGGCGTAGTGCTTTCGGGTACGGTGCAGGGCAAATCGTTGAACGAAAAAGGGGTTGCCCGTTGGAGCTTGATCATTGATTCAGTCGAAGGGGACTCGATTTTGGGTCGTTTTGTTTGGCCTGATGGTACCGCGACGGGTTTAACCTTAAATCGCATGAAAGCCGAAGTAGAAACTAGCCCAGAAACCGCTCCGAGCGACGAAGCGAAACCGGCAGAGGGAGAAGTTGAGACCGAAGAAGCAGATGCAGCAAAACCGGAACCTGAAAAGCCAAAGAAGATTGAAGGTAAATCGAAGCAGGCTTCGTTTGCGGTCAATTATCCGTTAGGCGCGTTCGGCCAAACGGAATTGCCCAAAGCAGAAGAACTGGTTTTGTTTAGTAATTTTACCGTTTGGACGAGTGGATCCGATGGAATCATTCAGGGCGGTTCGGTTCTAATTGGCAATGGCATGATCAAGGCTGTTTACAAGGCAGGTGAAGAATTTCAAATTGCTGAAGGGACCATGGTCGTCCAAGGCGATGGTCGACACCTATCGCCAGGGATCATCGATTGTCATTCGCACATGGCGACTGACAGTGGAGTGAACGAAAGTTCGCAAGCGATCACCGCCGAGGTTCGCATTGGCGATTTGGTGGACTGTAACGACATGACCATTTATCGACAATTGGCTGGTGGCACAACCTCCGCCAACATTCTGCACGGTTCGGCAAATCCAATTGGCGGCCAGAATCAAGTGATCAAACTTCGTTGGGGTTCCGGGGACGAGGCGATGAAGTTCGCCCAGGCGCCACAAGGAATTAAGTTTGCCTTGGGTGAGAATGTCAAACGCAGTAACGGCAGCCAAGCTCAGACTCGCTACCCTGGTAGCCGGATGGGCGTTGAACAGATTATTCGCGATGCATTCTACAGTGCGAATGAATACCGCTTGCAACATCGACAGTGGGAAACTCAGCGAACCGGTCTGCCACCACGAATTGATTTGGAATTGAAAGCGTTGGCAGAAATTGTGGAAGGGACCCGTTGGGTACATTGTCACAGCTATCGTCAGGATGAAATCTTGGCGTTGATTCGCACGCTGGATGATTTTGGAATTCAGATTGGTACCTTCCAACACATTCTTGAAGGTTACAAAGTTGCCGACGCGATGAAGAAGCACGGTGCGATGGCAAGTGCGTTTGCCGATTGGTGGGCCTACAAGATCGAAGTGGCTGATGCGATCCCGTATGCAGGATCTTTGATGCACGAACAAGGTGTGATCGTTAGCTTCAATTCTGACGATCCGGAACTGGGTCGACGCTTGAATCATGAAGCTGCAAAAGCGGTCAAGTATGGTGGGGTTGAACCTGATGAAGCGTTAAAGTTTGTGACCTTGAATCCTGCGCGACAACTTCGAGTTGACCAATATGTAGGATCGATCGAAGTCGGGAAGCACGCTGACGTGGTCGTTTGGACAGGATCGCCGTTGTCCACACTTTCACGAGTGGATCAAACTTGGATCGATGGCGGCAAATATTTTGATCGCCAGGTCGAAGCCACGACTCGCACTCAAATGCAAGCCGCTCGGCAAACCTTGATTCAAAAGATCTTGGATACGGGTTCGGAAATGGCCGCACCAGGTGAAGATACGGATACAGATCCTTCTCGGTTTTGGCCTCGATACGATGAATTTTGCAATGCGAAAGGACACTAACAATGAGTTGCTTTTTTCGAAGTGTAAGTTCATTAAATCAAACTATAAGACGAGATAAATTCATGATAAGAAGTGTTGATCAATGTCATTCGAAACGCAAACCTAGCTTCGGCGTTCAAAGTTTAGGTCGAATCGGACTACTGTTCGCTGGCGTGGTACTGACTTTGTGTGTTTGGGGAGCGAACGTATCTGCGGATGAAATTCCATCGGCGGCACCGCAGGCAAAACCGATTGCGTTGGTAGGCGGGACGATCCATCCAGTTAGCGGACCTGACATCGAAGAAGGGATGATTCTTTTCGCCGATGGCAAGATTGTTGCAATCGGCAAGGATCTGTCGCTGCCTCAGGACGCTCAGGTCATCGATGTGGAAGGCAAGCATGTTTACCCGGGAATGTTTGAGGGTCATTCGCAGTTGGGCCTGACTGAATTCAGTTCGACTCGTGCAACGGTTGACTCTTCAGAGGTTGGTTCGATCAATCCGAATGTGAAGGCCAATCTGGCAGTGAATCCCGATAGTGCCTTAATTCCCGTGACTCGGGCCAACGGTGTTCTACTGGCTTTGACCGCACCAGTGGGTGGTCGCATCGCTGGACAAGCATCGGTTATGCAAATGGATGGTTGGACTTATGAAGACATGACGGTGAAACCAAACGTGGGCATGGTATTCAGCTGGCCAAGCGGACAACGATTTGGTCGGCGGCGCGGTGGGGAGGCAGTAGCATCAGCTGATCCATTGAAAGAAATCAAGGATCTTTTGGACGAATCCAAGCAGTATGCATCGCTTCGAGAGGCCGACCCCGACAAACAACCGGTCGATCTTCGGCTGGATGCATTGGTGAAGGTGGCCAGTGGTCAGATGCCAATTATTGCAGTAGCTGATTCGATCGGCCAAATTGAGTCAGCAGTCGGTTTTGCGGCTCGCGAAAATCTAAAACTGATCATTCTGGGTGGTTACGATGCCGAAGACTGTGCAGAGTTGTTGAAGAAGCATGACGTTCCGGTCGTGATTGCGGCGACCCATCGATTGCCGCAGTATCGCAGTGATCAATACGATGCCAGTTACACACTACCCGCAAGATTGCAAAAGGCAGGAGTTCGATTTTGTATTTCTGGAACCGGTCGTAGCGAAACTTGGAACAGTCGAAATTTGCCTTATCATGCGGCGACTGCAGTTGCATTTGGATTAGAAATTCCGCAGGCGATTCGTTCGATTACGCTTTCGCCGGCAGAAATTTACGGTGTTGCTGATCGTGTTGGTTCGCTGGACGTGAATAAGGATGCCACCTTGATCGTAACCGATGGAAATCCATTAGAAATTCAGTCGAAAGTGGAGATGGCGTTTATCCAAGGACGCACCATCGACTTATCCAGTAAGCATGTTCGGCTTTGGGAAAAATACAAAGCGAAGTACCAGCAATTGAAAGACGCCCAAAAAGAAGAAGAATAGTGCCTGGAACGGTATGGTGACATGCGAACGCGGTCCAACCAGAAAGGACGCGCCTGGATCCAGGCTGCGTCCTTTTTTATGACACGAATTTAGCATGCGTCTTTTGGGACCAGTAGTGTTTGCATCTTTGAAGACAATGTTGGCGTTTAATTCTTGGCAAAGCCGGGTGGGTAGGGCTGGACGGCAGAATCGTGGTAGATCTGTCCACTGCGATAAGCTTGTTCACCTAAACGGCGGTGTGTTGACCCGGTGGGCGCTGGCGAGGTTCATGGCCTGTTTTGCTTTGAGGCGGATTTAGACATTTTGGCCGCTTCAAGAAGACTGGTTTCGATTTGCTGGTCGCGTCCATTGCAATCAATTGGGTTCCAAACGACTGAAATGTCAGGTTGCACCGGCTTTCCTTCCAACTGAATACCATCAACGATGACGTCCCGTACCGCCAAGTACAAAAGATCTCCGTTGCTGATGGGGAATGGGCTACCCGCTAACACGGCGCCTGCGGTTGGTCCGCCGACGATTTTTGCGTAACCGAACTTCTTTGCACCATACGCGAAAACTTCCTTGCCGCTGCGACTGGTCGGATCGACCAAGAGGACGGCGGGTTTTCTCCACTGAGGATCAATGACCGTTTGGTTCCCTTTTGGATCGATCATGATTAACTTGGGAATATTCTGATTAAAGATATTTAGATACTTTGTGTCAGCCCCACCTGGGCCGAATCGCAAGTCGATCACCAAAGCGTCGGCGTCCTTCAACACTCCCCATGCAATGGATTCTTCAAGAGCGTTTTGATATTCGATGCCTGCGTAAGAGTAGATGTGGACGTAACCGATCTTGCGACCTTCAATTTTGTGAATCTTAATGCTTGAATTCATCGCATCCAAAAGTTCCTGCTTGGGGCGCACAAGTTTGGGCACGATTGTCAGCGTCATTGCGGTGCCACTGCGTTTGATTTGGAATTGCGTTGGGTGGTCAATACGGGATCTAAGCGAAGCAACTGGACTGAACGGCAGATTGCCGGTCACTCGCAATACGTCACCCACTTGAAGAAGACCGTCACTTGGTCCATCTGGCAAGACCGACACCACCACCCATTGATCTTGAATCCATTGGGTCACCACCCCAATTGTAGGATAGGTGACGTGCTGTTCTTTAAGCATCGCTTGCACCGCGGGAACCTTTTCAAAGATTGCCGCTAGATGGTAATATTCCACTTCTTCTGGAGTCAAATAGTAAGTGTGTGACGCCTTTAATGATGCCAGGCACCTATTCATCGATGTGGCGAATTCTTGACGGTTCTGGCACGTTTGAGCCACGTCCAACAGTTGTTGTTTGGCCAATTGGTAGGCCTGATTGAACTTGTCCGTTGAATAGAAGTTGTCTTCCACGATTCTGATTACCTGTTGGGCAATGACTAGGTAATCTTGATTGTTCGCACCCTGGGCACGGTTAGTTGGACTGCTGGACTCATTAGCGAGTGAATCAGCGAGGTTCTGTCCGCTGGACTCTTGCACCACGGGCGACCCTTGCACGCAGACAGCATCGGCCAGCAGAACTGCAAGAATCAAAGCGGGCATAAGTTGCCTCAAGCTAATTGGAGTCATAATTGCCTCGGTTTTGGGGATAACTTTGCACCGGCGTCGGTGATTCATTGCCGTTGGACCAAGATAATCCTACACTCTACGTTGGGCTTGGGTCACAAGCGGTGTCATTAACGGTCTGGCTGTAACTGAAATGGCTCGCCGCGAAACGATGAATCAAGCAACGGTAGTGGACGGACGAGTTCCCCCATTTGGGCCGCTTGAAAAATGGTATACTAAATTGCCTGGGCCGTTTCGCGAATCTTGTTGCAACTTTGGTTCGCCTGCCTGCCCCACCCCACCCCACGCTTTTTGATTATCGACATGGATGCAACCGCGTTCTTTGCAATGATCAAAAGGTTGAACATGTGCTGCATTACTGAAGCGTAAACATGCCTACCCCAGCGAATCGCAATCGAGTTTGGACGAACACTCGAGTGTCTGCGTTTACCGTCACACCCACTTATTTCACACCCACTTATCTCACACCCACTTATCTCACACCCACTTATCTCACACTGTTCCTTGGGATGTTAGTAGGTGGGTCGTTCCTGGTGTCATGCACTAATACGGTCTTTAGCGCGCCACAGGAGCCGTCTCAGACACGTAATCGAGTATCGGACGAAACGAAGGCGCCCGATTTTTCAGCGTCGCAATTGGAATTCTTTGAAACCGAAGTTCGACCGATACTGGTTGAACGTTGCTTTTAGTGCCATGGTCCTGACAGTCAGGAACTGGCCGGTGGGTTAAGTCTGGCGTCTCGCAAAGACATTTTGATTGGCGGCGATTCAGGTGCGGCGATCGAGCCCGGGGATACGACTCGAAGCCTATTGATCGAAGCGGTTCGCTATGGTGACCGAGTGCAAATGCCGCCCGACCAAAAAATGTCCCTGGATGAAATTGCGACATTGATGCGTTGGGTTGATGATCAAGCACCCTGGCCATTGGAGGATGACGTCAGGCGAAAAGCTGATACTGAATTTGACTTGCAGGGTCGCCGGGATTCGCACTGGGCTTGGCAAGCGATTGACAACCCGTCATTACCAAAAGTTAATGCGACCGATTGGCAGCGACAGCCGCTAGATCGATTCATCCTGGCCAAGCTAGAGGACAAGAAGTTAAGTCCAGCCGCGGATGCCGATCTTACGACTTGGTTGCGACGTGTGACGTTTGACTTGTCCGGGCTACCTCCGACGGCCCAGCAGGTCCAGATGTTCGTCAAGGATATGGAAGACGCTGCCGCAGTTTCGAATGGGTCGCAGGCATTGCAAGCTACGATTCGATCAAAGGTAGTTGATCGTCTCTTGGCTTCGCCCACTTTCGGGGAACGCTGGGCTCGGCATTGGATGGACCTGGTGCGTTATGCAGAAACGGCGGGTCACGAATTTGATTATCCGTTACTTAATGCCAGTGAATATCGTGATTACGTGATCCGAGCGTTCAATTCAGACGTGGGTTACGATCGATTTGTGGCGGAACATATTGCCGGTGATCTTTTGCCCGATCCACGTGAAAATCCGGAGCACCATTTTAATGAATCGCAGATTGCCACAGCATTTTGGTACCTTGGTGAAGCGAATCATGCGCCGGTTGATGTTTTGGGCGATGAGGCGAATCGAATCGACAACCAGATCGATGTTTTTGGGAAAACTTTCCTGGGAATGACGATTGCTTGTGCTCGTTGTCATGACCACAAGTTCGATGCGATAAGCGCTCAGGACTACTATTCCTTGGCTGGGATCTTGCAAAGTACCAGGCGAGATATCGGGGTGTTGGATGAAGACAAAAAGGTAGAAGCCAACTTTCGCAGCACGGTTGATTTGAACCAAGTCGCAGCACAATTGCTACTGGAACAGCGACAAAGTTGGCAGGATTCCCCGCTAGGCAGCGACGATTTCCTGGGTCTGTTAAATGCGATCGATGAAGAACACTCGCACAAGGTTGCCAATGCTAGAAGGTTGGATTCGTTGCAAGAATTGGTCACATCGGACGATTCCAATGATGCACGGCAAGAAACTGGCGAAGAGGTGGACGCAGATGATAAGCCTGTATTGCCAGACCACCTAGAGGAAGGTCCAACCGGTCGCTTTGATCGTTTCGTGCAGAAGGAACTGAGTACCGATAAATTGGCGTTAGATCAGAAGAGTCCTTTGCGACTCCTGCGTTCCTACGCCAGCCGGTCACCTGAGGTTTCTGTGCAACAATGGTGGAATCAGTTTCGCCAGGAAATTCTGGAAGAGGTGAAGCAGGCGGAAGTATTTCGGTCGCAAGCGATTTTGGTTTCTGATTTTTCACGAAACTCGGCCAATGATTGGAAGGATACCGGATGGGCTTTTCGGAGGGCGGTGGGTTCGATTAGCACATTCAGCCTTCAAGATAACGCATGGGCTGTCAATAATCCGGAAACAGTGGACAGCGGATTTTTGGGTCCGAATTTTGTTGGGCATTTGCGGTCGCCGACCTTTGAAATAACCGCTCCGCGTCTTCATTTTCGGATGAAAGGTAACGACGCAAAGGTTCGGTTAGTGATCGACAGTTTCCGAATGAATCAATTCAATGGGTTGTTGTTTGGCGATTGCATGGTGACGCATAACAGTGCTGGGTACACTTGGCGAACGCTAAGTGGTGACATTGGAAAGTATTTGGGGCATCGAGCGTTTATTGAATTGATTGACGATGGCGGTGGTCAGATCGCGGTCGATGAAATCTGGATGGGAGGCGAAAATCCAGCCACGGCGCCCAGTCCTTTGTTGACTGAAATTTGTCGCCAACGTGAGACCTTAGATTCTACCCAGGCACTGGCCGAGATATTGTTGGCGGTTAGCGGTGCGTATGATTCTGACACAATTGGAATTCCTAGCTTTCGACCCACCGCTGTTCAAGACTCACAAGAAGGCCAGGGAAACGCGGATGAGCCAAATCCTACGATCCGTCAGCGTTCTTTTCGTGAATCGATTTCGGGCAACCTTGGTGTGGTGAAGCTTGTCGATGTAAACGGTGCCGATCGGGCTGCGATCCAGCAATGGATTAGGGAACTGCGATCAGAACTTTCTCCGACCGATCCTGGTGCAATTGAGCGGAACGAGCGGTTATTTTCCATCGCCAAACATGTCGCAATATTCCAAAAACAAGTGTTTCCGACGCGAACGTTTTACGCAACCACAGCGGGAACGCCAGAAGACCAGGCAATCTACATTCGCGGCAATCACAAGAATTTGGGGACTCTGGCACCCCGCGGGTTGATTACTGCGTTGAAACCGGCTGAGGATTCGGAATCAAGCGTGGTGCCATGGCTGAATAGGGACGATGTGCAAGGCGATGAGTCGGGGCGGTTGCGTTTGGCAAACCAAGTGGTGTCGAGTTCGAATCCGCTTACCAGCCGAGTGCTGGTGAATCGGGTTTGGCACGTGCTGTTGGGGAAAGGAATTGTTACTTCGCCCGACAATTTTGGTGTTTTAGGTGACTTGCCGACTCATCCCGAATTGTTGGACCATTTGGCGACCAAGTTTATGCAGGATCAGTGGTCGATCAAGGGATTGGTCAGGCAAATTGTCTTGTCCAGAACCTACGCCATGAGTAGCCAATCTCCCGACCTGTCCTGGCAGGTGGATCCCAAGAATTCTTTGCTTCATTGTGCTTCAGTTCGGCGGCTTGAAGGCGAAGCCATTCGAGATACGATGCTTTGGGTAAGTGGGCGATTGGACTTAAAGATGTATGGCCCCAGTGTCCCCACGTTTGTGAGCGATTTCATGCAAGGTCGAGGTCGGCCCGAAAGTGGGCCCTTGGATGGTGACAATCGTCGCAGTGTGTACTTGGAAGTGCGACGAAACTTCCTAAATCCGTTTATGTTGACCTTTGATACGCCGATTCCATTTTCGACCATCGGACGCCGCAACCAGTCGAATGTCCCGGCTCAATCTCTGACGATGCTGAATGATCCGTTTGTTGGGTTGATGGCACAGGCCTGGGCTGAACGGGTGATTTCTAAAGAAGGGTCGGACCAGCAGCGACTTGGCCAAATGTATTGGGACGCGCTTGGGCGGCCAATAAGTGAGGAGGAATTAAACCGGTTCTTGGACTTCTTGCAGTCGACCAACGACCCGACAAACGGCGAAATCAATGAGACTCAAAAATGGGTCGCAGTTGCCCAGGCGATTTTCAACTTGAAGGAATTCACTTATTTGCGGTGACTCACAGTCACGTCATTTCAGGATGTTTTTGTGTTCAAGATGTTTGTGCCGGGCGGGCTAGGCAAAGCCCAGGTCAAGACCAACTTCTCTGGCACGTTTGGGTTGTTGCGGCTGAGGGTGAGTGCAGCAAAGCGGGTGAACATTGGGTTTGGGGTCGACTTGTGTATCCCAACGAACGGGCTTAATCAAAGGGAGCTAAGGGACCGTTCGCAAATAAACTACCGAAGTTTACTTTTGTCTCGGCGCGATCTCATAGTTCCAGTCACCCTGAAATGCATTACGTTTGATTTTGATTTCCGCCATTTTGGCGTCGCTGATCTTGCGGCCTTTGAGGTAATCATTTTCATCTAGTTGGCAATGAACTTCTAGCCCTGCATCGGTGCGAGTAGAGCTGACAAGACTGACGACAACCTGATGGCTTTCTAGCGGAACGCCTCGCCAGTTGCGAGTGATATGACAGAATAGTCGATGTTCAATTTTATTCCATTTGCTCGTGCCCGGTGGATAGTGGCAAACCTCGATGATCATTCCAGTCTGATTGGCTAGGCGTTGCAGCTCATATTTCCAAAGTCGATTTCGGTGTCCATTGCTTCCGCCGCTATCTGCGGTGATTAGTAGGCGCTTCGGTTTCTTATATCGCTTCTTGCCCATCAGACGCCACCAGCGCCGGATTGCTTCGACGGCAAACTCGCCGGTATCCCGACTGATCCCGACCGACACCCAAGCTTCGTTTGAATCAATATCGTAGACACCGTACGGAATCGCTTTACCAAGTTCTTTGTCGGGAAAGTCATGGGTGTCAACCTCTAGCGGCTCGCCTTTGGGACGGTATTCCTTCCCGACATTTGCCTTCTTTCCTAGCGTTTCCTTCTTTTTAATGTCGACCGAGACAGCCGGGCGTCCTTCTCCCCGCTGACACGCGCGAACACGACGGGCGATGTGTTCAAACTGCGCATTGCGGTCGGGATGATCTGTGCCTTCTCGCGTTTTTCGATTGCCCTGCAGCGAGTACCCCAAAGACCGGAGCACTTTGGAGATTTTCGTGCGTCCGACGTTATGACCTTTCGAGGCAAGCTCACGCTGCAGGTTGCTCAAGCTTTTGCATGTCCACCGCAGCGGAGACTGCGGGTCGCCACGCTCGGTCGGCTCTACGAGACGATCAATTGCGTCAACTAAATCAAGCTGAGTCTCCTCCAGACGTTTTCGCCCACCGCCTCCTCGTCGTTGCCGACCACTTGGCAAGGGATTGTCACTCTGAAGTTCCTTAATGCCGTTGCGAATGGTGCGATCCGAAAGCCCTGTGGCTTGCGCGACTGCTGTAACCCCGCCGTACCCGAGCGCCATAGCTTCGGTAGCTGCCCAACGTCGTCGCCCTCGCTCATCAAGATCCCCAATGAGCGAATTGAACTTAAGTTCCAATCCATCTATAACTTGTGCGTCGTGCATCGGGACATTGTCCCCGATCTACCAACAATCTTCCTATAGCAGTTCGGTAGTTTATTTGCGGACGGTCCCTAACGTCTTATTTGCGATCAATTCCTGCACCGTATTTTCTATTTCGCTACGCACGAAGTCTAGTGTCAAATGGTGCTTTGTGGCAATCGATTGGCAGTCATCGTATTCCACACAGAAGGTCAATCGTTGCTTGGGACGTTGAACGAACTTGACCCAAACATCGCCCCATAGGGTAGTGACCTGGATGATTTCCCTAGGCAAGATCGAACGAAAAACTCTGTGTCGTCTGATACCAATGGTGGGGGTGTGAGTAAATAAGAGGTGTTCGACTGTGGACAAGTGCGTATCGTCGCAAAGAACGGTTAACAGACTGGCAGGTCGATTCTTTTTCATTTGGATCGCGGTTACAAAGCAATCGTTGACGCCCGCATCGAATAACTGCTTTTGACAAAATGCAATTTGTTGACCTGTTGCATCGTCGATGTTGCAATCAAGTTGCCACAACTGATCTTGAAGAAAAGTGTTACCCGAATCAGCGGCGGAAGATTCGTTGGTTGGATTGAGAGTTTGCGACGCATCTTGTTCAGGCCAAACTAGCTTTTGTCCGGATTGGATCCTTGCCTGCCCCAGGTAAGCCCGAACGACATTAGGGCGATCAGGTAAATCTTTGGTGCCTGCACCCATTCCCACCGCTAGAATTTTCATTTCGGGAAGGCCTAGCACAGGATTGGCAAACGCCGCGAGGACCGCCGCACCCGTCGGAGTCGCAAGTTCCCCTTGTGCGGCACCTGCCAGAGTAGGAATCCCTTGCAGAAGCAGTGCGGTTGCAGGCGCGGGAACGCTGACGGTTCCATGGGCGATCGTAATCGAACCAAAGCCTGTGGTCACAGCGGAACAAAAAACTTGCTGAATATTCAGTGTATCAAGGGCAATCGCAATGCCGGCAATGTCGATGATAGAATCTACCGCGCCGACCTCATGGAAGTGAACTTTCTTCAGTTCGCTTCCATGAACCGTTGCCTCGGCCTGACCCAGCGTCACAAATATCCGCTTCGCCAGAGCGATCGCACGTTCACCAATCTGGCTGGCATCCAGGATTTTTTCGACATCACTTAGGTGACGATGGGCGTGTTGCGGCGGGAAAGCCACGTCAAATTTCTTCGCCGCAAAGCCCTTCTTCTTGACCGCCTGCAAAGAAATTTCGACATCACCCAACGGCAATGAAAGCAGTTTCTCCTGCAGAGCGTTGAAGTCCAGCCCCAGGTCCACAAAAGCGCCAATCAACATATCGCCAGCGATTCCGCTTGCGCAATCCAAAAACAAAATCTTCTGGTCGTCCGAGGCAATCAT
>JBDNHU010000555.1:0-7026 GCA_041688615.1 Mariniblastus sp. | reverse complement strand
CACCGATCGGGGCACACCGATCGGGGCACACCGGCGTTAATTTCCTTTTTTTAAAGCGTTATTGGTTTTCCAAAATCACAGGAGCTGTCGTCAACATGCCCATTATTTCCGTTCGAATTCCTCAGTTGGGCGAAGGACTACAGGAAGCCTTGCTGGTTGAATTTCTGAAGAAGCCAGGCGATGTCATTCGACGGGATGATCCGATCTACGTCATGGAAACCGACAAAGCGACCACCGATGTGGAATCGCCCTACGAGGGCACGTTAGTGGAGTGGACGACAGAAACCGGCAGTGTTTTGGCGATAGGCACCGAGATTGCGAAGATGGAAGTCGCTGAGGGGACTCAGGAAATGGCGGCCGGTCACGGTCCCCAAGATGATACAGAAGCGAATTCGGCCAGCGTCGTTTCCAGCGGCGACGATGATGACGACGATGGTGGCGGGCCGATAGCGCGTGAGACCGAATCAGGTGTCAAGATTCCTCCTCGCACACGCAAGTACTTAAAGGAAAAAGGCTTGCTTGGGGTTGCTGAAAAGATCCCTGCGGTTGGCAATAAATTGATGCCCGATGATGTGGATCGCTTCATCGCCAGTGGCGGTGTAGAAGCGGTGTCGATCCCTGGCGTAGGCATCGAAAAATACCAAGTGGTGCCGTTGTCCAAGCACCAACTGACATTGAACTACCGGATGACCCGAAGCGCCCAGCAGACGATTCCAGTCACGGTTCAAACCGAGGTGAACTGGAGTGCGATTGAAGCGGCACGAGCCCAGACGCGTCAGGTTGGCGGAGCGACCAGTTTTGTAATGTCACTGTGGTGCGTTGTGGAAGCTTTGAAGAATCATCCCAAGCTTCGCAGTTCACTTGCTTCTGACGGCAAGAATCTAAATCAGTATCGACATACCAACCTTGGAATCGCGGTAAGTCTGCCTGAAGACATCTTGGTGACCGCGGTTGTTGCGAATGCTGACACCCTAAGCCAGGCAGGATTTTTCGAAGCTTGTGGTCGACAAATTGAACTGGCACGTGATGGGCAAGATCAAGCGGATCAATCCACCACCGTGACGGTTTCCAATATTGGAAAGGTCGGCATGAGGATGGGAATCCCGGCGATTGTCGCGCCTGCGGTTGCGACCTTGGCAACGGGTGAAACTTACCTGCAACCGGTGCCAAATCCGAGCGGCGACGGTTATCACTTCCAGTCGGCTGTGACGTTTACTCTAACGTTTGACCACCGTATTTTAAACGGTGTCGGCGCTGCGAATTTCATGAACGATCTGAAGCAGATTTGCGAGAATTTCAGCATTGAGAGCTAATTTTAAAGCCAGAAGTTAAGAGCAGCAAGCCACCCAAACGTTGATCCTAGGATCTGGTTTGGGTGGCTTTTTTTGAAGCACCATTTACTCAGTGGTCGGTAGACGGTGATTCTTTATGGCGATCGGGTCGCTTGTTTTCTCCCGGGACGTGCCCACAGTTCTTTGTATGAAAGGCGAAAGATTCCGGTGCATCTATTTATGTAAATTGATTGGATTTTTTCGGTAAACCAATAGACTCGTTGGGCCGAGGTGCCATGCGTGAAGCGTTCTCGAAGCACTCGAACGCCGGATTCTTTCATCAATGTGTCATCACCGATCTGGTTAGCCGCTGTGATCCCTTCTTCGATATCGCCTTTTTCCAGAATTTGAAATTCCTTGTGGGCATGATGAGCCCAACGCCAGCCAGGTAATCGGCCTGCAACTCTAAACGCACGGCTGCTTGGTTAGTGGCGGTTTCGTTCCCTTGAGCCTGGACCTTGTCCACTTGGGCGCTGAATCCAATGATTTGCTGGACGTGATTTGCCACTTTGTGAGCGATCACATACGCTTGAGTAAAATCGCCAGGAGTCCGATGCCATTTTCGCAGATCGTCAAGAAACGTTGGATCAACGTAGAGGGTCTCATCGGCTGGGCAGTAAAACGGTCCAAATTCTGCTCTTGCTGGACCGCAGCCCTGAGTCGCATCTAGGCGATCGAAAATAACCAACCGAGGCTTCTTGTCGCTGAGTCCCTCCAGTTGATCGGCGAACAGTTTTGTCCCAATTTTTTCGGTGTCGCGCTAGATGACGCTAATGAATTTCTTGGCTTCATCGTCGACGGTCTCACTGCCAGGATCCTGTCGATTTTGTGGGGCAGGTACTTGCTTGCCCATTTGATCCATTAGAGGTTTGGGATCAATGCCAAAATAGAACGCGATCAAGATCAGCAGCAGGAGTCCGATTCCGCCGATGGCGATGGCGATGCTTTGGAGTGACCGGCCTGGACGATCCGCGACGTTTTCACTTTCTTGGCGACCTTCCCACTTCCGGGCAATTTCTCTCTTAGTTTCCGACGGTTGAGCCGACAATTGATTCCTCAGGCAGTCGCCATTGATAGCAAACCAATAATTACAAACAAGCGGCAAACGTCGGCGAATTCGCAATAAAGTCAGGTAGCCAGAGGCCTGGGGGTAGGACAAAACGTGCCTAGCAGGGGGACTCGGGTAGCGAAAAATGCGGATGATTGCGACAATACCAAGCGATAGTCGACGAATCCGCTCGATTATGGTCGTTTGGGGACTTTGCCGAACCAAGCTGCAGACGATAGGAATTTGGAATCGCTTGCATGTTATTGACATTGGGAAGCTTTCTCCCCAGTGCCTTCGGTGTCCAGGTTGGCCCAATTTTGTTCGACAGCTGGTAACTAGGGCTCGCATCCTTTTGCTTTTCGGATTCTTTCTTCCGAGAATACCCGGGACGCGGCATTGGCCAAGTATTTTCATTGGCCTGGTAATTTCAATTGGATCGATCTGAAAAAGATGCGGATCCGTCATTAACTTATTTGGATTTATAGTTGTGGATAACCGCCAGCTACTAACAACGATGTCGTTGGGATTGTTGCTGTTTTTTGTTTTTACGTTCCTTGATCCGTTTGGAATGAAGCAGCAAAATGTCAACAAGCCGGCCGCTGTTGCTGCGGCTCAATTGGGGAAGCGGGATGATTTTTTTCAACCCACGGGCAACGCTCGCCAGTTCTTTTCCTTGGGTTCGTTGGCGAAAGACGCGAAGGATTGCCTATTGGTGACCTTCGATAATCAAGGTGCCGGTGTTCGTCGAATTGAATTGGTACAACGCGACGCCAAAGGCCGTTTCATCACCAGAGAAGTCGACAACAAGTCGGGTTACCTTGGCTACTTGGAACTGGAAATCGACAGTCTGCCCGGTTCGATTATTCGCGTCATTCCTAACGGTAGTCCATTAGCAAACGCAACATCGCTAGATGCAGCAGTCCTGCCGGTTCAGGTTGGCGATCGTTTGATTAGCGTCAATGGCTTGCCGGTGGAATCGGACGCCGAATTGGAAACGCTGCTTGCCGACACTCGCGGTGGCCAAACATTTGAAGTTGTCTTGGCTAGGAGGAACAGCGAAGCCACGACCGTCGTAGATCCAGTCGCCCCAGCTGCAGCGACGGAAGATAAGACGGAAGATAAGACGGGCAATCCAACGGGCAAGCCAACGGGCAAGCCAACGGACAATCCAACGGACAAGCCAACGGACAATCCAACCCAAGAGGATGCCGAGCCAACCCAAAAGGTGTCCGGACCCAACGCCTTGATTCCAAATTTGGTTGTTGAAAAACAGGATGAAGCAGGTGTTCAAGAGCCTGGTGAACCGGATGCGGCGGGGCCGGTCGAAGATGCTGACCCATCGTCAGCAGGTACGGTTGTGGATCCAGTGGCTGATGCTTTGAAGGAAGCCGACAGCCTGTCAAGAGCTGCCCAAGCGTTGGCCGAGGCGCAGAATTGGACCCAGTACCAAGCGAATGTGACGCTGGCTGCCCGTCCGAAGAAGTTGTTGGGTCCCGAATACCGAAGTGCTGCGATTTCAGGCCCTTACCCCAGCACTTTAGAGATGAGTCTATTAGATTCGTCGGGTGTCAGTTGGGCGGACCTAGATCAGGCGATGCGACGGGGGAATTGGGCTGGCAAAGAGACCACTGACAAAGCTGGGCGGCCTTGCATTGAGTTTGCGTATCAAATGCCCAAGCCGGCTGTCAAGCGTCTGCAAAAAGCATCCGATTTTTTGTTACAGCAAAAGAGTGTCAAATCGGTTGAAGCCGAGGGCCAGGCGGAGCCGGATGCGGGAACCATTCGGGTGGTCAAGCGTTACCGATTGCCTGAAATCAGCGCCGAAGATGCTTCCAATCCTGCGGCTGAAGGTTATCACGTTGAGATGGACTTAGAGATCTTCAACGAAACCGGCCGAGTGCAGGAATTGGCTTACAAGTTGAACGGCCCGGTTGCCACTTCCATCGAAGGTTGGTGGTATCAAATTAAATTGCACGGCGGTTTCTGGAACATCGGCTATTCTGCCGGGGCCAGAGACTTGGTGGCCAGTACCGAGGCGGATCCTTACGAATTTTTCGGACGGGGAGAGATCGTAGCCGCTGCACGTGGTGATAGTCCGTTCCCAATTTTCCCTGCGGAATCAAAAGCCGACGCCAGGACTGTCCGGTATGCAGCGGTGGACACGCTTTATTTCGCCAGTGCATTGTTGCCCGCGAAATCAAATACAGATGCCGTTAGCACCTTTGGATGTTACAGCGGTTTCGGCGGAGCCATTGGTGATTTGCCGGCCAAAGGCAAGAACGAAATGACAACTGATGTTTCATTTCGCATTTATAACATGCTTTCATTGGACGCCAGTATCGACAAAGATCGTCCTAACTTCAGCCAAAGTTATCGTCTTTTTGCCGGGCCCAAACGATCGGATCTGCTGTCCAAGTATGGTTTGGATGACACGGTGACCTTCGGTTGGTTTGCCATGTTTTCTGCTCCATTGTGTTGGCTGTTGCATTTGTTCTATGCGGTGGTTCGGAACTATGGTGTGGCCATCATCATGCTAACGGTATTGGTGCGATTGGGCATGATGCCGATTTCTCGTAAGGCAGTGGTTAACGCCCAGATGATGCAGGCATTGCAACCTGAGTTGAAGAAAATCAAAGAGATTTATCCGGACAATATGGAGAAGCAAGGTGTGGCTCAACGGGAATTGTTTCGGCGATTCAAGTACAACCCGCTGGGCGGCTGTTTGATTATGTTTGTACAACTGCCAATCTTTATTGGTTTGTATCGAGGCCTAAGTGTTGATTTCGAATTACGTGATCAGGCCTTGATTCCTGGTTTGGATTGGTGCACGAATCTTTCAGGCCCGGACCAGCTGTTTAATTGGTCCAGCTTTATGCCCGAATTTTTGGCGGGTGAGACCGGTTGGCTTGGTCCCTACTTTAATGTGTTGCCGCTGGTCACCATTGTTTTGTTCATTATTCAGCAGAAGATGTTCACCCCGCCGCCTACGGATGAACAGCAAGTGATGATGCAGAGAATGATGAGTTTCATGATGATCTTCATGGGGTTCATGTTCTTTAAAGTTCCAGCAGGTCTTTGTATCTATTTTATTACTTCTAGTATTTGGGGTTTGGTGGAACGGGTTTTCATTCCCAAGCCGACGCTCTCTCAGGATGTGCTAGATGGCATTCAAAGCGAAATAGGTGCCGCGCCGGGCGGGGCTGTGATCGAGGGTAGTGTGAAGAAACCATCGGGTGTGACTAAAATTGATGAAGAGCAAAAGCGAGTGATGCGTGAAAAAGAACGCGAACGTGAACGTCGTTTGCGGGACAAGCGGCGAGAACCGTAGTCGATGTCAGCGGGTGTTAGGGCCTATGACGTGGGTGACACGATTGTCGCGATTGCATCTAGCGAGTCTAAGGTTTCGGTAGATTCGGCGTTTGGTACCGATGGATTGACGTCGGCATCGGCACCGGCATCGGCACCGGCACCGGCGTTGGCACCGGCGTTGGCACCGGCGTTGGCACCGGCGTTGGATCGTCGGCAACCGGATTGGCCTGCTTACGATGTGGCGGCAAGTCGGGGCATTGTGCGCCTGAGTGGACCAAGGGTTGTCGAGATTGTAAGTCAATTGTTTTTGGTTGACGGTCTAGGCAGCGACAATTCGCTTGCAGGTAATTCGCTTGTAGGTAATTTGCCTCCGTTCGAAAATTTTTCTCGGCGATATTCTGGCCGGATTTCTGTCGCTTTGGACGATGGCGCTGGTACCACCGTTCCGGCGGACTTATGGCTATGGCCTTCGGATCAAACCTACACCAAGCAACCCTCTGCGGAATTCCATTTGCTGGGTTTTCCAGTGGTCTTGGATCTTCTGGTGACGGCCTGTGTGAAATTGGGTGCAAGGCCGGCGGGTCCAGGTGAATTTACCATGCGAGCGTTCCTGGCTGGACGTTTAGACTTGGTTCAGGCCGAAGCGGTTCTGGGCGTTATTTATGCCCAGAGTCCCGATCAATTGCAGCGCGGATTATCGCAGTTGGCAGGCGGACTTTCGAATCCGTTGCAGAAACTGCGAGACGATTTGGTTCATGTTCTGGCTCACCTGGAGGCTGGCCTAGATTTTGTTGAAGAAGACATCGAATTTATCACACAACAAAAATTGTTGGACGATTTGCAGGAAGTTGCCGGGCAGGTTGCGAAACTGTTAACTCAATTGCGAAGTCGAACCGACTTGAAGAAATTGCCTCGGGTGATGTTGTTGGGGCCGCCCAACGCCGGCAAGAGCAGTCTGTTCAATTGTCTTAGCCTGCAACAGCAAGCCCTTGTTTCGGATGTCAAAGGCACTACGCGTGACTATCTGTCAGCGCAAGCAGTCTTTGGTCAACAGCAGGTAGAGTTGATTGATACCGCAGGACTGGAGCGGTGGCTTAATAATCTCGATTCGCTCGGTGTTGCTGATTGTGATGAAGATGGAATCGAAGCGACTTCCGAAGCTGGCCGGCGCGTTGGCAATAGCGAAATCGATGGCGATGAAATTGAACGGTTGGCCGAAAATGCCGCCCAGCGGTTACTTCCCACCGCAGACTTGGTTTTCCTGTGTTGGGATGTGGCTGACGGCCAGGAACGGTTGCAGTCGTGGTTACCGTTGATCGATCTTCGCAAGACGCTGCT
>JBDNHU010000554.1:0-4557 GCA_041688615.1 Mariniblastus sp. | reverse complement strand
TTCCGCATAGCCGGCGCTGCACGCAATCTGGTTTGAGAAGGATTAAAGAACGTTCCATCGGTTGAATCTCCGGATTTGTTTTGACAGATGTAGGTGTATTTTGAGGAAAAACCGAAAGCCGAACAGAAAATACACCAGAACTAAGTTCGAATTATGATTCAGAAACTGGATCTAATGGTGCTTAGAACGGCGTTGGCTTGGTTCTCATCCATTCGGCGCAAGTGCGTCAAGAAGGACGAGAGTTTAGCAGGAAAACGCATCTTTCGCAAAGATGGTGCAACTGTCACAATGCAGTTTAAATTCCGGTCCGAATTCGAATCCGCTGGCGGTCCTCCCGAGGCGTACGCTAAATAAAAGTTTACTATTTTGGTGATTTTTTTATTAGCTCTGGAGGTCTTCAGGGATTGTTATTTCGGGCATTGCTTTCGTGGGTAGGGCGTCCACTTTTTAGAGTGAATTAATGAGTTAGAGTGGGCGTATGTTGCGTGCGGCACGTGTTTTTAGTAGACCAAGCTAGACTTTTCCGCTCGGTTGTGCTTTAGATTAGGTTCGCTAGTTAGGTGGTGCCAACGGTTGGTAATATCACTAGTGGAGTCGTGAAAATTTTGATAGCCGATAGGTTTCGGATAGGCGATAATTTAGATGATTCAATCTGCTGGATCTCAATCAAGTAAGCCCGTTGAACAGTTAACTGGAGCGACGGTTCGTTTGGCCGGTGATTCGGGTGACGGAATGCAATTGTTGGGCAGTCAATTGACCAACACCTCGGCGTTGTCTGGAAACGATGTGGCCACTTTCCCGGACTTCCCGGCAGAAATCCGTGCACCTCGGGGAACTCGAGCAGGGGTTAGCGGCTTTCAGGTTCAATTCTCTAGCGAAGAAATTTTCACTCCCGGCGACGACTTGGACGCTTTGGTGACGATGAACCCAGCGGCCTTGATCACCAATCTAAGAGACCTGAAACCGGGCGGCATTCTGATTGTGAATGAAGATGGTTTCGCGGAGAAGGATTTGAAGCTGGCCAAACTGGCAACGAATCCGCTAGAAGATGGCACGATCGATAATTATCGCGTTATCAAGGTTCGCATGACTAAACTGACTCGCGATTCGGTAGCGGAAATCGGCCTTGGCAATAAGGAAGCTGACCGATGCAAGAACTTTTTCGCAATGGGATTGGTCTTTTGGCTGTATGGTCGCGATGTGACGCCAACCCTTCGCTTCATCGAAAAGAAGTTTTCTAAGAATCCAGAATTTGCCAGAGCCAATCGCTTGGCATTGAATTCTGGCTGGAATTATGGTGAGACGACCGAAGCGTTTGCCAGCACGTATCAGGTCTCGGCAGCGCAATTGCCAGCAGGCAAGTACCGGAACTTGATTGGCAACCAAGCGCTGGCATACGGTTTGATTACTGCTGCGAAACTGAGTCGAAAAAAGCTGTTTTTGGGTTCTTATCCGATCACGCCTGCCAGTGACATCTTGCACGAACTGAGCAAGCACAAGGCGATGGATGTGATTACGTTTCAAGCCGAGGACGAGATATCGGCAGTGTGTTCGGCGATCGGTGCTGCGTTTGCAGGCCAAATGGCGATCACCACCAGTAGCGGCCCCGGCATCGCTTTGAAGGGCGAAGGTATGGGGCTGGGTGCGATGATGGAATTGCCGATGCTGATCATCGACATTCAACGCGGTGGTCCTAGTACCGGGCTTCCCACAAAAACAGAACAGTCTGATCTGTTGCAAGTCATTTATGGTCGCAACGGAGAATGCCCGCTTCCTGTGATCGCGGCCAGAAGTCCCGCTGACTGTTTCGAAGTCGCGATAGAAGCGTGGCGGGTTGCAAGTCGTTTAATGACGCCTGTGATTCTGTTATCCGACGGATTTATTGCCAATGGTTCGGAACCATGGCGGATTCCGGACGTTGATTCGCTTGAACCGATCAAGATTACCCATCCGGTTGCCCAGCCAGGTGAGGAGTTTATGCCGTACAAACGGGATGAATTGTTGGCTCGTCCCTGGGCAATTCCCGGCACGTTGGGCTTGATGCATCGCATTGGTGGTTTGGAAAAGGAAGACGTCACGGGCAACGTCAGTTACGACCCAGACAACCACCAGCACATGACCAACACGCGGGCCAAGAAGGTCGCAAACGTTAATCAAATCGTGGCACCACAAGAGGTGTTCGGCCCGGAAACCGGAGAGGCTTTGGTGGTCAGTTGGGGAGGCACTTTCGGGTCCTGTCGAACCGCGGTGTCCCAGTGCCAACAAAACGGACTGGCTGTGGCTCATGCTCACCTTCGTTGGCTCAATCCGCTGCCTGCAAATCTGCAGTCGCTGTTGAAGAACTACAAGAAAATTATCATCCCAGAACTGAACTGTGGCCAGCTTCGAACTTTGATTCAAGCACAGTTCGTGGTTCCCACCATCGGGATCAATAAGGTCAAAGGCAAGCCGTTTTCGGTATCTGAATTGGTGTCGGGTATCGAAGACGTGATCGCTGGTTCATCGATCGTCGGTTGAAGATAACGACGATTGGATTTGGAACTGGAGTGGTGCTAGGGATTAAGTCGAGGGTGACAGAAATCTTGGCACGCGGATTCCAGAGGTTTCTCTTTTTGGCTTTGGCAAATTTAGCGGTGATGGTTGTTGTGACTGACCGCTGGCAATCAAACAATAAAAGCAGCGATTAGGTTTCGATCTACCGCTGGGAACTTATTTTGGTAAGAAAAACATGTCAACTGAACTTCCAGTATTGACCGCAAGTGATTTCGCAAGTGATCAAGACATTCGTTGGTGCCCGGGCTGTGGTGACTATGCGATCTTGGCACAGATGAAGAAAGTGATGCCTCGGTTGGGAATCACGCCCGAAAATATTGTGTTTGTATCGGGGATTGGTTGCAGTAGCCGTTTTCCGTACTATATGAACACTTACGGTATGCATACGATCCACGGTCGAGCGCCGGCGGTGGCGACTGGATTAAAAACAGTCAATCCTGATCTGACGGTGTTCGTCATTACCGGCGACGGCGACGCCCTGAGCATCGGGGGTAACCATTTGATTCACCTGATTCGTCGCAACGTGGATCTGAACATCATTTTGTTTAACAATCGAATTTATGGACTCACCAAAGGTCAGTACTCGCCGACTTCGCTTGAAGGTCACGTCACCAAGAGTACTCCGATGGGTTCGATCGATCATCCGCTGAATCCGCTTTCGATCGTGCTGGCGGCTGACGCGACGTTCGTGGCCAGAAGCATTGATTTCAACGTAAAGCATCTGGGCGAGACGCTTTATCAGGCGACTCAGCATCGCGGAACCAGTTTTGTTGAAGTGCTGCAAAACTGCAATGTTTTCAATGATGGAGCGTGGGATCATCTGACCAATCGAGAAGTGAGGGATGATAATCTGTTGCTGCTGGAGCATGGCAAGCCGATGGTCTTTGGGAAAGAAGACGACAAAGGCGTGCGTTTGAATGGACTTTCAGCCGAAACCGTGACTTTAGGCGGCGGAGTTACCAAGGACGATCTGTTGTTTCACGATCAGTCCTCACCAGAACCGCATTTGGCAAACCTGCTGGCTCGTTTCAGTAACCCTGCCCTACCGGTTCCGATCGGTGTGTTTCGACAGGTGACTCGGCCCAGTTATGAAGAATTGGTTCACAATCAATTAAACTACGCCAAGGCGCACACGAAGGCAGACCTGAACTCGGTATTTAATGGTGGTGATACTTGGACCGTTGACTAGATCGGGCAAAGCTGAAGTCAGTCTCTGTTGACAAATAGGGCCAAATACAGGTCCAACTTGGGAAACGCTGTTTACCAGGTTGGACCTGTTTGTTTTTGGAATCTCCAGAAGGTTCGCCACCAGTAATCGGGCGAGCGTAAGTTTAGCGATTGCGTCTAAGTCCCGAGCGTCTAAGTCCCGAGCGTCTAAGTCCCGAGCGTGTAAGTGCTGAGCGTGTAAGTCCCGAGCGTGTAAGTCCCGAGCGTGTAAGTGCTGAGCGTGTAAGTGCTGAGAAGTGATAGCCTGCGAGAAACCCTTTGACGACTTACAAATCCGGCGATTAGCCAATACTGGGTCAAGAAATGGAAGTGGGCCCGTTGATTGGCCACCGTCACAAACGACGATTTCCAATCAACGGGCCCAAATGTTGCTTTCGCTCTCAACCGAGGAGGTTAGCCTCTGTCTTCACCTTTTAATACGCAGCCAATAAATAAAGTGTTCGGTAGAATATTAGAATTAATGTCGGAAACTTGGTGCTTGTCTCTTAAGTCATTGAAATCAAAGGGTTTGTGTGTTCCCCTTTTGTTTTAAGTAGTCGTTTTTCTGGACTGATATCTTGGGATAAACCTTGTTCCATGATTAGATTTCAAACCAGTTCTCCTTTTGAACGAGTGTTCTTTTGTTCACTCAGTTGGCTGGTTAGGGCGGGTTGCTCCCGATTTGCCATCGTTCCAATGGTTCTGGGGGGCCCATTTATGTCGCTCAGCTACGTCGAATTATGTCGCTCAGCTAAGTCGAACGGGCGTTTGGGCAAGCAGGCTCCCACACGCTGCCTT
>JBDNHU010000553.1:0-5646 GCA_041688615.1 Mariniblastus sp. | reverse complement strand
TGTTATCGCAGTCGCACCTCCGCCGGAGGCCGAAGTCGGTGGCTACTCGTTCTTCGTAAGAAACTTTCATTCTCTATCCAAAACCGGTTTTATCCCGGCACACCCTGACCCCGTGGTTATCCGCCACGTCAAACCGCTGATGCGCAAACACGATGGTCTTTCGGTCGGTCGCATTTAGGTCGGCTTTCAACCAATCAAGTTCTACCTGAGGGACATTGGCGTCGGTCCACTGAAAATTCTTGCGACCATAGGGTTGCCCATCGGTCTTGAAACAAGAATCTAAAACCACAAAATGAAAGTCACCTCGATCAAACGAATAATAGGATCGCTCCTGCCCTACCGCACTTAAGAACTCTTGCTTGGTCAACGTGTCAACGCAATGATTCCCCAATACATAATGCCGATCTTTGGAAAGCCGTGAAAAGTGGCGATTGATCGTTGCCAGATACGCTTGTTCCACCTCAACCGAATCCGCTGCATCGATCAAATCTCCCAATTCTACAACGAAATCAATTTCGGCTTTCTCAAAAGCCTCCGCAGCCTTTGACAATTTCCGAATCGAATCCCGATAATGTCGACTCCCGGCCGCCGCCTTATCCGCATGGTGTAAATCCGTCACGACACCAAAACGAAGTACGACTTGATGTGCTTTTTCTGTGGCCATCGTACCCCTTACCGTTTGGGCAATCGCACCTGTCAGCAACACAACGCCCGATTGTAATGCAGCACGCCGTCCGAAAATTTCCTTATCATCGTTCATCATTCAACCTAACTCGTGCTAAAAACAGACTAGTAACAATGACGTTTGCTACACTTGCTTCGATTCAACCTTATCCAATATCCTAAGGCCAGCGGTAGCAGAAAACCTTCCATAATGCAAGCACGCAGCGCAAGCGAAGGAAGGTAATATCCACCTGTTTGAGTTCCGTGCTGGTATTTATATAGCTGGCACTCGCCTACAGATTGGGCTCTTTGCTACCGCGTTTAAGTGACCCACAGCAAGTCGGAACCGGAAAGGAACTCTTGTTTGACAGCGTTGTTATTTTCGGTCATCTAGCGGACAGAAACAACTCCGCTGATGTGTGTGGCGCGATATCACGCCTGATACCGACTTGGGTGATTCGGGTTGTCTCCTAGCAAGTCGACTATGGCGATCTATCCACTTCATCTGCCTGATCTTCGGAAACATTATTGCTGAATTACAATGCATGAACCATCTATCCGCAGGCGCATAAAAAATGGCAACGAACGTACCTTACGATCGTTGCCAAAATTCTATACTACCCAGGCCAGCCGCAAACCAAAGCCAATGAATTTAGGCTAACTTAAGCGACTCTTTCCGCTGACTAGCGAGCACGGCGAAACGCTGGCTTACCATTTTCACCGGGTCGGCCTCGCCCAGCTGCTCGCTTGGGCTGAGTGGAACTGGGATTATCGGCGGCATGGATTGTACCCGTTTGACTGCTGGATTGGGTATCGTTGGAGGACCGTGCACCGAAACTGCGTTCGGACGTTCGGCCAGCCGGTCGCCGGTCGGACCCTGCCGACGCTTGCGAGCGATTGGATCGCCCGCCACCGTAAGGATTGGGACTTACCGACCGATTAACCGATCGATCAGAATTCGTCGACCGTCCGCCTGAACCACCTTCGGCTGGGCGACCTTGGGTCGGTCGGTCGGATCGGTAAGGTCGACTTGCACTGGCATCGCTTCGACCACGTGATTCACCTGATCGTGTTCCATTTTCGCTCGCATCCTCGAAACGACGCGGTCGATTTGGGCTTGCTAGTCGTTCGCCGGTTCGCGGCTGGGACTGACCGGTAGACCCTGCTTGTCCACTGCGACTGCCTGCAGGCTGTTCGCTTGATCGCTGTGGTGAACGGCCGTACGGATTACGATTTTCAGCAGGTCTAGCAGAGCGACTAGGACTGCGATTTGCAGAATCTTGTTCCACAAATTGCCAAGCCCGCTCCGATCGCTCGCCACCGCTCGAACCGGTATTTGGACGCGAATCCCGATTGCCTGTGGACGACACGTTGGGCCGTCCGTTCGAATATCCGTCGCTCGAACGGCTGCTAGACGAACGATTATCCGACGGCAACCGTTGCCCCGAACCCGTTGCCGCGGGGCGTCGAGAATTACCCGAAGCCGACATGTCTCGGTTTTCCCACACGTTCTTCGATCTTGGTTCGCTAAACTGAGTCTCCGGCGTGATCTTACGGCCACGGCGAGGGCGATTACTGTCGGACGATGCGTCCGCTCCACCGCGAACAGGTCTTTCACGTCTCGCACCGTAAGGGCTCGCAGCACGGTCACTTGAACCTCGCGAACTTTCCGATGGCTGCGGTCGGTAACTTGAGGTTTGACTGCTTCCAGAGGAAGATTGAGAATTTTCGACACGTACTGCGGATCCCGAACGAGTCGGTTCGGGCTGCAAATCTTGACGATAGGCAGGGATGCGAATCCCAATCAATCTTTCAATCGCACGCAACTCTTCCATCTCGCCCGAGGCACAGAATGAATAAGCGATGCCCTCTGCACCCGCGCGGCCTGTGCGTCCAATACGATGAACGTAACTTTCTGCCTCGATTGGCATTTCGTAATTGATCACATGCGTGACACCATCAATGTCGATACCACGGGCGGCCAAATCGGTTGCCACCAATACTTTCACTCGATTACGACGAAAGTCTTCCAGGGCACGTTGTCTTGCGTTCTGAGATTTATTTCCGTGGATTGCAACCGCAGGAATACCACTCTTGCTAAGCTTTTCAGCAACCGAATTAGCACCACGCTTGGTCCGAGTGAAAACGATCGCTCGATACACTTCGGGGCTATTGATTACGTCGCGCAGTAAACGCTGTTTGTCACCTTTTTCAACAAAAATGACGCCCTGCTGAATTCGTTCGACACTGGTTTCCTTGGGCGTTACATTGACGCTAACGGGATCGGTCAAAAGTCGTTGCGACAGTTGAACAATGTTCGGCGGCAACGTAGCGGAGAAGAAAAGCGATTGCCGGCGCCGTGGCAATTGACTAATAATGCGTTTCAAATCGGGCAAAAAGCCCATGTCCAACATGCGATCGGCTTCATCTAAAACGAAGTATTCCAATCGATCCAATTGGACGTGGCCTTGATTCATCAAATCCAACAACCGGCCTGGGGTTGCGACCACAACATGTGCGCCACGATCCAACGCCAGCACTTGCTTGCCCTGTTTGACGCCACCGTAAATCAATGCTTGCCGCAAGTGCAAGTGTCGACCGTAGGTTGCAAAGCTTTCATCAATTTGGATCGCCAATTCGCGAGTCGGCGCAAGCACCAAAACCAGCGGAGCGTTCGGGGCGGCTTTACGTTTCTTCAAACCCAGATCGTTTAAAATTGGCAACGCAAATGCCGCTGTTTTCCCGGTCCCCGTCTGAGCACAACCAAGAATGTCACGGCCACTTAACGTTGCCGGAATCGTTTGCGCCTGGATCGGCGTGGGTGTCAGGTATTTTTCTTCAGTTAGCGCACGCTTGACTTCTGGGATTAAGTCTAGTTCTTCGAAAGTCTTCAAAATTATTTCCTAATGTCATTTCATTCGATTAGGTAATCACAACGTGGGATTAAGTTCGAATGAATATCGCTGTCTCAGCATTACATTTCATTACAATGCAATACTCGGAAGAAGCGATCGGGGTAACTTCCACTTCTAAGTTGCAGAAAATCGCATTTGGATACCAATCATGTATCACAGGTAGAATGCTATTTCGTTTCACCACACGCTCAACCAAACCAACTGATCGAAAACCGTCGAAGCCTGGCAAAATTTCTTTCCGTAGAAATCTCAAGCCCAAGGGTTCAATGTTCCCCAGGCAACAAAAAGCCTAGGAAATCGCCAAAGGTTTTGCGTCGTGACGCCAACCGATAGGTCTTCAGTCGTTCAAGGTTGGATCACTAGTGAAAGTGAACCTAGAAGATTCCAACGTCGACAGTAGAAACCGTTTCTAAAGTGCGTTGAAACTTACGCCAATGGACCGTTCACTTCGTTTTGAGAAGTAAACTTCAACATCGAAATTTGAAATCGCTGCTGATGCCAAAAGCATGGTTAGACTTTGCACAAACAAGAAAGTTGCAAAATCAAGTGCGTCTACCAGACGCTGATTGTGATTCGATTGGGACCGCCAAACCGTGACTCGCGAAATTCGTTCGCACTCTTCACGCCAGCCAATCTCTCGCAACTTACAGCCAAGTCAAAAACCCACTCAACTTTGGGCTCTTACTTACTATATCGGTTGCGTCCGAAAAAATTCAACCTTTCGGACGTACACAATCTCTGCCGCTCTCTCACTAGCGGCAATGGTCTACGGAATCACGCAATTCTAGATCTAAATAATTAGCAGCTTGCTTTCGGGCAAGACACGAACATCAAAACGCCAAAAAACCACCAGAATTCAAGACAGGCGACAAAAACTATTTTCGCGAAACTGTCATTACTGACGAAAATCAGTTAATCAACCTTCCAGTGCCACACACCGCAAGGTTTATCCTAAACACCGCAAGGTTTATCCTAAACACCGCAATGTTTATTAAGGTGGAAGCCAAACCGTTTCAAATGGATCTATTAACTAAGTGGTGATGTCTAGGCAGGTGGCAATCTATTGCGTCGATCAGGTCAGACATTGCAAAGAACTAAGCTTTGCTGGCCCAAAATATTCAAGAGCAAACGACGATCCAATGGTCATTTAACCGACCGATCGTCCAAATTGACCATCCTTGCGAAGTTGCTAAATCAAGCACTTAAATTGAGTCAGAATTGCACAAACTAAATTGACGGGCCAAAGTAGAACACCTGTCAACCAGAGAAAACTCCGTTCGATCGGAAAACGTAAACGACTTTCATCAGTCACGTTACTCGCTTCATCCGACCGCATCGAACAATACTTACCCTATCGGCAAACTATTGTCCTCTGAGTTAACTATACTCGCAGACTAAGCGTGCGGCTAGGCGTAATGTTCGACAATGGTAGAATCGCGACCGGTATATTCGCCAAAAAAGCACCAATCGACGCCACCGATGCCCTGCTGGCATGCCTTGCCTGGGTGAGATCGGTAGCCTAGGTCGGGGTTCCTCTTCGGATATCGCCCTCCATGACGCGAAAAACCTGCTCGAAATTCTCTGCCACCGGGGCGCGAGAATCCACTTTCGAGCGGCGAAAACCGCATCACGACCACGCAACCTGCGGAAGGGAATTGAGTGGCTGGACTAGCGAGAAACCGAGGAAGGTCGATTCAACGGCTTCCAGCGGCTGGGATAGGGCTCAAGCAACGGCCCCACGCAACTTCGAATCATCCTGCCCAGCCTTCATTTTCCCTGGACGAAAGAAAACACAATCGCCTTCCCTCTTTTCCCAATCGTTAGCCTTTGATGCAAACGCGCAGGCGGCTTGGACTAGGTTAACGTTTTGTGATTTTTCAACGCTTAAAGCGGCTGGTCATCCGTTGCACCACCCCTTACATTGGGACCGATTGGGCGATCAAACCAGGATTCGGCAAGCGATGTTCCCAGCAGGTGAACTGCCGCAATGACCACCAGAGTCGATGCGTCCGGTAGGATTACAGGGATTCGGGTACGATCACAGTGTTCCCTTGAAGATCACAGTGTT
>JBDNHU010000552.1:0-2130 GCA_041688615.1 Mariniblastus sp. | reverse complement strand
TGCAACGTCTCGTACTTGTCACGAAAGTCATCGTAATATCGTCGAGCGGAAACCATGTCGTCTTCCTTGGCGGCCAACTCAATCTTTCTTACAAGTTCAACCGCTTCGGATTCACCAAAGTTCGACACTAGTCCTCTCAACGCATGTGCAGAATGCCTGGCACCTCTTGCATCGAATGCCTTCACAGCGACTGCAAGTTCCCGCATCATTTCCGGAGAATCTTCGAAAAAGATTTGAACAATCTCATTCAGTAATCTACTGTCACCCCCCAGTCTACGGAGCGAGAAATCTACATCAACCAATTCGTATTTTCCACTTTGGTCAGTGGATTCGCTTTCGTTGGTGTCAAAATTATTTTTCACGATTTCCGGTCCACATAATCAATAGCTGGCAGTTTTGCATCGGCGCTCGAAAGTCACGGACAGTATCAAGAATCTGAGTTGTCGAACTTTGACGCTTCTCCGAATTATAGCAAGAAGCATGGCCGCGTTCGCATGATGAAGTTCAAACGCGGGCCATTGTCTTGTTAAGTTTACACAGTCGACGATCGACGACTGAGAGTACTTACAACTGCGGAGATGAGAAACAGAACGATAAATACGTAGAACAAGATTTTCGCGACACCGGCGAAACTGGCGGCAATTCCAGTGAAGCCAAAAACAGCCATTACCAGTGAAAGCAGTAGTAATATGATAGCCAGACGTAACATGATCGGTTCCTTTTCTCGGATTATTTGCAGTCAAAAAATTTCTGAAGGATCTAACCATGCATTTCGCATGCCAAACATGTAGTCGTCAAACTCGTCGCTGAAATTGAAACAGATCCATACAGTTTTCTGCTTCCGCAGGAGTCCGATTTCGTCTTCGTTTCGGCCGTTGACAGCCAAGCCTCCACGTTGAAGTATTAGCGACCACTGAGCGTCTTGAGGTAGTCTAATTCGCCACCTATACAGTGCGTCTTCGTTGCGTCCGGTTCGTTCGCAGGGCAGGGCTACCCTTGGCATGCAATCTGCATTGTTGTGATCAACCCTATCCATTCGTTGGTCTGACCCATAAATACACAGACTAGAAACACAGACGGTGATTGGAGCTAAAATGAATTTGCCAACGAAATCAAACCCAAATCAAACCAACGGTTGCCAGCAATTAGCCAGCTCGCAGAATGGAGAAGAAATGCTGCGACGATTTACTGAATTCAAATCGCTTCATCTACATTGCCCGCTGCGTCAGATTGGTAAAGTGTCTGACCTGTTAGTCGAAGAGGACTCATGGGCAGTGCGTTACCTCGTTATCTCCGTGGATAATACCTTCCCAAAACGACGCGTGCTCATTTCACCGGCAGCAATCGCAGGGTTCGATTTTGATCGGAATATTTTGGCAACGATGTTAACTTCACGACAAGTCATCGAAAGTCCAGCAGTCGACTTAAATCAACCCATCTGCCGGCAATACGAAGAATCGTTGGTGGACTATTATGGCTGGCCCGTTTATTGGCTGGGTCGATTCGTCCAGGGATCGCCTGACGCAATCCAACGCATGGCTGACGACACGGCGACGATGTTTGTGGACGATGAGAAACCAAGCAATCTCAGGAGTGTTCGCAAGCTTTGTGGCTACCAAATCAACAGTTGCGATGGAATCGTGGGCTTCTTAAAAGACTTGGTCATTAACACGGAAACTTGGAAAGTTATTTACGTGATAGCTGACGAAAGTTCATGGCTCATCAAAGAAAGCTCGACGGTCCCCTGTGAGTGGATTGAGAATGTCGATTGGGGCAAAAAAAGGATTGATTTCACGGGTCGCAGGCGGATTTTAAAACAAAAGGCCTAGAGCTGAACACGGAATCCGTGGAAACGGGAACGGAATCCGGGGAAACGAAGTCCACACAGTCTTTGGCAATTGTATCGAGGTCTTGTTAAAGATTTGAAACGCTTTGAACCAGACCTATCTACTTCCATGTAAAAGACATGGGTTGCCACTGATTTGGATCAAGCAAACGTGCCCCTGCGACAAGTTAGACTGCTCACCAAAGTCCGATTTTCAATTGCTTGGTCGGCTAAATTCATCCAACCCAGCATGGGAAACCAAGGGTTAAGGGTACCAAGCAAAAGCGAGGCGAATTTTTAATCTA
>JBDNHU010000551.1:0-9151 GCA_041688615.1 Mariniblastus sp. | reverse complement strand
GCAGTTGTGGCATTGCGGCCGGGCATCTCACAGTGATTTTCACAGCGGGCAGCCGGCGGTGGCTCCGTCGACAATTGCGATTCAAGGCGATGGCATTCGAACCCCGCTAGGTAAGAAACCCTACGAAGTTCCTCGAGCTTTGGAAACCAACGAAATTCCATTGATTGTTGAAGATTATCGACGTGCGACCCGACGCGCCAAAGCCGCCGGGTTTGATGGCGTAGAAATTCACTCGGCAAATGGTTATTTATTGGACCAGTTCTTACAGTCCAAGACGAATCATCGCGATGATATCTACGGGGGCAGCATTGAAAATCGATATCGCCTGTTAGGTCAAGTGGTTGCGGCAGTGACCAGCGAGATGCCAAGAAATCGTGTGGCAGTACGCCTGGCACCCAATGGGGTGTTTAATGACATGGGGTCGCCCGATTTCCGCGAACAGTTTACGTTTGTCGCCCGCCAGTTGGATCCGCTTGGTCTGGCATATTTGCATGTGATGGACGGGTTGGCATTTGGTTTTCATGAACTTGGCCAGCCGATGACTTTAGCCGAATTTCGCCAATGCTATTCCGGTACTTTGATGGGCAATTGCGGATACACTCAGCCAGACGCCCAGGCAGCGATTGTTTCAGGTGATGCCGATTTGATCGCTTTTGGGCGACCGTTCATCAGCAATCCAGACCTGGTTCAACGCTTCGAAAACAATTGGCCGTTGGCAGAGTTGGCAAGCATGTCAGTATGGTATTCTTATGATGCCGCTGGCTATTCTGATTTTCCAGCCTATGAACCCGCATAATATTTTTAGCAGCAATCATCTGACGCATAACGACGCTTAGTAATTAGCAGTACTTCAGGTCACTTACTGCTCGTGCTTTGTTTCCAGTTCTTCAACTCAAAGAGAATCAATAATGACGACTGTTCATGCTTATGCTGCAAGTGAAGTCGGTGGATCGCTGAAACTATTTGAATATCAATTGGACCCGATCTCCGGCAACGATGTAGACATTGCTGTGGAACATTGTGGCATTTGTCATAGTGACCTAAGCATGTTGGACAACGAATGGGGCATGACCGTTTTTCCGTTGGTGCCAGGGCATGAGGTGATTGGTACGATTGCAGAAGTGGGCCCTTTGGTTACCAATTTGCAAGTGGGTGATAAGGTCGGTCTGGGGTGGCATTCAGGTTACGATATGAATTGTCCGCAGTGCATGTCAGGCGATCACAATATGTGTGCCAACGCAGCATCGACGATTGTCGGGCGGCATGGTGGTTTCGCGGATCGAGTACGAGCTCAAGCAGCAAGTGTCGTTCGTCTACCCAAAGACTTGGATGCGGCGAAGGCGGGTCCGTTGTTTTGTGGCGGGATCACGGTGTTTAATCCGATGGTTCAGTTCCAGCTGTCACCAACGGGGCGAGTTGGCGTGATCGGTATCGGTGGGCTTGGACATTTGGCGTTGCAATTTGCCAAAGCTTGGGGCTGCCATGTGACAGCGTTCACGTCGTCTGGCCCGAAACAAGAGGAGGCTTTGAAGTTAGGCGCCCACGAGGTAGTGAATTCTCGTGATCCCGAAGCGATCCAAGCAGTGGCAGGCAGTTTCGATTTGATATTGTCCACGGTGAACGTAAATCTGGAATGGAATACGTACGTCGAGGCTTTGAAGCCTCGTGGTCGTTTGCACTTTTTAGGCGCTGTTCTTGAGCCGATCCAGTTGAGCGCGTTTTCAATGATGTTTGGGCAGCGAAGCGTTTCCGGCTCGCCTGTTGGAAGCCCAGTAACCATCGCGACGATGCTGAAATTTTGTGCCAGGCACCAAATCCAGCCGGTTACCGAACACTTCAAGTTAAGTGAAGTCAATCAGGCGATAGATCACTTGCGTTCGGGCAAAGCCAGGTATCGAATCGTGTTGGACAAGGATTAGCCAGCGTACCAGGCGGCACATTGACATGCCAAGCATCTTGGTAGGCAGCTGCGTACCACCAAATTACCGCAGCTAGGCAAGTGGTGAAAGTCTTTTCCGAACTTCGCGTTCTCGATCCCGTTCCGCTAGACGGAGTCCGAGTACCAGTGCGAATTGACTATGGGTTAGACCAATCTTATCCGCTCAATCAGGTAGCTTATTTTCGCGTGGCACTCAACGGATGCACTCAACGGACCGCTTTCTCAACGGACCGTTTTGTGCGCGGTCTGCTGAAAAACGAAGGTTAGGGCGAGCGCGACGGCAAGCATGGACGGGGCATGCATGGTCTCGGAAGTATGCACAGACGTGATGCTTCCGTGGGTTTGTTACGTTTTTTTCAAAATGCACATGGCGGCATTGTGGCCGGGTACGCCGCTGACGGCGCCACCGCGTTGCGCTGACGATCCGGCGCGGTAAATGTGCGGGAATTGCGTTTCCACACCCCAGGTTCCAACTTGAGTTGGGTCATCGGTAAAGAACCAAGATAGCGAATTGTGAAAGATGTTGCCTTGATCCAAGTCGACTTCGTGTTCGATGTCTTGCGGCGATTTGATTTCGATGCAGGGTTGGTCGTACCGATCACGAGCCACGCAATCAAGGAACGGTTCGTCGCAAATCCGATCAAGGCCCTCCAAGTAGTACTTGAGTACTTGTGATTTTCTGTTGTCGTGGTCTTCAGTAAACAATCGGTAGGGCATGTCCAACCCGAACAGCGTAAGCGTATGGTATCCAGCAGCCTGAAGTTCAGGCGACAAGATGGACGGGTCGGTCAGCGTGTGGCAGTAAATTTCTCCAGGAGCCGGGTCAGGAATAATGCCTTTGGCTGCCATTTGGAAAGAAGTTTGCATCTGTTGATAGCCTTCGTCGATGTGAAACGAACCCGCGAATGCTTCTTCGGGTGAAACGTCTTTGGCTTTGACTTTGGGCAAGCGTTTTAACAGAATGTTGATCTTGATTACCGACCCTTCATCGGTGGCAATGGGTTGCCAATCCTGACCCATCAGTTTGGCAAACGTCTTGGGACCTGCGTTTACCAAGACGTTCGTGGTATCAATCGAAAATTGGTTTTCACGCATGGTGAAACCGACGGTTCGATTCGTCTTATCTGATTGGATCGAGGTGGCGGTGGCATGGTCCAAGAAGTGTACGCCATGAGACTTGCAACAGTGGACCAGTTCGTCGACCAGCGATCGCATCCCGCCTACGGGGACTCGCCATTCTCCAGTGCCGCCGCCAATAATGTGGTAGACAAAGCAGCGATTTTGGATCAGCGAAGGGTCGTTAGGGTGGGTGAAAACGCCAATTTTTGCGTCGGTTAAAATCAGGCCGCGCAGTACATCGTTATGAATGTAGCGTTCAATTGCTTGCCCTAGGGGCTGTTCCACAAACGCTTGCCAGGCCTCTTTTTGCACAGCGGTTTTCAACTGGCTGACAAAGTCTGTCCGCGACTTCAAGGGTTCAAGCATCGTTGGCCACGCGATTTGGGCCAGCGCTGCTTCCAGGGCTAAGAACTTTTGATAGTCGTCCCAATCTTGTTGGCGACCGGTTAGCGCTAAGACGGCTTCTCGAGATCGATTCGGGTCCACGTTCGACAAGACCAGGCCACGTTCAATCCCGTGCGGGTCTTTGTAAGGAGTGAACGAAGCAGTGGTTCGCCGCTTGGTTTCGAACTTCAGTCCTAGTTGGGAAACGATTTGGTCGGGTAGCAAAGAAATCAAATAAGAGTAGCGTGAAAGCCAAGCGTCGTAGTCAGGGAAGACCTGTTGCGAGGCGGTCGCACCGCCGAGATAATCATTGCGTTCCAAGACCAGGACCGATTGACCCGCTTTCGCTAGATACGCAGCGGCTACCAAGCCGTTATGCCCGCTACCAATAACGACTGAATCATAGTGAGACTTCAATATCATGCTGGTTTCAATCTCTGAATGCAAGTTTGAATCGGCCTAAGCGAAGCCGATAACTTGACAAATATTTTCTATTTCCTCTACCCCAACATGGTATCGGTGGTCGCCCAGCGTTTTCATTGCAAATCGCTGCCGTACCCAAGCGATCTTCATTTATTTGGTCAAAATCAATTTGTTTTGGCGAGTCCTGCGAAGGCGATAGACTTGGCCGTCACAATGGATCCACACCTCGTCCCCACAACGGCAAATCGACTCAAAAGCGATGATCTTGGGGAGCTGATGGATCGGTGCTGAATTGCTGCTTTCGATTCCGGGTGTTTGGTCAGGATCGGGCAATTGGGTCATTGGGGACTCCGGAACAATCATTTGGTTTTTATGGTTCAACTGGATGGTCGACGGTTGACGGCAGCCGACTGTTGTCATAGCATTATCTTATTGAGATTGATTCTCAGTAGCAATACCGACGACGCAGCAAGCCAAAGATTTGTTTTTCAGCTGAAAATCATAAACTCCTTAGCCAGCCACGCTCCGATTGCCCCCCACCTAATGGTTAGGTGAGGGACCTCTTCGTGGAATTTGGTTATTTTTAAGGAGTTGCGTTTATGCGCAAGCACGTATTCTCATTCGATCGAGGCCCATCGATCGTTGTGAAGGCAGGTTTTACCCTGGTCGAACTGTTGGTGGTAATCGCCATCATCGGCATTCTCATGGGGCTACTTTTGCCAGCAGTCCAATCGGCTCGTTCGGCCGCGCGGCGGGCCAGTTGTGCCAATAATATCCGCCAGCTGGCGTTGGCTCTGCACAATTATCACGGATCCCGCAGTAAGTTCCCGGTCGGTTCGGTACAAAAGAATTTCACCAGCCCTTTGGTGGCAATATTGCCATTTATGGAACAATCCAACAATTATCAACTGTGGGATTTTGATAAAAGCTACTCCGATCCGGCCAACTACGCCGTGTCGCAGCAAGTGATTCCTACTTTTTTGTGCCCTAGCATGACCATGCCACGAACGGTGCCCGAGATTACCTTGGGTTCCAATGGCTTGCCGGTTGAAACCGGCGGACCCAACAGTTATTTGTTCTGCGAAGGGACCGACGATTACATGCGGCAAGCAGACGGGATGTTTGGGATTGCCTGGCCCGATTATGGCTTCAACAATAAATCGAAAAGGTTTCGTGATCTGGTGGATGGAACCTCCAACACCTTCGCCATCGGTGAAACTGTCTATAACTACGAAGATTATCTATGGACCGGTTCGTCCAATCCGTTGGCGGGGACGGTCAAGTGGGGGACTGCCCGTTGGACTGTGGGCTACCCCAAGATATCGCTGGGTACAACGCTAAAGGCGTTCAACGTCCATACGACCGCTAACATGGGCGGGTTTGCCAGCATGCATCCCGGAGGCGCCAACTTCACGCTGGCAGATGGTAGCACCATGTTTCTTTCGCAAGACGTGGACGTTACCGTTTATCAAGGTCTCGCCACCTGCCGTGGGCGCGAGATCTTGGATGGAGATTATTAGGATGAAAATTCTACTAAATGATACATCTATTTTTCTGTTGGGTACTTCGGTCGTGTGCCTTTGGTTTCTGGTGGTGGCAACAGCGGGTGGATGTTCAGCAGGTGATTCCAGTCCCCGGCAAAGTCTACAAGGTCAAGTCACCTTGGACCAAAAGCCAGTGTCTGACGCAGTGCTTGTTTTGACGCCGATAGATTCAAAAGGTTTGGTCGCAGTGGCGGAAATCCACCACGGCAGTTTTAGTTTCGGCACCAAGGACGGTCCCGGTCCCGGAAATTACTTCGTCCGAATCAATCCCAACGAACCTGAAATGGGTGAATCGGGACCAGAGGCTTTGAAGTCTAATCCTGGCAAAACACGTTCGATCCCGCAGGCTTATCAGTCTAACGGAAAACTGCAAATAGCGATAAAATCTAGTCCAAATCCGCCGCTCTTGATTGAGCTGGTTTCGCCAAAGTAAATCGGACAGCGTTGGGATTACGGTTCAAAAAAACTAAGAATAAAAGAGATTGAAAAATGAAATTTAAAAGCATTTTTGGCATCATAGCCGTCGCATTATTATGGAACGTCAACGCCGCGTTGGCCCATTTTCCATGGATTGTTCTAGATCAAGAGGGGAAAGTGCTCTGCGTGTTCGGCGAAGATCCTACTCAGAGGACCTACGCATGTCCTGAATCGCTTGCTGAAGCGAAGTTTTTCGTTCAGGCAGGTGATGGTCAACGGACGCAAATACAGACGACTGCGGTTGATACCGCGTCGTTGGTAGGTTTGGTTAGCGATTACAGGACTTCCGATGGCAGCCTTGTTTTCGCGACCGTAAAGTACGGCGTCTATCATGGAACTTTGTTAAATTATTACTGTGCGCACCAGTGCTTGCCATTACCCAATCGCTTACCATCAATTGATTCGCAACCTTTGCCTATGGATTTGTGCGGCTTTGTGGTGAACAACGGTCAGGGCGTCGATGTACACATCTATTGGCAGGGGAAACCGCTGGCCAATGCCGAAGTTCAATTGTTGGATTCAGATGGTGCGAAGAAGGTATCCTCCAAAACTGATTTCCAAGGGGCAGTGCCTTTCGGAACAGATGTGCTTGGCACCGGTTTGAATGCGATCATCGTTGGGCACAAATTGGAAGGTCAAAGCGGAGAACTCGACGGTGAGTCGTTTGGAACATCGTCAAACTATTTGACGCTGACGTTTGACAAACCGACAGCCAAGTCAACATTAGCCAGTTCGGAAGCGACCCAAATGAATGTCAACCCATTGCCTGCTTTGCCGTATGGAATCACCAGTTTTGGTGCGGCAAGGATTGGGCAGCGACTTTATGTTTATGGCGGCCACACGGGATCGGCTCATTCGTATTCCAGACAAGAGCAGTCCAATGAATTGATTTGCTTAGATTTGGAGAAGACGGATGCTGGTTGGGAAGTGCTAAGCAAAGACCAGCGTTTGCAAGGATTGGCATTGGTGGCCTACCAGCAAAAATTGATTTGCGTCGGCGGCTTCTCTGCGAAGAACGAAGAAGGCGGTGATCATGATTTGCATTCGGTGGCAGGCGTTCGAGTCTTTGATACTCAGGCCAATCAATGGTCGGATTTGCCTGCGTTGTCAGCGCCGCGATCCAGTCATGATGCAATGGTTTTGAATGACAAACTGTACGTGGTTGGTGGTTGGCAATTGGATGGTCTTAAGCAAACGCAGTGGCATTCCTCAGCTTTGTCACTGGATCTCGCCGATACTTCTGCGGGTTGGCAGGAACTGGCGGTTCCGCAGATGCAACGGCGGGCGTTAGTTTTGGCTGCCCATCAAGGTAAACTGTTTGCCATTGGTGGTATGGATGCCAAAGGCGGCCCGACTCGTGGAGTCAAGGTTTACAACCCGGCAAGTGACCAATGGTCAGAGGGTCCGTCATTACTGGGTGCAGAAGCCATGCAAGGCTTTGGTGCAGCAGCGTGGAGTGTCGACGGTCAATTGGTTGTCACCAGTATCGACGGAGCTGTTCAGGTCTTAAGCGAAGACATGTCTAAGTGGATCGCTGGTCCAATAACCAGAGACGCTCGTTTCTTCCATCGCCTGCTACCATTTGGTAAAGGTAAAGTCGTATCTATTGGCGGTGCCAATATGGAAAGTGGCAAATTTCTAGAGCCCGAAGTCATTAGTTTGCGGTAATTCAAGGCCAGGACGCGTTGGGTGGCAAACGCCGCCCATTGGGTTCAAGCAAACAAAATTCGTAGCCCAGCCAATCCTATCTTTTAATTTGGTAGGATTGGTTTATTTTTTGTTGGGTTTAATACCCGATTGATGCGTTGCCGTCCCGGATCTTGTTTCCCTCGGTTCGTCCGTCAAGGGTCAGTCCGCTTTCGCATCCCTAGGTGATACCAGTTCCCGCATCTTGGATAGGTCTGGAATGTTTTCGCTATCGAACATCGCTTCAGCGAGTTCGTGATTGATGCCAAACCAATGCACGCGAGCTTCTTTTCCGACGTTCAAGGAGAAATTCATTCCTTCTGCAATTCCACGATTAATCGTGGAATTGACTCGCATGAATTCAGGCAGGTTGATCCCTTCTCGATTCACCCATTGAACTCGCTCCTGTCGTGCCAACCTGCGTGGTGACAGCAAAGACGTTCCTGGGCCAAGCCACGCAACTCTTGATGGTGTAAAGTCGGTTGGGTCCAAGTCCATTTTAAGAAAAGCGGACGGGACATCACTCGCATCTTTCCGGACAAGGAAATCCATTCGAAGTTTATTTGTTCCCACGTGCGAGGTTTGGAGGATTCTGTCCTGGGTGTTCAGACAACCAAGCCAACTGTTAAAATCACGATTGTCGCCAATACGTTCGTAATTCCAAAGGCCAGCTAAACGCATGTCTGGAACCGCGAATTCGCGAAACAGATTCGCGAGCGGTACTTTGTCTTGAATCTGCTTTACGTTACGCCTCCGTGGCGGTCGGGCAAGTCGAATCCCGGCGTCCTTATCGAAAACAAATCCATAAATAGACTCGGTCAGACTTGGAAGTCTGTCGCGCAGATCAATAAGTTCTTTTCCATCAGGATCAAAAACGTGAACTTCTGTTTCGCTCAGACGAATGAAAAGAAATCGTTCACCATCGAAGGCAAAAGCGAATCGAACTAGGTCATGGCATTCTACAATCGCTATTGAACCCTCTTGCAAGCGATGGTCATTCAAGTTTGTTTTGGGTTTTCCTTGGGGAAACCGAAGACGCCTTCATTAAGAAATCACCTGATTCCCAACTTTCTAATTCCAAGCGGTGGGCTTGAAGCAATGCTAATGCAAGGGCTTTGCTTTGAGCCATTGCGGACGATGAAATCGCAAGGCACACCAGCATGAAACAAGTCGGAAATAGGTTCATGGTGATGGGTCCAATCGAATTAGCTTGGTGGAAAAATCGTCGTCGTACGAACGCCGCTACCTAGAGGCCGATGCAACCACCTTAGGGCCCCAAAGTCGCCGGGACGTAAAGCGCCCTCCGCTCTTGGGAATGCACAACGCCCAAGTGTGAATAATCAAAGTCATCCGGATCAAACCTGCACATTAATCGCTCCCAGCAAACACGGAATTCTTCTGAAACCCAAGTGGTGTGGCCTAGCTGCCCAGAAGGTGCAGGGGGTGCGATCCGTCTGATGCGCCTTTTTCCAATGGATTGAATTGGTATTGAAAAAAAAGCAGGCTTCCCTGAAAAGTTGTTGTTACTACGCAATAACCTTCAGGAACGGAAGCCTGCCATGAAATTTTCTGTCAATTC
>JBDNHU010000550.1:0-4665 GCA_041688615.1 Mariniblastus sp. | reverse complement strand
TTCGCTGTATCAAGCTGAGCAACATTTGGAACCAAGTGTTTGGTAAAATGTTAGCCGCCATTCCACCCGTCAGCGATGTTATTCGAAATCAAACCCCGAATTTCCAAGCCTCAAACTGCGCATGAACCAGATCGCACCCGGAATGGCTGACGGCAAGAAAACCCGTCGCGCACGTCGCCGAATCCGCAATACCTAGTCAACCCCAAGCAACCAACGGGCCCTGGTGTACCGTTACCTTAAAAGTCGCCAATGGTGGACGTTAATGACCTGAGAAAAAGCGTTTCTAAGGGTCGCGATTTTTCTTGGAAAAATTTCGATAATTATATTGCTTTATATTCTAATACCGTTATGTTGAAGTCTGTTAAAAGCTTTGAATAGTCAAGCATGTGACATTCGACATGTAAGCAACGGGGACATTCGCATGACAGGCAGCGTTCAACAATTGGAAGCAGGCAGCCCATCACAGGCAGCCCATCACAGGGTTGGTTTCTTTCTTATCATTCTTTCGTTTCGCTGATTCTTTCGTCCTTCTTTTTGCGGCATTCTCAAAATTTGTATGGGTTACGACTGACCCAATTTGGATGGCTGAGACAAGATTGCCGGCGGCCTTGGTCGTGACTGGTATCGGCGTTGAACTCTTTATCGCACTTCAGTTGATTTTCGATCGTTCCCGAAGAAAAGATTTCTTGGCTTTTGCGCTTCATTTTGTTTTCTTAATTGTTGGTTACTACACTATATTCGGCCAAAATTGTGATTGCTTTGGCAGTTTGAGCGTGCCAGTCAGTGCCGTAATTTCTTGGAACCTACTGGCATTACTTTGCTTTGGGATCTTATTCTGCTTTGGGGTTTGTCAATCGCCGAGAGATGGAATTAGTCCAAGTAGTCATTTGACGCGCATGACAACTCACTTAGGGATTTCATCCGGTCTAGTTTTTGTGCTGCTTGTTTACGGAAATCCTCTGAATTTGCCCATAAGTAACGGGAACGACGCTGTCAAAATACTCTCATCAGAACTTGGCGACATAAAAAGTGGGACGAGTAAAATGGGTTTCGTTTCAGTTGTCAACAATCAAAGTCACGACATAAATCTGAGCGGCGGCCACGCTAGTTGCTCGTGTGTTACGACCTTAAAAAAATATCCGATTTGCATTCCAGCTCGATCAACGGTCTCAATACCAATTAGAGTTGAGATCTCGAAAACGGTTAAAGCTGATCAATACCGTAAGACAATTGTCTTTTTTACAGATGACCAATCCTGCTATACTTTGAAAGAAGAAATTGGTTGGCGGGTGGCAAAACTGGGAAGTTAACGAATTCATGCTCCTATTCTTCAACCCTAAGGAATTCAAAATGAAGCATTTTACGATTGGATTTGGATTAACACTGATTCTTGCCTCAGTGGTAAGTTTCGGTTCACAAACCTATGCTGACGAAGATCCTGGTGGCGGTCCTGGTGGCGGTCCTGGTGCATACCAATGCACTGACACCGGCGAGTGTATTGGTCGAACTCAGCAGCCGGGCACACCAACCTCGTGCACCGGCTTTCAAATAAACCCGTGCAGCCCATCACCTTGTAAATGCAAACATCCTCTCGGTATCGACTGGAAGTGTGGCTGCGAATAAGTAATGCAAGGTCACTAAAATTAGTTACGGTTCCGTCGTACCGCTAACCGTTAGAACCAGATTCTTTAGGTCAGCGGTACGTTTACTTATCTCCCTTTTGACTGGACGCTCAGATGCATTTCATTCGTTGTTTCTTGCCATTCTGCTTGCTTCTTCTTGGGTGCCAGACCCTGGCTGCGTCCATTGAGGAAGATGCACTTGAAAGATTCGTTCAGCCCTTGAACGAGTGGAAAACTTCGAATCTAAGATATTCATGCGATGTTAATGATGACGGTGAATTAAGTAGGTGTTTTGGTGATACCAAGCACACATTGATTGAGAATCTCTCTAAGCAAGGAGAGGTTGAGTCGGTCTTTATCACGAATGCTAAGTACAGCGCGGCATTGGAAAAGCAAGAATTGGAAAAGCAAGAAAAGGGTAATTGGAAACTTAAGGATTTGAACGTATTTGACGACTCACCGGTACTATTTTCCGGAAAAGGCGGTGACGCATTTTACTTGCTTATGCTTTACCGGCTGGATCTCTTCGCGAGTGAACAGCCAAATCTTGAATTAATTTCTAATGATAATGGAGCTTGGATTTACGAAAGGAAAAAGGACGCAAAGCCAATAAAAGAATATTCCGAGGAAAGTATATACCGTCCTTTAAAAAGGATCGAGTTATTCTTTGACCCTGGAAAGACCTTTCCAAAAGGGTTGTCAATGACACATTTATTACTCACCGGTGGTGAAAAAACGACACGATACGAATTGGGCAACCCGGTTCAAACCGCGATCGGCCTGCTTCCTTCCTCTTCAACGTTGATCTTCGATGATGGATTCAAGTACACGATAAGCTTTACCGGGATCACCTTTGACGACAACGCGGGCCAAACTTACCAGACCAGTTACGTATCACATTACGGTATCGCGGAACCGGAACCAAAGAATCGTTCGAGTCAATCATTTCTTAGTATGAGTACGATTTCAATATTAATGCTACTGATAGGCGTTCTTTTGGTAGGGTCAGCAATGTATTTCAAGCGTTCTAAATGAAGTCCACCTAAACTGATTCAATCGCATTCGAGCGTGAATCAATTGCACATCTATCCTGGAATGCCACTTATGTTTATAGAAATCGATGACCTAGCGTTTGTGATCCAACATGCTGTCTTAGGCGTTCACCTCGCTGCGAGTGAAGCTTCCAAACCTGACCCTTTGGATGTGATGGAATTGATCCGATGAAATACATTTCAAATGAACGTAGATCAGCTTTCACGCTTGTCGAACTACTGGTCGTTATCGGCATCATTGCTATTCTGATGGGCTTGCTGCTGCCGGCGGTTCAGATGGCTCGGGACGCGGCTAGACGAACGAGTTGTCAGAACAAGCAACGGCAACTTGGGTTGGCGGTTCTGAACTACGAATCAGCACGCGGCTTCTACCCAGTCGGTTATCACAACGCGACTACTACATTACAGTACTCGACTTGGCTATTGCGAATCACGCCCTACTTGGAACAACAAAACGTTTATGACCAAGCTCAGGCCGACTATCGGATGAACCCCAACCCGTTTATCGATACCTCTTTGCACCGAGGGTTTTCGCATACGTTGTCCGACTTGATTTGTCCCAGTTTCCCACAAGCCGAAATCCCGTTCAACATTAACGCATACAGAGTTGCGGCCAATACAACTTACTTGGGTGTGATGGGCACAGATTCTACTGTAGGTGATGGTTTTTTTGTGGCTGATCTGAAACGCCGGACAGCCAGTGTGACTGACGGCCTGTCCAATACGCTGATGCTGGGCGAGCGTCCTACCAGTACCGATGGTTACTTCGGCTGGTGGTATGGCGGCTACGGCCAGAATGGTACCAGTTGCTTGGATACCTTGTTGGGTGTTCGCGAGTTGAATTTTCGTCAACGCGGAAATGCTACTTGTAGTAACGGGCCTTTTCATTTTCAGCGAGGTGGTGCCGATGACCAATGCAGCAGTTTGCATTTCTGGTCGCAACATCCGGGCGGTGCGAATTTTTGTTTGGCCGATGGCAGTGTACGATTTTTTTCTTACGAATCAGATACGGTTTTGCCACAATTGGCGACGGTCGCAGGTCGCGAAGTTTTTGAATTCCCGTAGAATTTCGGTTCTTGGTGAAGAGGTTTAAAAAGGGTAGTTCTCAGTCGGAATTGTCGGAATTGTCGGTGTGGCGAGAATGTTAGAGTAATACGGATGGAGATATGGCAACACAGGTGCCTCAACACAGGTGCTAGGCAAAACTGTATCAACGCCCAGAGCTTCGCCTGTATTCCCTTTACGATGCCAAGAGATTTAGGGGGAAGCAAAGTTTGCCCGGGCCCCTACGCTGCAGTGAAGAGCTTTCAGCATGGTTGTCGCCAGGCATTGGAGTGCCAGGCATTGGAGTGACTATCTTGGAGTGACTATCTTGGAGTGACTATCGGGAGGAAAAACCAAATTGAAGAATTCTCCGCTTCAGCGACACTCGAAGAAACCGCTCGGAATTTCACCCTGAAAGGGTTTAATCTATTAGCCGGAGGTCGAGCGAAGCGAATACCTCCGGACCAGAACCCCCTCGCGTCTTTGCGACCCTGAATGGGTCGAACCCCTTCTCGAACCCAAAATTGATCTTTCAACTTGCAGTTTCATACGAAGCTTGCCCCAACATTACCAACCGGCTAACTTCAGACAAAGTGGCATCCCTCTCGCCGCCAAACGATATGCTTGCGAGGGCAACTGGATAACATCCCAACTTGAGCGCCTGGCACTTGTATTGATTTTCGTGTATTTCGCGGTAGTCACTTCCCTGTTTTGGTGAAGGATGCGCGGACTAATTTACAACCGCGAAAGAAGCGGGCGAAGAAAAGGGGACGATGGTAATATGGTTTGATTCTAGTGGTATAATTTTGATTTGCCTCCGGAATCACGATCATGCCAAGGCAAAAACGTGCGGATGCGGCGGGTGTCATCTATCATACGCTCAATCGCGGGAACGCTCGCCAGAGGATCTTCCGCAAACCACCGCCGAAGACTACGACGCCTTCATT
>JBDNHU010000549.1:0-4873 GCA_041688615.1 Mariniblastus sp. | reverse complement strand
ACATTTCTTACAACTTATCCGCGTTGCCCGAGCCTTCTAACGGGCTGCTGCTGATGTTGGCCATGATTAGCGCCAGTCTGAAAGATCGCCGACGCAGATCATGGGTCAACACGAGACTATCACACCCAACCAAACGTCGGGCAACCGCCCCATCTGGTTGGTAAATCTAAAAGTGAATTCAGACTTTGTTCAGTCTTGCTTAGCATTTTGGACGCAGTACAAACGACTAGAAGTGCGAATCAATAGTCGATCGCCAGCAATCGCAGGTGTGGCCATTCCCATGTCATCGTCCGCCAGTTCGTTTGTGTTTAGCAGCTGAAAATCGCTGCCGCCCTGGAACACAAAAGTGACACCATCTTCGTTTAGGCAAAAGATTTTTCCATTGTAAGACCAGGGCGATGCCGTGAATGCGCGACCTTTGCGGATACGATTCTTTGGGAAGACTTCGGATCCTGATTTGGCATCAAAAGCGGAAAGAAATCCCTGGTCATGCAGCACGTAAATCTTCCCATTCAGGGCTAACGTTGACGGATTGTAGGGTGCGCCGGTGGGTTGGCACCAGGCAATGTATTGGTTGGATGTCTGATCCTTTGCCAACGAAATATCACCACTGCCACCCGGTTGGATGGCATACAAGGGCCGCTGGCGATCTCCAACGTATCCAGAACTGACCAACAACATTCCCTTGTGCTGATAGGGCGTAGCGATCGTGATGCTGGACATCCCTTGAAGCGACCACAGAGGTTGCCCCTGTAGATCATACGATCGAACTTGATCGCTACCCACTGTGACGATTTCGGTGCGCTGCGCGTTCTTCCAAATGTATGGGGTTGCCCAGTTGCTATGTTCGTCGCGTTGAATTCGCCAAACTTCTTCCCCATTGTTCTTATTCAACGCCAATAGAGAAGATTCTTCTTCATTGTCATCAACGATGTAAATTCGATCGCCGTCTAGAACAGGCGACGCTGCGGTTCCCCAGCCATATCGGGTGTGCCGAGGTTCAATCGCTTTCATCCAAACTAGGTTGCCTTCAAGGTCCAGGCAATAAACACCAACGCCACCAAATAAGATGTAAATATTCTTTCCATCGGTGACGGGTGTTTCCGAGGCAAAACTATTCTTTAAGTGGATGGCCGTCTCTGGATTTCCCTCGTGTAATGTCTTTGACCAAAGGGTACGTCCGCTTTGCAGATCCAAACAAACAGCGATCCATTGATGGTTGGTTTGCGGAGGTTTCGGGCGATCGCCTCCAAAATAAAGTCCCTTCTTGGGTTCTTCGGCATCTTCGGAATTGACCACCGTCGTTAGATAGATCCGATTACCCCACACGATCGGTGACGACCATCCTCGGCCCGGAATATCCGTCTTCCAAGCGATGTTTTGGGTTGCCGACCATACCTCGGGCAAATTGGACGGGGCTTGAACGACACCCGTTGAATCCGATCCTCGAAATTGTGGCCAGTTTTCGTCAACCTGGATCGCGTGTAGCGGTGCCTGCGAAGCAAGAAAGAACGTTGCAGTCAGAAATAGCGTTTTGATTGGGTTCACTGGAATGTTCCTGGCGTAAGCACTGAAAATCAGTCGGAAAAGCGTCTAGACCGGGTTTCACTATAACGGATTTAAATCTCGGGATGCATCTGTACGGCCAGAAACTAGCTTGGGCAAGTATTTCAAGGAACCCATGTCTTTTTCGGGTAGATTAGGCGATTGAACCGCGGGGCTGCTAAAATACCATCCAATTGGGGAAACGATTTCGGCAAAATGGGTTAGGTATCGGATATGAAACAGTATTGGAAAGTTTGTTTGGTCCCGGTTGCGATTGCGGCAGGGTCTTTATTGAATGTGAATTCGATTATCGCTCAAACCGGCAATGGCGGTAAGAACGACTCGGTTGTTGGAAATGCAAAGCAAGAATCCCAACAAGATGAAGCGGGGACTACGGAAGTCCAGGAGCAATTGGAGAAAGCGCAAGCCCTTGCCGAAAAAGGGCAAACCAAACAGGCCATTCAAATCGTCCTGCAGCAATTCGAAGAATCGAATGATGTTCGCTTCGGCGTTGGATTGTTAAAATTGGTGCAAGATAGTGCAATGAATATTGCAAAGTCTAGTCGCCGCAAATCGCATCTTTACTTTGTTCGCGGTGGTGAAGTTGCTCGGAAACTGCTCATCCATCCCGACTTGGATCCAGCGTTGCGAAACGATGTGATTTTAGTGCTGTTCCATGAAGCCCGCTCTCGATCCGTCAACCGTGATCCCGCGGGTACTGTTGCCTGCCTAAAGGAACTGTTTGAACAAGGCTTTTCAGATTTTTCATTGATTGAAAATGAGGTGGACTTCAGGCGACTGGCTAAGAACGAAGACTTCTTGGAAACGGTGAATAGTGCTCGGGACGCGTTTAGACAGCGTTTAATTGGGCAGGCCAAGCAACAAATTGATCGGTTTGAGTCGTTTGATTTTGATTTTCAGGGTAACGATGTTTTGGGCCGTCCGTTAGGTTTGGCGGGTCTGAAGGGGAAAGTGGTCATTGTTGATATTTGGGGAACGTGGTGTCCGCCGTGCCGAAAAGAGATTCCAGCATTTATTCAATTGAAGAAGAACTACGCCGAAGATTTAGAGATTGTTGGATTGGCTTACGAAAGGGGCGAGGCGTCTGAGGCTGTACAGAAAGTGATCAAGTTTGGAGTTCAAAGCAAGATCAACTACCCTTGCGCAATTGGCGATGAAGCCACCAAGACAATGATTCCTAACTTTCGAGGGTATCCGACCACCTTGTTTATTGACCGCGAGGGGAAAGTTCGCATGGTAACCGTAGGTGCCGAATCCTATGAAAGACTGGAATCGCTGGTTCTGGCTTTAAAAGAATAAGGTTGCGGCCTTAAGAATCAAGTACGCGACGCCATAATTATGTGGGTCAGATCCAAGTCGGATACGGGCCCATGTCGCCAACGGTCAAGTTTTTGTGAAGGTAGAATCGTGATCCAGCAAGTTAACCGATCGCAGGCCGCGGTCTTAAGAAATTGGTCGACGATCAAGGCACTCCATTTTTTCGTGCCATTGGTGATTCTGATTGTTAGTTTGTTTATCGGACCGACCTTTGGGCAGGTCGGTCAGCAGGCGGGGTTGGATTCCGCTGAGCCAGTGGGAGTGTTTGCTCCCAAAGGTGTGTTGTGTTTGGTTGGCGGGGGATCGATCCCTTCGGATGTTCGGAAAGTTTTTGCGGAGGCAGGTCAAGCAGGTCAAGCAGGTTCGCGACTTATCATCATTCCAACAGCAAGTGCAGCTGCGGATCTGGAATCACCCGAAGCTTGGACCCAACCTTGGGCCGAGTATGGATTTGGCACCATTGAAGTTCTTCATACCAGCGATCGCGAGCAGGCGGATACCTTGCCGTTTGCCGACCGTCTGAGTCAGGCGACTGCGATTTGGATAAGTGGCGGAGACCAGTCGCGTCTGTCTACCATCTACGCTGGAACGGCGGTGGAAAAGAAGATTATTGAAATGTTGTCTGCAGGCTGCGCAGTGGGTGGAACCAGTGCCGGGGCGGCAATCGCCAGTAAGGTGATGATTGCTGGCGGCAAGGAAGAGCCCAAAATTGGACGCGGATTTGATCTCTTGCCATGGTCTGTGGTTGACCAGCATTTTTCGCAGCGAAGTCGAGGCGGAAGATTGCAGTTAGCTGTCCAAAGAAATGCCGAACGAGTGGGACTTGGCATCGACGAATCGACCGCGGTCTTTTTTCAGGGCCGCTCGATGGCGGTGGTAGGCAACGGTCAGGCTTATCTTTACTTTGCCAAGACGGCTCATGCAGATTCAAAGCAACAGGTCCTCAAAACGGGGCAAAGCGAATTGGATTGGACAACATTAGCGCGAACCGCAAAGGAACGCCAACGATCGCCATTCCCTAACGAAAAGCCCGTGACACCGACCGTTGAATCCGGGGCACTATTGATTGTTGGTGGCGGAGGAGCAACGTCCGAGATCTGGCGAACCTTTTTTGATCTCGCTGGAGGGAAGCAAGCCAATATTGTTGTACTGCCAACCGCAATGCCTTCGCCTGGTTTGCAATCCAGTGAAGCCAGTTTATTGCGTCGCATGGGCGCTAAGAACGTGAGTGTGTTAAACGCGACGGATCGTAAAACAATTTCATCCGAGGAGTTCTTGGACAAGTTGCGAAATGCGACCGGGATTTGGTTTGGCGGTGGCCGTCAGTGGCGATTTGTAGATGTATACGAGGGGACAGGCGCTGTAGAAGCGATGCACCAGTGTTTGCAGCATGGTGGCATTATCGGTGGTAGTTCGGCCGGTGCTTCGATTCAAGGTGACTTGTTGATTCGCGGCGCTGCCACGGGAAATCAAATCATGGTGCAAGATGGTTACCGTCGGGGATTTGGGTTCTTGCCAGGCGTCGGAATCGATCAACACTTCTCGCAACGCGATCGCTTTGCAGACTTGGAATCCACCATCAAGAGATTCCCGTCGATTTTGGGCATTGGTATTGATGAGGCGACAGGGATCTTGGTTCAAAAACAGACGGCGAAAGTTATCGGCAAAGGAAGCGTTTACCTTTATAACTGGGAAAAGTTCAGCGCACTTGCTCCAGATACATCGATTCAAGAACGGCCTGTTCGCGTAAAGTCGGGCGAAGCGGTAAATCTTCAGTCGCTGGAAGTTATCCGCGATTAATAGTTCGAAAACAAAACCAAGACACGCCGTTTTTCTTGATCAAACTAGCGCTGAGGTGTCGCATGGAAGTATTTGGGTGTGTGTAATAGAAAAGGGTATGCCCAGTGTTGTTAGTCACCGGGCAAACCCTTCGTTGCATTTCAGGTTTTCGTCTTAAGAGTCTTTAACCGTCGACCCCGCTAGTTTAGTT
>JBDNHU010000548.1:0-1908 GCA_041688615.1 Mariniblastus sp. | reverse complement strand
CCGTGAAGACCTGGTTTCTTTCGTTCCTTCATTCGAGAATCCCGGGTCAGGTACCCGTCATCACGAAGAGGTTGAAACAGTTCAGTATCCAGGCTGCACAACGCACGGGCTAAGCCCATCTTGCACGCGCCACTTTGTCCGGATGAACCACCACCATTGACGCGAATGATCACGTCCAGCTGGCCTGATTTTCCAACAATGGCCAATGTGCTTAGGATCGCATTACGATCTTGCTCTAGCGGGAAATAGTCATTCATTTCCTTGCCATTGATCTTGATCTTGCCCGAACCCGCTGCGATTCTAACGCGAGCGACTGAGCTCTTACGGCGACCGGTGCCTAACGCTTGCCCCGTAATTTTGTCGGTTTTTACCGCTACCATTTATTCACTTTCAACAAATCACAAATGATTTTAATGTAGGTGGACCAAGTCGAAAAACGCCCAAGTGTTTTGTCGTCGCGAAAATATATTTTCGCCTTGCCCAGACACGTTTCCCTGCCGGAACTTTTTCTATCACGTCTTTGCTGTCGCGTTCTTGACACGCGATTTCAGCACATCATGATCTCGTTTGCCGAAAAAGTCGGCTGCCACCAATCTTCTTGCACCCTGATTCTACCCGGCATGTTAAAAGCACACAGCTAGGCATTAAATCAAAAAACTGGTTGTTAAATCAAAAAACTGGTTGTTCCACTAACTTAGCACAACAATTGACTGACTATAATTGACTGACTATTTGCTTTCGGACATCACGTAAGCGTTATCCAAAGGCTTCGCACATTGAGCTTGATGATTGTGCTCTGAACCTGCGTAAACCTTTAGCTTGGAAAGCATATGTGTTCCCAATTTGCTCTTAGGCAACATCCTGCGAACTGCTTCTCGCAGAATTTGCTCGGGTCGCTTTTCCAAGCGATCTGCAGCCGTTTCCGAACGCAAGCCAGTGTAACCGGTGTACCAGGTGTACTTCTTCTGCTGCAGCTTTTTGCCGGTAAACACGACCTTTTCAGCATTGGTAACGATTACAAAGTCACCCGAATCCACGTGGGCAGTGTAGCTAGGTAGGTGTTTTCCCATCAAAACGACGGCAATCTTACTAGCTAAACGTCCGACGATTTGGTCGGTCGCATCTGCAATGTACCAATTCTTGGTTACATCGCCGTTCTTTGATACGTAGGTCTTGGTTCCGGGCACCGGATCGTACTCCTTCAAACGTTGTTATGACTCTGGCATTCCCCAACAAGCCGTTCCCTCGAGACCGCCACCAGCAAGCATTGCCTAGGAGCACTACTTGGGAACTTCAGCATTGCCTGGAAATACAAGCATTGGCTGAAAACATTGCCTAGCAGGGGACGCTAATCCGGAGCCAGTTTTGGAGAACTCAAGATTGTAGAGACCGATACGAAGATTCGCAAGGGCTTTAATTTCCTGATTTCCGCCTATTTCTTCTCGTTTTCCCCAGGTTTTACCTATTGTTTGCCACCCCAAGCAGACTTTTGCTGGGCTACAAAGTCTAGATAGCTGTCGGCTTCGATCGCTAATCGCGCCCGTTTCATCAAATCAGCATAAAACGATAGGTTCTGGAACGAAGCTAGGATCGGTCCAAGCATCTCTCCAGCTTGAAACAAATGGCGGAGGTAGCCGCGACTATAGTGGTCATAAGGTGTTTTGAGTCCAGAATCCAATGGATTGCGATCAAACTGATGACACTGGTTGCGTAGCTTGATCGGGCCAGAGGTCGTAAATACTGTTGCATTTCGTCCGTTTCGAGTCGGCATTACGCAGTCAAACATGTCGATTCCTCGAAGCACCGATTCCAGTAAATCGCTTGGCCGTCCCACTCCCATTAAATACCGTGGTTTGTCGACCGGTAAATAGGGGCAAGTGGCTTCGATAGTGGAGTACATCTCGCTTG
>JBDNHU010000547.1:0-3777 GCA_041688615.1 Mariniblastus sp. | reverse complement strand
CCTTTGGTATCTTTGTGCCCTTGGTGTTTTTGTGCCCTTGAACTGCGTCGTACTTTGGTTCTTTATAGCGTGTCTCCGGTCCCGGTGAGCATTGACACGTCGCTGGTTTCTAACACTTCGCTGGTTTCTAACACTTCGCTGATTTCTAACACTTCGCTGATTTCTGACACTTCGCTGGTTTCTGACACTTCGGTGATTTCTGACACAACCAATGGCCGGCCAGGTTTCGACCCAACAAGCCGCCACTGGTCTCTAGCAGATCGTGATGGCTTTGGCGGTTCGTGGCGAAAGAGGCACCAATGTGCTAAATTCACGCTCCAAGCCATGGAACGGTGTTCCCAGGCTTTGTACAACGATGATCCGCCGGAAATTGTCCCATATTTCTGCTTCGACTTAAAGAATACTTATTGAAGTAGTCAAACGGTGCACGTCCAAGGGTCGATCGTGCCGGCAATCACTTGACTCGGTGGCTGGTTTGACCACAATTCTTGGTCACGAATGCCGAGGACTTTCGCCTAAGGTTGGTGACCGACCGCCAGGCCTGATGACCTTGGTAGCTGCTGAAAATTTGAAATTTCTTACGAAAAAGTGCGAACGAATGAACAACGATGCGATGACCAAAGCCGACATTTTGGTCGAAGCAATGGGCTGGATCTCGATGTTTCGAGACAAAACGACTGTCGTCAAACTAGGCGGAAGCGTCCTGGATAATCCCGATGCCCTCAGGCATTTATTGCTGGACGTCTGTTTTCTGTCCGTTGTGGGCATGCGACCGGTCATTGTCCATGGCGGTGGTAAGCGAATCAACTTGGCGATGGAAGAAGCTGGTCTGGAACCCAAATTCGTGCAAGGCCGTCGGTACACCGATCAGAAAACGCTAGAGATTGTTAAGCGTGTCTTGGCCGAAGAGACCAACCAGTTCTTGGCCGATGAACTTGAGAAGTTGGGCGGTCGGGCGATGACGTTAAACTTTCTATCGACTCCAGTTCTGGAAGGTCGCAAGTTAACGGTCAACGACAACGGTCAAGCCATGGATTTAGGGTTTGTTGGCGAAGTGACCTCGGTCGACCGGTTGGTGATTGACAACCTTTGTTACGCCGGTCAGATCCCGGTGATCCCGTCGATGTGTTTGGATGATCAAGGCGGCATGTTGAATGTGAATGCTGATTCGGCGGCAATGGCGGTCGCCGAGGCTTTGAACGCAGAAAAGTTGGTTTTCGTGTCGGATATTCCGGGTGTCATGCGAGACGTTAATGATCCACTGTCTCGCATCGCATCGCTGACTCCGTCCAAAGCGAAACTGTTGATGGATGAAGGCGTCATCAATGGCGGCATGATTCCGAAAGTTGAAGCATGTCTACGAGTCCTGGACCGAGGTGTTTCTAAAGTGCACATCGTCGATGGTCGCGTACGGCACTCGCTATTGTTAGAAATCTATACAACCGAAGGTACGGGCACACAATTCGTTTCGGACCCAGTCTAGGTTGCGTTATCTTAGGATTCGTGCATTGAATCTACCGCTGGTAACGGTGCCAGTTCAGAGTGTGCATTTTTTTATCCCTGAAGCCCTACGTCTGTAGATCATTCTTGTACTGGGTGACGGGGCTTCAGACTGAGCGTTGTTTGCAGCGGACCCACAACGGTCCATTTGGGTTGGACGAGCTTGGTGAAAACGCAGCCGCAACCGCTGCTTTAAACCTCAGGTTCTCTTGCCTGTCAGCAGAATCGTTAGTGCTTGTCTAAATGCCCCAAATCTATCGCCTGAAACGCAGATACGGGTTTAGAACTGGAATTTGTAGACGTTTGCCTCGATTTTGGTGGCTGAAAGTTGGTAAACGGAGGTAGCGGGCTGAAACAATATCGCCTATCGTTCATTCCTCTAATTTACGAGACAGTCGCTCATTTGAACCAGATCCAGTCCCATTTGGCCTGCATTTAGTCAAAGCCATGTTCAAGCGGACGGTTAATTTTACGTGCGCTGGGTAGATAGTTGCGTGACCAACGTGACGCATCGAAAGGGTAAATTTGGAGGGTCATAGATGCTGGTCAAGCAATACAAACCGTAACAATCGCGGGTAACGCTGGGAGCTTGGCGGAAGCGTTGCGTGGTCGCTTGATTCGGTGCGGATGATTGTAGTGTGCGTCAATGCCAGCAGGGCTTGTCACACCGCGATGATAGCGATGATAGCGATCCTAGAATCGTAAATTCGAGCGCGTTTGGAATTGTAGGCGATCGATAAGAGCCAGGCGGTGCTTGGCTATACCACTGGAATTTACGTCACTCGCATTTGTGTGACGGGAATTTTAACTTCGTGGTCGGTTGCATAAAACTGTGGCCGCAAGCATGTTCAATAGCCTAAAGTTAAATGTCAGCCTGAAATTGAAATAAGGTTTTCAAATGTCAGATAAACAGAAGCAGGGATTGGGATTGCGTCATGTACTGTCGTTATTTGACCTTAGTCGCGATGAACTAAAACGTACCTTAACTTTGTCGTCCGAATTGAAAGAGAAATTCAACCGAGGCGTTCGGCCGTCGGTGTTGAAGGCTCAAGTGATGGCGCTGCTTTTTCAGAAACAATCCCTTAGGACTCGGGTCAGTTTTGAATCGGGTATTCGTCAACTGGGCGGCAGCAGTTTATACCTTGCTGATGATGTTGGTTTTGGAAAACGCGAACCAACACAAGATATTGCGACGATTCTAGGCAGTTATGTTGATGCAATTGTTTTCCGTGGGTATCACCATCAGGACTGCGTGGACTTAGCAAAGTATGCGCCCTGCCCTGTGATCAATGGTTTGACAGACTATTCGCATCCGTGCCAAGCGTTGGCAGATGCGTTGACCGGGATCGAAGAATTTGGTGACAATCAAAAATTGATCGTCACTTACATTGGGGATGCCAACAATGTTTCACGAAGTTTGGCGATCGTCTGTGCACACTTGGGTTGGTCGTTTCGCATTGCGGCGCCCGAAGGTTATTGGTTTGAAGATTCGTTCTTTGACCAAGTTCGCCAAGTCTTTCCCGAGGCGGATCTGGAAGCAATGGTCGACCCTCGCGCAGCGGCCGAAAATTCGCATGTCATCTACACGGACGTTTGGACCAGCATGGGGCAGGAAGACGAAAAGACGGCACGACTAAAGGCGTTCAACGGGTACCAGATCAATGATCAGTTGATGGGGCTGGCCGATCCCGACGCAATCTTTTTACACTGTTTGCCCGCTATCCGGGGTGAAGAAGTTACCGCTTCGGTCATTGATGGGCCTCAAAGTCGGATCTATTTGCAAGCTGAAAATCGTATGCACGCTCAGAAGGGTTTGCTGTATTGGTTGATGCATGATCGACTTTGCAATACCGATGCCTGATCGCTTCAAACCCTGAACCAATCCTCATAGCATTGCACCAGTCGTTGAACTTTGGGTTGCCCGAACGTAACCCTATTGGCTATGGATCTAGCCGTAAACCGCACCTGAGCCTTGGGTGGATAAGCCAGTGGTTGGCTACTTATGCTTGGGTAAGTGACTTGGACTTCACGTTTTGAGCCCAGACTGGTGGGTGAAAGCCCAGGGATTGGTCGGGCCGTTGGGATTGGCCAGCGAAGGAACAGCCAACAGTTAATGGGCAGCAAGTAATGGGCAGCAAGTAATGGGCAGCAAGTAATGGGCAGTTGGGTGAATCGCAATTGGTAAACCGATCATTTCCACGCCGTACTGCGAAACTGGGGTTGTCGATCGGTAGACCAACTTGACCACTGATGTGTTCGTTAGTTAGAGTCCCACTT
>JBDNHU010000546.1:0-2760 GCA_041688615.1 Mariniblastus sp. | reverse complement strand
TGTGCGGGGACATCAAGTTGCTTTAAGAGTTCACCAAGTTTTGCCTTTTGATCTTCGGTGCCAATTAGAAGTAAACGCCGGTTGAGGGCATCGATGTTGATTTGTGCGGTCGGCATTAAGGACTTTAGCAGCGCCAGGGTCACCGTTGCGTCCGCGTGTTCCAGCGTGAAGGTGCTTAGCTGTTCGGTGTCTGATTGGGAGGTCACGCCAGCTTCTTCCAGCTGGACCATGACTTGTTCTAATTGTTGGTGCTCCTGGGCCGATGCAATGATTAGTAGCGAATCTGCGTCCGTGCGAGGCGTGATCGAGATGCCTGGCACTATTTGCTTGATCGTTTCGGTGACTTCTACTTGACGCGATCGGACGATCGGATATGACTTCAAGGTTAACGACGTCTGTTCGGGCCCATCAATGGATTGGATCGCTTGCTTTAGCTTCGCTTGCTGTAGTTCATTCGCGACGACAATGATTCGCTTGCTGGCAGTATCAATCTGGAAAATAGCGGAAGATTCGATTGCTTTCAATTGTTCAACAAGAGAGGTTGGGTTGTCGGTGTTGAAGCGATAGGTTTCAACTTTGGCGTCATTCGGCTTGGGGCTGGCTCGTAATTGTTCCAAGATCGTTTGAACGTTTTGGTGATGTGCTTCGGTTGCGAAAATGAATATTTGATTACTGGGTTCGTCGATCGTGGCGCGTATCGAACCCACGGCTTTTGACAAGACATCGGTTGTTGATTTCAGGTCCAAATCGGTCACCTGGTAGGTCTTAAGAACCTGCGGCGGAGGGTCTGTTGTCGGCGCTGGAGGCTTAGGTTTCTCAGGTTTGGGGATCGCCTGGATTAAGGCTTCGATTGCCTGCATGCGTCCAGCGGTTTCGGTGACCATGATCCTGCCGGTGGCGGGCAGCGGTAAGAGACGTCCCAGGGCGCCCAGGAGTGGTTTGATTTCAGTCTGAACCGTCTCCAGTGGTCGGCCTTCCAACATGAACGTTGTGGTCACTAATTCAAATTTGCCGCAATCTTTCAGTTGTTCGACGTTCTTTTCGGGAACCAAGTCGTAAGGAATGCCTTCCTTTGTGTTTAACAAGATTAACATTTTGTCTTTGCGGACTAATGTGAAATCCTTGGTTAGTAGAACGCTATTTAGTAGGTCGATGGCCTGGGCAGGCGAGTAAGCCTTGGTGTCACTAAAGGTGAAATCGCCTGGCGGTACTTGGTTGATGACCAGCGATAGGTCAGCCTGCCTAGCAAACCAATTTAAGACATCGGGCCAAGGCTGGTTTTGGAAGTTGAACTTCAACTGAGCCGTATTCTCAGCGGTTTGATCTTGAGGTTGGCAGTAACCTGCGACGGTGGGACCCCCGCATGTCGGATTAATTTCCAGGCAGAAACCCCAGCACCAAACGCAGAATGCCAGCGGCAGGAATTGCAAGAATGCCACGGGCACCCTACGCAAAGGCGCGCGACGAACGCGAAGTCCAAGGAAATGAACTGGGTGTTTGACGGAGTTGCTGAGGTCAGTTGAAGTCATTGGTAGAGGCTCGGAACAAAGTTTAGGTGATTTTTGAAACTGGGAAAGCTTTGGCAGTTTTTCCCCAAAAAGGACCAGGTTGGTGCTGGTAGTTAAATCGGACCGACATTTAACCGCGCCCAACGTGAGCAATGGTGACCGAATGCGGCGAACATTTGAGGGGACCAGTCTAAAAAGGAAGGAGGCGGGATTTTCAGCGGTAGTGATTCGACGGTAGGTTACTGGGGTCGCCAGCGGACGGGCACGTTTAGCCGTGTCCGGGATCGGCTTATTGGCGGCAAGCACTTCAGGGCGACAAGCGGGTGTGGGAACTCTTGGGGTGATACTTCTGCACGGGTCAAGCGACTGGATGAATCCATTCCATGACCCGTATAACATGAGGATCTGCGACTAATGGGTGCTTTGCCGATCGGGCTTAGTGACGTTAAATCGATTGCCAATTCAGCAGTTGGGCATTCACTGCATCAGTTTCACTGGCGACATCAAGGTGGGAATCGCCTGGGTTATCAAGGTGGGAATCGCCTGGGTTCTCAATTTGTTGGCCAGATTCCAGGGCGGTTTGCCAAGGTTCCTGTTTACCGAGTTTCCTGACAGGGCGGCCCTGAAAGTTTGGCTGGGCTGGAAAGCAGCACAGTTTGGACGGCGGAAAGCCAGTACAAGGCGACAAGTCGCCGGGCTCGATCCCAGGACCGCTGTGTATTGCGCTCCGAAGCTCAGCTTGCCGAACTGCCGAAGCTCAGCTTGCCGAACTGTTGTTAAACATCCCACCCGCAAAAAACGCTTAAATAGGTCGTTAGCGACAGCGTATTGTAGCAAGTGCTGGCAATCCGATTCTGTAAGAATCAGCAAAAACCGGCCTCAAAAAACCTCTCTATTAAGCCTAATTGGAAAACCTCAGCAGGTAAAGCTTATTTCATCGGCTTAGATTGCCAAGAATAACGCTTGTGAGTTGTCAGGAATTCCCCTATACTTTCTCGACTTTGATTTCGTGCAAAAGCCCAAATTTTCCGATGTAAGTCGTAAGCCGCCCGTCGCGCACACAACCGGTCCATCGTTCACGCCAGCAGTGGTCGAAGGAATCGCGAGGTTTTGCGATATTAGGTTTTGCGGTAATTGCGGGCCCAGAGGACTGCGGGTGCACTAGATCAATAACGCACGATACCAATAACGCACGATACCAATAACGCACGATACCAATAACGCACGATACCAATAACGCACGATACCAATA
>JBDNHU010000545.1:0-11294 GCA_041688615.1 Mariniblastus sp. | reverse complement strand
CTTCTTCTGTGGGTAACGTCAAGATTTGTCGCAATTTGTCAGCCGACGCCAAGGCATCGTAAAACGCTTCCATGTGTTTGCCCATCTTGGCGACCGACCCCACAATGATCGTCACGATCAATTCCGCAGCCACCAATTGACCGAGTGTCAGTTCACCTTGGATGACCAACCATCCACCCAATGCCAGCAAACCGGTCGAAGCAATGGCTTGCATCGCCAATGACCATGAAATCTGTCGCAGCAAAATACGGAAGTGAGCCGATCGAGCCAGAATGTAGTTGTGCGCCAATTCGTCAGAATGATGATGCGCCAACTGGCTACCCGCGTTCCGCCTAAATGCAGTCGGAGCACGTCCAATCTCCTGTAACCATCCAGCGACGTAGTATTTCGATTTCGATTCTTTGATACTCGTTTTCACTGCCCCTCGACCCAGCGCAAACAGAAATATGACCAAGAAGAACATCAAGACAACGTCGTATCCCAGCAACAGTGGATGATAAAATGCCAACACGGCCATACCCACCAACGCTTGCATTACTAACGAAACACCGTCCAATAGGAAGCTAACCACCACTTTCTGGACAGTCACCACATCAAAGAACTGATTCAACAACTGTGGCACATAATGCTGGTCAAATACCGATTGCTTCAACTTGGGCAAGCGATAGGCCAAGTCCGCGACCACGCGAACGAACAGCCGCCGCTGGATAATTTCCACAATGTAAGTGCTGATCCCAATCAACGCCGCGCGGAATCCAAGCAAGACAAACAGCATGAACGACAGAATGAACACAGGCTGCACATAACGACCAAAGGCGACAGTGTTGACCAAGGCTTCGACCGTAATCGGAGTCGCCAACGCCAAAATCGCAACGATGACCGAAAACAAGATCACCACTCGAATGTCGCTGCTATCGGGCCTTAACAACTTCCAAAGCCAACGCAACGGCAACGAGGACGCGGAAGATTGCAGGTCTTCCACACCCACGACAAGTTGTTGTGCAATCCCCACAGGCATCTGCGGATTTGCTGAAGTGCCATCCGCGACCCGAGTCAGTTTTGGCAGTAATCGCGAAACCGGCAACCAAATCGATTTCTCGGTTGCGGTATCCCAAACCAGATACTTGCTACCACGCCGCCGCAGAATTACCATCGGATGGGCGTCGCCGTGTTCGTCATTCATTGACGCAATGATCGGCAAGTTCTCAGCCAGCAACAAATCAATTTGCGAAGCGTTCGCATTCAGATTGTTGATCCGAAATCCGAACTGTTCAGCCAGTTGAGTTAAATTGCCAGACAAGCTGCTGGGATCGTCAACCAGACCTGGGCCTATCTCCGATGTCAAACGGCGCAGCTTTTGAACGTCAATCTCAACTCCGAAATGAGTTGCCAGGCAACGCATCGTCGAAAATAAATATTGTTTGTTCGTGTGGTTCATAACTTCTTCACTAATCCACTAAAAAACAAGAGCCACTTGAGACGGTTTTAACGCCTTTGACGCCTGCTTGGACGCACTAATCTAGGAAGTCTAGGTCGCAATTATTCCATTTTTTCTTTCTTAGTACAAATAGAATCCAAATTGACAAAGCATAGATAAAACGAATAGGTTAATGAGCCGAGCGCCCGTGAACAGATCGGGCGATTAACCCAAAAACCAGGACTTACGCATGGATTGGCTGAATTATCATCACTTACTGTACTTCCATACAGTTGCCAGAACTGGCAGCATCACCGAAGCCTGCAAGGAACTGCATTTGGCCCAACCAACGATTAGCACTCAGCTACGCAAACTCGAGGACTCGCTGGGAACACCTCTATTTGTAAAGGAGGGTCGACATCTGCAAATGACTCAAACCGGCCAAACGGTTTTTCAATATGCCGATCAAATTTTTTCTCTGGGCCGCGAACTGTTACACACGGTCAAGGGAAAGGCGGCCGACAAAGCCACTAAGTTTTCTGTCGGTGTCCTGGACGTGCTTCCTAAACACATTGTTCACCAACTGCTTAAGCCTGCCCTCCAGTCACCCGAAAATGCCGTGCGAATCACTTGTTACGAGGGAAAACTGGATTCTCTGCTTGCCGACTTGGCTTTGCATCGAATTGACCTGGTTTTATCCGATACCCCACTGACCCGATCCCTGCACATCAAAGCGTATAATCACTTCTTAGGACAGTGCGGAACATCTGTGATCGGCCAAAAAAAATTCATGGCGACATTGGCCCAGGACTTTCCTCGTAGCTTAAGCAATGTCCCCCTATTGTTGCCGACGGACACCACCGAGTTGCGGCGGGCGGTGGATCAGTGGTTTGAGGAGAATCGAATTGTGCCCAACATTGTCGGAGAATTCGAAGACAGCGCGCTGATCAAAGTTTTCGGGTCTGAGGGCACAGGAGTGTTTTTTGTGCCTTCGGTTCTAGAAAGTCAATTGTGCCAACAGTATCAACTGGAGAGCGCCGGACGGATCGACGAAATTCAAGAACGATTTTACGCGATTAGCGTCGAACGGATGCTCAAACACCCTTCTGTTTTGGCGATCACCAACGCTGCCAGAAACAAACTATTCGCCGATTCGCCCAGCCAACCCAGGCGTGGTTAATTCCACCCGAATTTTAAAGTGCATTAATCTCACAGCACTATTTTTAGAACGACTTGATTGGAAATCGCTCGATCCCTGGAGGCATAGCGGGCAACACTTTAAGTCTAGATGATTCGGCGCTCTAGATGATTCAGCGCATTGATTTGTTAACGCTTTTGATCACCTGTCCTCTGATTGAGCGGTATCTCGGGACTTTCCCAAGGCGAAACCACCGCCCCGGCGGTGCGAAGGCTCTCTTCTTGGTTAAAATCATAACGATAATAAACTTGCAAACACAAATTCGACAAACTAGTCGAATACACTCGGCCACCATAACCGCCCCAGAGAAACCAATTGGGGTCCCAACTTCCTTGTAAGGCTCCATCGGTCTGCTGTAGCGACAACAGACGCGCTTGCAATCGCTGATTCCAAGCTTGCCACGCAGCTTGAACCTTGGGATTGGCCGCAGTTTCAGGATCGGTTGCGGCCTGATTCAATGCCAATGAACCGTAGTACCAAAAGTAAACATTGTCGACTCCGGTGCCCGGCAAGTTTCTCCAACTTGCCACATCATTCCCAACCTGCAGCAATTGTCCAGCGCCCACAATTTGTTCGCACGCTTCTTCAACCATCGCGACACTCGGTCGCTGTTCCAACAGGTACCGGCAAAGCAAGGCTTCTGCAGTCATTGTGGGACTCACTTGTTCGCCAAAACGATAGATCGCCAGCCCACCCGCAGCACCCTTTGAATGTCTTTGCAAGAACGCCTTCATCAATCGTTCGGTGGGTTGATCGACCTGGGTGCCCGCCAAACCTGCACTACTAATGGCCATCACTTGCCAACCAAATTGACTCATGTCACCACTTTCGCCCGGTCGATAGCGCCAACCGCCAACCGTTCGATTCTTGGTCGCGACCGAATAGTTAACCCCTCGCTGCACCACTTCGCTGAGACGGGCGTCTCCGGTCAACGAATAGGCTTCACACACGGCCAACAACGCCATCGAATGACAGTACATTTGTGCGAAAAACTGTGCCGACCCTGCCATCGATCCGTTACTTTGTTGACGCCCCATCAAATATTCAAGCCCTTTTCGGACGGTGTCCTTGTAGGGCCCTTCCAAATGCGAGTTCCCTGCCGCCAAAAACGTCAACATCGCCAACCCAGTAATGCCTGTGTCCGCTTGAGCGCCTGCACCTTGTCGATCATGGCCCAAAACCTGCAGCTCACGCCCACCTTCAGTTTGACGCGGGTTCCAACTGCCATCGGGTAACTGGATCGAAGCCAAATACTTCAGACCATTGGCAATCGCCTGTTCTGTTTCAATCGAACCCCCCCGATCAATCACTTCGTCAATTTTGCGATCTTGACGCCGTTGGTATCGACTGGGCAAGGGTTGGCCATCTCCTAATCGCCTGAAAATTTGATCCGAACTGATTGACCGATTCGTCACCGAAGATGCCATAATCCGCTTACCTACATTACCTGATGTAGTATCTTGACTGGCACCTAATTGCTGTAAATTGGAATCCAAATCAGGCACCATTGCGCTTTGATTATTCAATTGCCCCATCGCGATCTTGGTCAAATCCTGGATACGCTGTTGACTGTCCGACGCCAGTTCCGTCTGCCACAGATTCGAATCTTTGAAACTGTCAAATTGCGATGATTCGGACAATTGGTCAACCAAGGTAGCTTCAGCCTGAGTCTGCATTCGCTCAAGGGTTGTACTTGGCAATTGATCGGCTAACCATTGTGATGCATCTTCGGAATTAGATGACGGTGATGCTGTCGGTGGTGCCGGGGAACAATTGGCAATCGTGGCAGGTGTCTTATCAGCAGATTCGGGGAACGCCGGCGAAGTGATTGGCATCGCGGTTGCCTTGGTTGGTGCTAATTGCGCTGCTAAGTCGGCATTCGCAGCTTGCTGGTCTAAAGGAAGTTGCATCGGCAAAGTCGGTGTTTGTGTTGCCAATTCTCCTGCGAAGTCAATTTGACGGTCGACGACGTTCTCGGCAGACTGCTCAATCGAAACCTCTTGACTGGGCAAACGTTGAACTTGCAGGTCATCCAGTTGACGCTGGGCTAAATTGCCTGGCTCCAAATCGGGCGTATTGCGCGTTGAAAACTGGTCGAAGAAATCTTTTCGATCGGTCACCCCGTCCGCATCGGCGTCATCTGGGGCGGATGATTCAGACATTTCAGTCAAGCGAATCGGAACCGAGGCTGCTTGGAACGCGGTAGGCATTCGAGTGATCAAGTTGGTGCTATAAGCGTAGGCCAACAATACCACATGGGCCAAGACGCTTAGAATGACACACTTATTAACGGGATTGATTTGTCCCCACTTGCTTGATTGCAATGTTAGGAAGGCCAATCCAAACAGCAACCCACCGATCAACAATGTGATCGTCGATGGATCTTGGGTCCAAGACAGGTACCAGGTTGAATTGAAATCGATCATGTTTATCTTGTTTTATGACAAGGTCCACTACCACGTATCATTTAGCGAAGGTTCAAGTTAGCGAATGATTGCTGCTTCGCCACCCGCGATCCGTACCGAAATTGAAATGTCCGAAATCTCTGCTTGTCGACATGCGTCCATGACGGCGACAACGGCTTGATGTTCACTGCCGGCGTCGCCTCGTATCACGACGCCCTGTTTTCGGTAAGCGTTCTTTAATTCCTTCAATCTCTTGGTCAAATCGGCCAAGGATGTCTCTTCCTTTTGAAATTGAATTCGCCCGTCTTTAAAGACGTGAATCACCTTTAGCCGCGGCGCCGAAGTCAACGCCGTCCCATCGGAGACTTCAGGCACTTTGATCGGCAACTGCTTCTCCAGGTCGTTTAACTCGCTGAATCGAGTTCCCACCATAAAGAAAATAATTAGCAGAAACACGATGTCGATCATCGGCGTCAAGTTCAGCGAAGGCTGTTCATCATGAGTGGTTTTTAGTGGCATGGTTGCAACCGATCGAACGTCACCTGACAAGTTATATTGTTTTCATTGTCTTCCATAACCAAGAAGCAATGATGTACCAAATTCCAGCGTTGAAAGTGATCACCAACGCTTGCTCATTTCCCTGGCCTATCACATAACGCTACCCATGTTGTTCGGCGATGCCTGGCTAGTTAGGCTACCTTTTTCGGGCGTTTAGCTGTCTTGGGAGAGGCTTGCTCGGCCAGGCCTTCGGCACTAATCAAACGAACTAATTGCAAACCAATCGCGTCAATCTCCATCACTCGGCGATCGACGCAACCGGTAAAATACAGATGAGCAATCAGCGCTGGAATTGCAACGGTCAAGCCGGCGGCAGTCGTCAACAACGCCTGACTAATTCCTGTGGCAATCACGATCTTTGGGTCCAAGCCTGGACTGATTGTGGAAATGGCGTCAAAGGCATGAATCATCCCTAGCACCGTTCCTAAAAGGCCCAACAGAGGCGAAACGGTGGCAATACCGTTGATCAGACGGAGGTTTCGCTTCAATTCATTGCTAACCCGTTCACCCGAATCCAAGATCGCCTGTTCCACTTCGACACTCGACCGCCCCCACTTTCGAATGCCTTCTTCCAAGACCTCACAAACAGGATACGGATTTTCTTCGCACAATTCGATGGCTTGATCGCGGTCAATTTGTCGTTCACGAATCTGGCTTAGTATCCTGGTAACCAACGGCCCTGGGATCACTCGACTTTTCCGCAGGCTAATGACCCGTTCAAAGACAAAAACCAGAAGCACAAACGAACAAATCGTCAACGGAATCATCAACGGTCCGCCGCTTTGAATCACCGCCAACAGACTCTTGCTAGACACAACATTGGGAACTGCACTGCCCGCCGATGAACTGCCCGCCGATGAACTGTCCACCAATGAACTGTCCACCAATGAACTGCCCGCCGATGAATTTCCAGAAGTGTCTGCAACTGTCGTCGAATTCATCGCATCACTAACCTGAATCGCAGCTTCAGGACTGTCAAGCCCTTGACGTCCCCAGCTAATGTCAATTCCTATTTGACTTACGGCCAAAACGCAGAGCAGAGACAGCAACATCCTGGCCAAAACTCTAGAATCGCCTGAACACCTGATATTACGCCAGGTGTTCAAAAGGCTAGAGTTGATCTTATTGTCTGTGGTTGTCTTGAATTTCATTGGGAACATCCTTGTTGGTCAACTTCGACCCGTTACTGCAACCCCTGCCTACCGGCTAATTCGCGTCATGTGCCTTCGGTGGCCATGCTTTAGTTGTCGCTGCTTTTTTTTCTTCGTTTACGCTGCAAATGCATCGCAACCTACCAGACGCTTGGTGTTAGCGACTTCGATTACGATCACCCGTTGCGGTCAAGTTTTGACGCTCGACCACACGGTTCATTCGGTCTCTCGCTTGACCAGCCAATGCGTTATCACCATGCTCTTTGAGCAATTGCCGGTAGACACTGATCGCATCGGCGTCCTGCCGCAAATGTTCATAACACTTACCTGCTTGCAACAATGCAGCCGCTTGCCACTGCGGAAAGCGGTACAAATTTTCAGTTTGGTGGTAGGCCTGGGCAGCCAAGGCATACTGCTCTTCGTGAAAATGGGTTTCGCCCACCATCCACTGCGCCATAGCTGCGGTTTCGGTGCGACGCCCGTCTTTCGAATCGATCACTCGTTGATATGCACTCCTGGCCACTGGAAACTTGGCGTCAATGGCATTGGCACGACCAATCAAGTAATCCAATTCGTAGGTTTGACGAAAATCTTTGAACCGTTCCTTTGCCTTGGTGGCAACTTGAAGTGCCTGGTCCCACTTGCCTCGTTGCCCCAAAGATTGAGCCAATCGCAAGTGAGTCATGGCGACCCAAGGTTCAAACTGGTTCGTTGTTCGTTCTGCGACGATGCTTAACACTGTGGCCGCTCGCAAGTAGTCTCCACTGCGATAAATGGCTTCCCCACGCCAATATTCTGCCATCCAGCGAATCGATTGTTCAGGAAATTCATTGGTCAACCGAGTGGTCCATTGCTCGACCCCTGGCCAGTCGGTTTCTTTGACCGCCAGCATCGAACGCAAGTAGTAAGCGTGAGCCAACACTTCATCGGGAACATTCAAGCGATTTGCTTCTAGGCCGTCTGGGCCTAAACTGCCATTGGCTTGCTGGGCTTTGTGGGTATCGATCGCGTTGAACAGACTGGTCAACGATTCCTTGGCGACTGCCAGTCGATTTTGGTCAAAGTGATTCTGGGCGATTCGGAATGTTGCATCTACCCAGAAACGACTCTGCGGATAGCTTAAGCTTAACTTTGTGAACGCTGCGATCGACGATTGTTCTTGTTCCAACTCTGCGTGCAACCAAGCCAAATCGTATAAATAGGCATCGATCGGCACCTGCGATTTTGACTCGGTGGACTGTCGCTTCATCCCAACCGCTGCGGCCTGTTCTAAGTCGCTGATGGCGCGACCAATACTGGCTTTGGACCGATTTGCTAGTTCCAACTTGGCACGAAATGCGTAAACCATATGCAAACGATCCCAAGTGGTAAATCGACGAATCAAAGCGTCGACAATGTTTCTACTTTCCACCATCTTACCATCGTCTGCCAGCATTTCCGCTCGTTTAAGTCCGGCTTCGGCAGTCAGTGGACTATCGGGAAAGCGATCCATCAACAATTGGAATGCCCGCTGACTTCCCTGCAGGTCCTTGGATTGAAATTCAGCCCAAGCCAAACCGCTAAACCCCTGCTGGCTGATCTCCGATTGACTCGACTTGGCGGCCCGTTGATACCAAATTTTTGCATTGGGCAAATCTTGGGATTGATAGTATTGCTGTGCGACTTTCAACGATACGCTTGCCAACGCATCTTCAAGACGATTGGCTTGCTGCTGGATCTGTGGTTGAACTGGCGACTGGGTCTGTTTTGCGAGGCCCGCTAAAACGGATTCCACATCGGCGGCGCTTTGGTCACATTCTTTCCACCGTTCCAAAACAGCGAAACAGCGAATCCTGTCCGCCCAGACATCGGGCACGTAAGGACTGTTGGGAAATTCGGCCAAGAAGTCGCTTTGTTGCGACAAGGCATCGGTCCAACGTTGTTGTTTAAGCAGCGACGTCGACCGCGCGAATTGTGTACTTTGAAGTAGTTCACGGTCGCGGGCTTTCTCTTCGGGTGATTGCGCTGACAACAGACGCAGCGTCTGATCCAGATTCCGCATTCCAGCCTCGTCGTTCTTGTTTGCAATTTCAGAGACGGCCAAAAGATAGTGCCATGTGGGCAACAAGCGAGTGACGGTCTTGGGATCGATCGAATCGACCAACTCAATCAATTGCCCGAAGGAACGAACCGATTGAGCGTAGGAACCTTGTGCAAAAGCGGCACGCCCCTCGGCCTCTAAGACCTTGGGCCACAACGGATGCTTCGCGCAATTGGCTGCAAAGTCATTCACTAGAGCCTGGACCTCGGCTGGGTCGCCTTTTAGCAACGCCAACTGAATCCGCAAATATCTGGAATCGGCCGCCCAATCGCCGCTGGGCCAACGCCGAACGGATTCTGCCAATAAACGATCGGCGTCTTTGAATTCAGTCGCGCGCCACTGAGCGATCGCGGCGTCGTAGATACAGGCCTCGGCCAAGTGATCTTCGGTCAATCCCGCTAGGGCTTTCTCCAGAAAATCCGCTGCCACGGGCCACTGTTGGGCACCCATTTCGGCGCGACCTCGCCAGTAGTAGCCCCGCGCCTTCAAGTCAGCCGGCAATTCCGACAGTGTCGCATCGTTCAAAGCCTGCACGGCCTTTGCCCACTGTTGCTCTTCAACCCACATCGACGCTCGTGATACCACAGCCTCTTGCGAAACGGTAGGGTCGTTGCTTTCAATCAAGAAGGCCAAAAATCGTTGAGCGTCCTGATACTGTCCCGATCGTTGAAACCATTGCGCTAGACCCAGTCGGCAACGATTTGACAGTGACGAATTGGGATACTTTGCCAAGGCCTGTTCAAAAAACTGCCTGGCTTTGGCTTGGCTTTCCGAATCAGGTAATCGTTGCAGCATCTCGCCCAAATAGACCAGCGCGAATTCGAAATAGGCCGAGGCTGATTCGTCGTTCAACAAGGCTTGTAATTGTACGATACTGTCGGCATCGTTGCCAATCAAGTAGTTCGCCTCCGCACGTCGAAAGATCGCCCTAGTTCGCAAGGCGTGCTGAGGCACCTTATCAATAAATTCAGTGAAATGAGGGACCGATGCCGCGTAGGCTTCCAACTGAATGTGTGATTCACCCTGAAAAAAGTGAGCCAACCCCGTTCGCGAATGGTCGGGCTCTTTATCGATCAACAACTGGAATTGACCAACCGCCTGCTGCCATCGACCGTTGCGATAGTGATCTGCGGCGATGGCATATTGATCCTCACCCCAGTCTGCAAAAGCTGGTTTAATATTGCCTGCCACCAGACAACAAATCGTCAGTATTAGAAATAGAATTCGATACACGATTCAGGCTGTCGCCTCCCTGCGACTAACTTGATCCGAACACAACCACATGGCACTAAGCATCACATGGCACTAAAAGTTTCACATGTTGCTTTGGTTTACAAGTTGCTTCACGCTTGAACTTCACTTACTAAAAGTTACTGCCCCCACCCCTAAACCGTTCCTGCGCGACACGGATCCAATACCAAAAGCGAAGTCCACTCACTTGCCAAGGCGACCAATTTCCTAAGAACATGAAAAGACAAAAGCACGACTTTGGTTAGGCAAACTGACCGTTTTAGATTCTGGAAAACTCTAACGAAATTGAGGGTCCCAGCGACTAAACCCGCTTGCCGAATTCTTTGAATATCAAATTTGAGTAAATCTAGCAAAGCGAATTCTGAGTACGCGAAAGCATTCTGATGGCATCAAAAGCGGCAACTAAGGAGACTTCAAGGCCGGTTAGTAATCGATTCTGACCATTTCTTCACCCAAAAATCCTGTAGTATTTTGCGTTTAATCCGAAAATTAGCCATGTTTTTTTCAGAAAATGACTTCATGGCGGTTCGAAAGCTTGCTTCGGGTCCAGTCTAACGCTTCAATGGCAAAGTCGGTCGTTGTAAATTTTTCAGTTGTTGCCGCGGCCCAGCTGGTAATCGTTGGATTGAGTGAACGATTTTTCGGATTCATCTCTTCTGCCCAGGGCCTGAACACCACTACATTAAGTGGAACGTTAAATTTTCGGTCGGTCGTCAAACCATAAAATCGTCAATCCTTTGCGCTCGGGCTTATGTCTCTACCTTCAAACTTGCGACGCGATCCATTCGTCGGCCACTTGTTGGCCTCGATTGCCGAAGTCTACTCGGGATTGGGACCCGGCTTGTTGGTGGACGCCTATCGCGAGGCCCTAGCACTGGAAATCAGCCGCAAGGGAATTCCCTTCCAGGTGAAACCTCGAATCCAAGCCTTCTACCGTTCACGGCCCATCGAAGGTTATTTCTTCGTGCCCGATTTCGCGATCGCCAATCGATTCTTGGTCGAAGTGGTTAGCCAGGACTCGCGCCGTTCGACAGATATCCGCCGGTACATGAAGACTTACTTAACCCTGAGTCAAATTCCACAAGGGTTTATCGTCGACTTCGATGCGGAATCCTTGACGTCAGTGGCCCAATACATGACCTGCGATCACCCAATCGCCATTCAATAGATTCGCCCATAGCTCGAATACTTCGGCTGGACGTTGAATCACTCGTGTATCGCGAAACGGCCCAAT
>JBDNHU010000544.1:0-16076 GCA_041688615.1 Mariniblastus sp. | reverse complement strand
ATCACCGTAACCCAAGATGAAACCCAGGCAGAGATCGACACCTGGCATGCTCGGAAAGCCCATCAATCTTTGGACCAAGTGGTGAGCCACGAAGCGGGGCCCGTTTTCGGACGCCAAGTACTGAAAATCAACTGGGTTAACGAAGCGGTTTCTCCAGCAAAGGTCTTTGCGGTCGAACTTCGCGAATTAGTGGTCGTTGCCATCGGCGATCAACGGTTAATACAATTCTCGTCGCGTTTGGAATCCAAGGCCGGTGACATCGAGCTAAAGGGAGACCCTCAACACGCTGGCTTTCAATTCCGAGCCTCGCAACAAGTGGCAGACGTCACCAAAGGCAAAACCTACTACGTTCGGCCCGATGGTAAAGACGAACCGGGCAGCTTCCGAAATTGGCCTGCTGACACGTCGCATGTGGATCTACCGTTTCACGCAATGAGCTTCGTGTTGGATAACAAACGTCTAACCTGCATCCGACTCGATCAACCACAAAACCCCAGACCGGCTCGATTCAGCGAACGCGATTATGGGCGTTTTGGTTGCTACTTCGAATACCAATTGAAACCCGAACAGCCACTAGAAGTGAAGTATCAATTGCAGTTAATTCCGGGCGAAATCGATGTACCTACCGCGCAAAGATTGCAAACACAATTCGCCACTCCGCTCAAAATCAAAGTCGAAACGGCCAAGGCTCAATTCCCAGAACCACTGGCTGTTCAACTAAAAAATCTGCGGCAAGAGAATACTCAGCCACTATTTCAGGGGCAACCCAACGGTTGGGACACCGCTATACGTGAACGTGGTTGGATCATGTACGACGTTGATCATTATAAAATGTGGTACACCGGATACGACGGAACCCGCGAGGGGAAAAAGATGCTGGGCTTGGCAACCAGCAAAGATGGCCTGAAATGGGAGCGGAACGCGGGCAACCCGATATTCACGCAACATTGGGTCGAGGACATGTCGGTAGTTAAACACGACGGTAATTATTGGATGTTTGCCGAAGGCCCCAAGGACGTCGCCCACTTGCTTCGCTCAGAAGACGGAATCACCTGGCAATCCTTAGGTCCGATCGACATCCGCTTGACCAACGGTCAGCCGATAAGTTCGGGTCCTTATGGCACACCGACCGCCTTAGTCATCGACCAAAAATGGTATCTCTTTTACGAACGTCACGACCAAGGCATTTGGGTTGCCACATCGACCGACATGAAAACCTGGGCAAACGTCCAAGACACCCCAGTCATGCAGCCGGGGCTCAATGGCTTTGACAATCAAATGATGGCACTAAATCAAGTCTTACCCGTCGCAGACGGCTTCCTGGCGATGCTGCACGGTTCGGGCGACCAACAAACCCCAAGAACCTGGGCCTGCACGGCAGCCTTTTCCAAGGACCTGATCCATTGGACGGGAATAGGAGCAGCCATTACACTGTTACCCGCCAATCAATCTTCGGGCCTAATTGTCCAAGGTCCTCAGGACGCCTGGTTCTACACGGTTCATGGCAAAGTGGATCGATTTTCGGGAATTTCTGCAGCCGACTTTCGCTAAAAGACTCGGGCAAACCCCAGGCCAAATTAACCTGCCGGGCAATCGCCCCACCTTCCCTGGCCAGCCCCACATCAACACAGCGTTACATCAACACAGCGTTACATCAACACAGCGTTACATCAACACAGCGTTACCCACCGTCTCCTGGCAACCTGGAAAGTAGGACGTTGTCCAGTAGAAAACGATCGTGTAAAGTCCAGCCAGTTAAAGCCAGTACTTGAACGTTGTGGGTGCTAATCATCGTTGATTTCCGACAAACCCTGAGCCGGCGTCTTGCTGGTTGGCTTGAGCGACTTGATTTTCGAGTCAATAAACAAGGTAATTTCCCGGGTCGGCTGGTGCCCAGAATTCTGGCACTAAGGCTTTCACTAACTCGCACAATCGATAGAGAACGATGTTTGCGTCAGCTTTCGGTGGTAGCGAGGCAGCATTTCCACCCGAACAGGTGGAAATGCTATGTGTCCAGGGAAATTTTCCAGCCATATTTTTTTGTTTTTGATTGAAAGCAACTTGCTTTAAGATGAAAAAGTCTTAAGAATAGATCTCGATGTCGTCGTGTAACATTCTTTTCACGAGAACTTGGCCGTTCGGCCAGATAACAGCAACAAACTTCCAAAAACGTTGGTCCAGACATTATTCCTAATGTTACAGCCAATTATTTGCCGTTAGGTTACATTCCGACTATCCTTGAGTAGAGGTTGCTTGAAAAACCAATGATGTATTTTTTATATCAATTAATCTGAGGTTTTTCGATGTTTGCAATCCTTTCATCATTTATTCGTTTTTCTTTTCGGAGGGTGTCTACATGACGCTAAATCGTAAGAAGGGTTTTACCCTTGTGGAACTTTTGGTGGTGATTTTCATCATCGCTGTTCTGATCGGCTTGCTATTGCCAGCTGTACAACAAGCACGCGAAGCGGCTCGCCGTGCACAATGCCTAAACAACTTGAAGCAATTTGGTTTGGGCGTTCTCAACTATGAATCCGCAATGAAGCGCCTTCCACCTTCGGGTTTGGCAGGTGACACACTTCTTCGTCCCCAATACGGTGGAGGAAGTGCAAGTGCTCCGTTCCAACAATTCATTGGAACTTGCGTTTACTTGCTACCATTTATCGAATTGAAGAATCTGGACGATCGTATCACGATCAATCGTGCTATTGACAGGTTCAAAGCTAATGGTGCTGCTGTACCTCCAGGAAGCTACCCACCAGGACACCCGAATGCAGTATTCTCGTTCTGGGAAGTAGCTTACTCTTGGACAGCGGCTCAAGCTCGTATTCCTGCATTCTTGTGCCCGTCACAGCAAATCACTGAAAGCGCGGAAAATGTGTTCGTTCAGATGGTTAACGGCCCAGAACGCGGACCATCAGGTGGTTTGACATTGACTGGTTGGTACTTCGGTGCGCCAGACGGTGCTTTGCTTGGTAAGACCAACTACTTGTCCAACGCAGGTGTTATCGGCAAGTTGCCTCGCGGCAACGCTGCCTACTACGTTTGGGAAAAATGGGAAGGTCCTTTCACTAATCGTTCGAAGGCCACCATGGCAATTCCTGACGGAACTGCATACACCATGATGGCTGGCGAAACCGTTGGCGGTTATGACACCGGACAGTTGAATAATGGCATCGTCAAGCTACTTTGGGCTCACGCGTGGATCGGTAGTGGTGGTTTGCCAACAGCTTGGGATCTACCTAAGACCATCTACAACCCCAATTACGACATCATTGACCGTGGCTTCCGTTGGTTCCGCTACAGCAGCGAACACCCAGGCATGACTCAGATGGCCCGTATGGACGGATCGGCTAGTACAGTGCAAAATGGTGTAACACGAGCTAACTACCGAAATTTCTCCGGTATGTATGATCGTCAGTCATTCGAATTGAACTAGTTTGTATTTGCGGGAAGAGTGTAAAATGAAACGTTATGCATTATTGGTAACAGTTGCGTTTGCAACCTGTGTTTCGATCAGCGGTTGTGGAACTCCGGAAGCTGTCATTCCTGAAAAGGGTGAGGGCACCAAGATGACTACAGAGATGACCGAAGGTAGCAGCACAGCAGAAGCACCTGCACCAGAACTATAATCACTGCGATTGGCAGGCTTGCCTGTCCTAAGCAGTGAACGTTTAGAAATTTAGCTTGTCCACTTGAGTAATTCAGGTGGATAAGCTTTTTTTATGCGCCGATTGTACGTAGGAAACTTCGGACCAGATCCCAATGCTGGGTGGATGACGCTGGTAGTAGGCAGACCCGCACCGGGCACAACTTCGTTAAGAGGGTCGCGGCCTAAAGAACAAGTCTGCCAGCTTAAACCACCGTGAAAACGCGCGTAGGACTTCGATAAAGAGAAGGCATTATAGACTGCCGGGGATACATCGCACGACGACAGCGTATATCCGTGAAAATCAGTGTGAATCGGTGGCCAAAAATTGCGAGGCGCGAATATGGGCTCCGGATAGACACGGATCAACACAGATAGGGCGAACGAACGACCCCGCACCCAAACCGCTCCAATGCATTCATGGTTCCCCGTCCGAAAGACCGAACCGTTACCGAAGCAGAAAAATTTCTCGCGTCTCACGGCGTTCCAATGGCAACCGATTACAGAATTTCAAGTGCCGCCGCGAACACCTACAGCCTCAGACTCGCAACCTATTGTTGCGCAAAGTTGCGGCAGTCATCGTTGCAGTATTTTTCCGGCGGCAACGTGGGCCACTTCGATTGAGTTCCGCGACATAAAAATTGCACAATCTTCGTTGGTTTCTATTTAGCCAACGATCAACAATCGGGTTGAAGCAGCATTGCCATGCATTGAGAACACGCTGCTGCTTCTGTGACGGATCAAAGCACCAATTACCTAAACAACCGCTCTAAGACAAGCTTCCAAGCGGTGTCGCATTTTGAAAGCCGGGCGCGAGCTCTATGGTTTTGGGCATACCGAACTTTGCGAACCGAACTTTGCCACTGCTGCGGGACAGGCGGACGTTTTACGCAGCCTTGCGTCGGCCTTGATCTTGATCTTGATCTTGGGCGAAATCCTGTTTGGCGTTGGGAAGTGACAAGATTTTGGGTGCACTTGCTTTTCTGCAATTGGCTAATTCAGGTACAAATTCTTCACACAAACGGGCAACCTTTTCGCCGTAGTTGTAGAATTGGTAATCACCGCGAACTCGTTCCGATGCGGTTGCCCGAACTTGGTCAAACGCAGAGGAATCGCCAACCAGACGTTCAATAATATCGATCACCTTTGTGTAATCACCGTAAGGCACTACGAATCCCGCATCGTGACCGATTGCTTCGGGGGCTCCGCCGGCACCAGCAAACGCAATGATTGGTATTTGGGCTGCCATCGCTTCATGAATGACACAGGGGAACGGATCGACACGCGACGTCATCATAAATCCGTCGCCGCCGCTAAAGTACTTTTCGACGCTATCCCGTTCGCCAATAAAATGGACAAAGTCCTTGGCCACCGAATGCTTCAAATCAATATCGACAAAATGCCGAGTCGAATGACGCCCCGCGAACCCTCCGCCAATCCAAACAAAGTGGACCGGTCGCTGATGGGAACTATTTTGGCAATGCCATTGTCGCGCGATGTTCGCAAAGTGATCGATTCCCTTTCGCATGTCCAGTGTGCCGCAGCCAAGCATCACAATCGCATCTTCGGGCAAGCCTAATTCTTCGCGAATTTCTTTTCTCGCTTGTGATCGGTCAAAGCGAGTGCCAAACTCTTCATCCAACAAACCTTGCGGAAGAATAACACCTTTTCCTGTAGGCAAAGGAGCCGCTTGATTGGCCGCGTCGCTAACAATTTGAGCAGGAAAAATAATCTTCTTACTCAAGTCGTAAACGGACTTGTAGTCTTCTGTTGAATAGCTGGAGGGCAATTCATGAACCAAGTACACAATTGGCAAATTGTATTTTTCCAAGGCCTGAGCAATGAACCGCGATTCCATCGAATTGCAAAGAATCAACGTCGGCTTGGTTCGATCCAGAGACTTGATGAAACGCGAAAGTTTGAAATTCAACTTCCAAGAGGCCTGCCGCTTTAAATTCAGGCACGTCACATGTGAACGTACTCCAAATTCGCGATAGATCGGGCCTGGGTTGTGCAAAATCGTATAGCGATTGACATTATAGTTTTGCTGAAAATGCCCCAACAATTGGGCAATAATTTTGGGCGCACCTGTTCGAGACGCCTCATGCGAGATGGCAACCAGATTGACCGGATGAATCGGCTTAGGAGCTTTGCTTGACTTCTTCCAAAACTTTAGCTGCTTCAAAAATTTCACAGTCGTTCATCCTTGTTGACGTGTGCAATTCAACTTGATTCCGAGCAACCGTCCTTGGTTGGCGACGAAACTTCAAGTCCCTAACTCATTCTAATTGGTTGACATCCTACTCAACCAAGCATTGCTGCCGCCGCACCCAGTACTGCTTGCGAAACTTCGGGGAGAATGCTGTGGTTCAAAGGCTATCAAGCCAGTGCCGCCTGACCAATGTCAATTTCGCCAATCTGCTAGCGATAAATTCGGGTGATTGTCGCGGGCAAGACCGCTTTGAATTTAGTTCTCTGCCTGAGTAAAAACAGGTGCGACAGGGAATACCCAAATGTTCTATTGACCGGTTGAATCAGTCGACGTAATCTGACGGTTCACCCAAAATGCTAACCCATTTAAGTGATCACTTTGCAATTCAATTTTGCACAATTGACTAACACCCCATGACTAACTTCCAAAGGGGTCGACGGCGAGAAGTTACCTGGGCACTTGGTGCCGATGCGTAATTTAAGCACCTGCTGGAGATACCGAGTTAGTCTTGCAAAATTGTTTTTTGGCCTTCCCCGAGCAAACGGATTTGCTTGCCGAAAACGCAGACGTGAGTTCATCGTTTATTCCACGCGTGTCTTTGCACGGAGGCAATTCGCGTCTATGACTGCACCTCATCAAAATTTGCCAGCGACCCACCACAACGCTATTCCGTTACTAGATGTCCCCCGCGGAAATTTAGCAATCCGCGACGAAGTTCTGAGCCTGTGGACAGAAGCCTTTGACAATGGATCGTTTATCGGCGGGCCGCACATCAAACAATTGGAACAACAGATCGCTGAAATTTGCCAAGCCGATCATGCGATCGGGTGTGCATCAGGCAGCGACGCCCTAGTCTTGGCATTAATGGCAGGCGGAATTGAACCGGGCGACGAAGTCATCGTGCCTGCGTTTACTTTCTTCGCGACGGTCAGCGCGGTCTGGCGATTGGGAGCAACGCCGGTCTTTGCCGATATCGACCCAATCACCTACAACATGGACCCGATAAGCGTCCGGTCGCTGATCAACAACAACACCAAAGCCATCATCCCTGTCCATCTGTTCGGACTGTCTTGCGATATGGCCCAGTATTCAGCCATTGCCGAAGCCGAAGACTTATGGCTGATTGAAGACTGCGCCCAGTCGATTGGCGCCAAATACAACGACCAAATGGTAGGCGCGATCGGAGACATCGGTTGCTTTAGCTTCTACCCATCCAAGAACTTGGGCGGCTTTGGCGACGGTGGAATCATGACCACCAATGACGAGGCCCTGGCCAAACGATTGAGAATTTTCGCTAACCACGGCATGGAAGCAACTTACCATCACACGGTAGTAGGTCTGAACAGTCGCTTGGATTCGTTGCAAGCTGCTGGCCTGATCGTCAAAGCCCGTCACCTGGATCAAATCGCTGATACCCGGCGTGCAAATGCCGAACGCTACTTTCAAATGTTTGCCGACTGTGGACTTGATAAGATACTGACGTTACCCAGTCAAACCAAAAATTGTTACCACGTATGGAATCAGTTTACGATTCGAATTCCAGGTGGTCGACGTGACGAAATCAAGAACTCGTTGGCCGCAAGAAAAATCGGTGCGGCGGTTTATTACCCAACCCCGCTACATCGGCAGCCTTGCTTCTCGTCACTTGGGTATTCCGAAGGCTCTTTACCTGTGACCGAACAAGCCTGCAAAGAGGTACTTTCGTTGCCGATCTTCCCAGGTCTTACCGCAGAAGAACAGCAGCAAGTCGTACACGGACTAGCCGCAGCATGGCAGCAACCATGCCTAATTCGAGCAGCCGGTTAATCTAAAACGCCATCCGTTTTTTCAAAAGCAAGACAAACGTCGCCTGGGAAATTCTTCCAGGCGACGTTTTTTTCTGTAGCTACGATTCCCTATTTCTCACGAGAACAATTCAAGCCAACTCGCTTGCCTAGCCCGCCTGAGCGTGAAGCTTACTTCGCGAATGCCCACTTCAATAGATCCATGAATTTTGGCGTCTTCCCTTGCCATAGAATCCCCACACGGAAGATTCGTCCCGCTAGAAAAACACAGAAGCTAGTGGCCGACAACAGTACCACTAAGCTTAACAAGATCTGCCATATCGGAACCGTGATTCCTGTGGAAATACGCAACACCATGACGGTAGGCGCCGTCGGCGGAAACATCGACAACCAGAACGCCAACGCCCCGTCAGGCTTCTGTACCAAAACAAACCAAGTCAATAGCGGGATCATCAACATGATCCAAACCGGCATCATCATCGACTGGGCCTCTTTCAACTGAGAAACAGAAGCACCAATGGCCATAAAAATCGAAGAGTAAAACAGAACCCCCAGCATCTGAAACAAGAAGAACCAAGGCAATACTCCAAACGGGATCGCATCGAGATAGTTTTGCTTCAGGGCAAAAACGTATCCGCCGATCACATAGAACAGGAAGATCGTCAATGAACCGGCAACGGTTCCTAACAGTTTACCCGTCATCAATTGCATTGGGTTACAGCTGCCCAAAAGGACTTCAGCGATCCGTTGCGACTTTTCTTCTAGCACGCTTTCCAGCATGGGCTGAGCCGCCAGCATGATCACCATAAACATCATCATCATGATCCCCATTGGCAACAGCAAAGCCGTCATCGTATCAGCCGCTTCCTCGGAATTTACCGTCCCATCGTTTTTCCGAGTGACCAAGCCCATAGTCTTGATCGACAGTGGCGTACTGGCAACGGCAACTTGAGCCGCGTCGATTCCTAGATCCTTGAACCTTTGCTGTTTCACCGATTCGTTGAGCACATCACCCAACCAGCGTCGGGCTGGATCCAGTCCCGTTGATTCCGAAAAAAAACGGATCGAAAGCTCCGTTGCTTCCGCATCAACTTCGTCAAGCGGACCAGAATCAGCACCGGCATCCAGCGCTAAGTCGTCAATCTGACTGTCAGCCGATTCACTTGTGCCAGTTTCTTCCTGGCCAGTTTTTCCCTGACCAGCTTCCACGGTATCCCCATTGCCGGGCGCTGAACGATCTAAAACCGCCACCCCTGAAGGGATCTCGACAAAGGCGTGAAGTTGTTTTGTGCGGACCAGTTGGGACAGTTCCAATCGCTTCTGGTCGGTTAAGCTGGTCGAATCAATGCGTTCCAAGGCAAATCGATCGATATCTGGAATTGGACTCTTGCCCTTGTCTGCAACCTTGTCTAAATCACCATCCAACGGATTATCGACCGAGGCAGATTTCACCATTTTTTCTAACACCTGATTTCTCGCATCGGCCGCAGTTTTCAAGGTGTCGTAAAACCGATTATCCGGATCCCATATCGCGATCTTTAACGTCTCGGCGTTGGTCAACCGATCCATCACACTCATCGCCAAGATGCCACCAAACATTAACAGCGGCATGACCAGTAACGATATCAAAAAGGCTTTCGTGCCCACCATCGCCCGATATTCACGGCACGCAATTGTGAAGGTCTTTCGCATGTTCTATCTCGGTGTTTCAAAGGGTGAACGCTTACAATCAAAGACAGCGGCCTGTGCCGTCGCAGGCATTGCCTGATGAGCCCCGCTTAGATGACTTCATCATAAACGGTAGATTCACAAATGCGTAGCATGCTTGACCGCACAGTACGTATGCTGGATTCATTCGCCACCGACAAGAAAAGACAAACCCGCCCAGGCAATACCTGGGCGGGCATCGAAAAGTCTTTATTTCCAAGAGTTAGCGACCGTAGATTTAGCCAGCAAGCTGAAATCTAGAGTATCAAACCTTATTCAACTTCCATCGAAATACTTTCGCTGTGGCTGTTGAATTCTGGAGCATACATACACTGGAATTCAGCAATGCCGGTTTGATAGGTTCCTCGATGTTGCACGCGAACCGAATACTCAAACACGTAAACACCTCGCGGCAAGTAATCGATGAAGAAGTGGCTTGCGGTATCTTTGGTCGATTCGTAATAATACAAACCGTCCTGGAACTTATATTGCGACAAAACATTCACCGGTTCGGTTCCGCTTCCGCGATAATCCTTCAAGTGAACGTACTCCATGTCGCGATCGGTCCGTAGTTCGACACGAACCACAACTTCATCACCCACATTGACAGCACCCTTGATCGGCTGAATCACAGGACCTTTTTCAGTGTTCTTCTTGACGTAAAGCGATTTCTTCAAAGTCAGCGGTGTACCTTGGTAGGGTTTGATTTTGGCAACATCTTCCAAATACTGCCAATGAACGCTGCCCCAAGCCACTCCCTCATCCTTCTTTGAAACCACGATATTGGCCATCTCCGCTTTGATTTCGCCTCGCACAAAACGCTCTTGATAGAACCCGGTACCGGTTTGGGTATCGGTTGGCTTAATCGTTACGCCGCCCAATTGCACCGTAACCAACTCGCGTGAAGCCAGTTGACTGGTGCCTCGCAACAGCAGTGCATAAACGGCATCGGCGGTCGCCTTGGTGGTCTTCCAATTCTGAGTCTGCTTCTGCTTCAAAAGCCAGACTTTCAAATCTTCAACTTTGGGTTGATCGTCCATGATTTCGTCATAAGCTTCAATCATCAACGCCTGCGTTTCGATAGGAGCACGGTACCACCACCACGCTTCCGCACTTTCACGCCAAAACATCCCCATCTCATCCTCGGATAAACTGCGTTCAGTCAACGAGGCCATGATCTTCTTAGGCGTTTCCAAGTCACCAAATCGTTTCAACGCGATTGCTAAATGACCTTGAGGCTGGCGGTCGCCCAATTTCACCCAGTTCGTTTTCCCTTGTGCCAAGAAATAATCAACCGCTGGCTTGTACGCAGGATCGATCGGTTTATCCTGCAAAAAGAAGCTTCGACCGTATAAGTACATACAAATCGTCGCAGACAAATGGTTGTTATCCAGCCCTTTTTGTTCCACGATTCGTTGGTACGTTTGCTCAACCCAATTATCCAAGCGATCCAACGACTTGATCGCTGGCGACACATCAACGTCCGCCCCCAGATGCCGCAGTCGGCCAAAGCCCGTCGTAACATACAGCGTGATGTAATCATTCGCCTGCCCGCCCGGGAACCAGGGCCATGCACCGTCGCTATACTGCATCTGAGCAAGCTTATCCGCAGATCGAGTCAACTCGGACTTCAAGCGATTATCGTCAAACAGGACACCCACGTTGCGGCGTGCTTGACTCTCCTCTTTCGCATCTTGCAACCAAGGTGACTGTTCGATCAACACATTGCGAATATCTTGGTTCTTCTCCAAGGGACTGTCCAATGCATCCGTCGCCCGCCACTGGGCGAACACTTGCTTGATCCGATCGTCGCTGTCCACAATATGCTTGGCCAGCGAATTGGCATAAAGTCGATTGAATACTTGTTCGCTACATTCGTGCGGATATTCCATCAAGTAGGGCAGGGCCATCACGGCATACCAACTTGGATTGGATGTCATTTGCACGGTCAACGTTTGACTCTTCAAGGAATCGCTATCACCCGAATTTAACAAACTTTCGAAAGTAAATTCCTTCGTTTGCTTGCCCCGGATCGGTAACAGAATCGACTCGGTGACCAACAGTCGCTTGCTAAGAACGGGCAAGAACCCTTCTTCACCATCCGACAGGCGATCAGTCGCACCGACGACCTTGTAACCCAACACACCGACAAAGTCAGGAACCTTAATTGTCCAATACAAACTCTTCGACTGGCCTGCGGGAATTTCAAAAACCAGTTCGTTCTGCTGGTTCCCCAACGCACTATCCATGCTCTCACCCGATTGCAAATCGGTAAACGACAATCGAACCTTACCCGTCTGCTGGGTCGGCGATTGATTGGAAACTTTAACCGAAAATTCCAACAAATCCCCTTCACGAAGAAATCTTGGCGGATTGGGCTGAACCATCAAATCTTTGCTTGTCACAGCCTTATCCGTGATAAACCCGCTGCGTAACTTTGCATCATGGGCAAACCCCATGAACTTCCATTCGGTCAAAGCTTCGGGAACTTCGAATTCCAAACGGACAACCCCGTCTTTGTTGGACTTTAACGTCGGGAAAAAGAACGCGGTCTCCTGCAGATTCTTACGTGCTGAAACCTGAGACAAATCAACCTCTGGTCCAGAACCAGGTTGCTCCCCTGCCTGACCACCACCCAGCTCCTCGGCAACCCCTTCTCCGCGGAATGCGTAAGACTCCGTGTCCATCGCTGAGTCTGCACTCCTGCTCTCCATCGCCATCGCCATCGGTTCGCCGCTAAAACCGCCACCCATACCACCCGAAGGCAGTGCACGGCTATTTTTTCGCATGCGAATATCACTTCGCGCACTCCAATCGTTCAGGACCAACCCGGCCGCAAACTGTCGGTATGAAAAACTTACATCACGAAATTCAACTGGCCAGTTGTTGACGTAGGCTTGCAGGTAATGCATCTGATTGGAATACCGAACGGAAACGGGACTGTAGTCTTGATAGAAAACTTGAAACGCCTGTTGCCAAACATGAGGCGCAAACGCATCCAAAGAGGCGTCATAAAGCGTGCCCACCATTTCTGCGATCGCTTTTTCGGTGCCTGGGCCACTAATGATCGCTGTCCAAGTCTCCTTACCGCCGGGCGTTAATTTCGAAACGAATCGCTCCCACTTTACGTCCAGCTTCTTTTCGGTCCATGGAACATCAACTCGCCTAACTTCGGTGTAGCAACGATTCTCCTTCACAAACGTGATTAGCAAGCTGAGGCCACCACGATGCTTCTGTGTTGGCGTAAACTTGATCACCGACTGGGTCTTGGATGGGTCTGTCCAGAAGGCTTGAATCACTTTGCCGCGATGCACCCACTGAACGTAAGCCTGCCCCGACTGGTAACCCGTACCCCAAATTGCAGAGAATTCTTCTCCCGGTTGAACTTTCCAAGTTTCAGCTTGCAACAAGCGAGGAATCTTCACCGAAAAATTGTCGCTGGTTGGATCCAAGACCAAGAAGGTTTCTTCCGCTTGGATCTTATTCCCAGTTGCGTCAACCGTTTCAAATTTTGCACGATAAGCGCCCGCTGCGAGTGAAATTTCGCTAATTGCTTTTCCTGCCCCATCTGTCTTTGCTTCAACCGTTGAAACTAATTCTCCTAATTCCCAAAAATCAATTTGCGACCTATCAGGCTTAATCGAATCAGAATCTGGCCTGCCACCGTTACGATACAGATTCGAAAAAACTTGCTGCCGAATACTATACAGACCGGCAAGTTCGCCACGCTGAACTGTGTCGGGCGCCTTCAACGCAAACACGCTTAACGTACCGGTAACCGCTTGGCCGTTCCCGTCCAAAGTGGTCACCAAACTATTGATTAGCGTCGCTTTCTGCGCGACCAACCATCCTTCAACACTTAAGCTGGCCTGCAACGAAGTGTAACCCAAACGAACGTAAGTGCTTGAAGATCTAGTCTCGCCCGTGGTGTCAGTAACGTCCGCGTAAACGGTGTAGGTAAAGACTGGCTGACTTTCGCGATCCACACTTTGATCAGGTACCGCAGTAAAAGGGACCGTGAATGTGCCATCCACCTGGGTCACCGCAGATCCGTTGGCAATCTCTTGCATCTGCCCGTTGCTTGGCGGGCAATACCAACAGCGTGACATCCACCAAGCTGGATAACGCACTTGCCGAACGACACGCCAGGTCACTTTAGCACCGTCGATTGCTGCGCCCGTGTAAGCGGATGCTTTCCCTTTTATCACGACGTCTTGATTCAGTTGGTACTGAGTGACCGGCTTCTCCACTTCGACATAAAATTTTGGACGCTTGTACTCTTCGACTCGCAGCCACTGACTGCCGTCAAATTCGCTTTCGATCGTCCCAATGCGCATCTGACCTGTCGCCCGATCTTTGGGAGCAGTAAAACTTCCACTGATCGAACCAAATTCGTTACTGGTCAATTCCAATTGTTCCACTAATTGGTTATTCACATCCCATAAACCGACCTTCGCCTTGCGATTTGCAACCGTCGTATAGTCGTTACGACTTTGATTGGACGAAAACAATACACCTTTAAATTGGATCGTTTGACCAGGACGATAGATTGATCGATCCGTGAAGAAAATCGCTTGCTTGCTGATGTCGTTACCGCGATTGGATCGGTAGTAACCTTGCTGATCTACGATGCCCAAACTTTGATCACCACTCGACGCAACCACCCTATAGCTACTTCGAGGAATTCGTTTGACGCGAAAAAATCCATCCACGTCGGTACGCAAAGTGGCGACCTCTTTTTCGCTGCTATTTCTTCCGTCCTGTGCCCAAGCATGGACCGAAACCTTCGCTTCGGCAATCGGCAATCCTGTCAAAGCATCCAAGACCTGGCCCTTTAACTCCGGGTCTTCATAATTGTCCTGCAACAATATGGCTAGATTGGAAACCCAGACTTCAGTGGTCGACAGTTGATTATTCTCGGAAGAAAAATCTTCGTTAGCACTGGCTAACAATAAGTAGCAGCCCGGCTTAACGTCGTATTTGGCGACCGCTTGATGGTATGCCTGTTTGTAATCCTCAGTCCGCTTCAACTCCACCTGCCATGCCGCCACCGTTGGCTTTGCTACCAACTTCAAACGATCCTGGTATTCCATATTGGAAGGTTCACGATATTCGCCCCATTTCCAATCGTTGTAATCAAATTCAACCAGGCGAAAATAGACATTATCGAGATTACGGTAGGCAATTTCAATCGTTGGCTTCGCTGAATTCCAAACGCGTTCGGTTTGCACTTGAAGCTCACGAGCCTCAATTTGTTGAAGCAAATTGAAGCACATCCGCCCGCCCAGTGAATCATTGAACCGTCCCAGGCCAATCGTGGCAGCTTTGTGCGCCTTAACTGCTTCACCCTCTTGATAAAGCGAATCAGACAACTTGGCCAAGGCCATCGCCGACAATGAGTGCGTTTGATTTTCATCAGCAAACCGCTGCAGTGCTACTTGAAATCGAACGGTTGCTTCGCTGCCCACCGCCGCCAAATTGCCAAATTGCAAGCGGTGCAAATCGGCATCTAGAAAGGCGGTCTTGTCGGCATCTTCGGCGTGAAACCGAAGCAAGTCCTGGTATAATTTCACCGCTTCCAACAAAAAGGAATCACCCTCTTTGGACTTGGGTTCCCACGCTAAGAATTCAGCGTTCGAAGAAAAAACGGGACTATCCGCACGCAAGTCGAACGCGTCTTGCTGGCGAACAATTTGTTCATCTAGCTCATAAAATTTTAGTGCCTCAAATGCGACAAAATCATAAAGGGTCGGCCGGTGTACATCCGAAACCGTAGAATCCGACAACAGCGCTTTGTACTCGCCGATCTGAATCGACTTCAATACCTGGGCATCGGCTAAGACTTCCCGGTACAACGCGTCCACGTGATTTAAAAAACGTGGCAGATCCCAAGTTTCAAAGTCTTCGCTAGGAGCCTCGGAAGTTTGCGATCGTTGCGCAAAACGCCAGCGGTTCTGCTGGAAGTAACTGAAGTACCAATCCGCCAATAAGGCCTTCATTACCGGTCGGATTTCAACGGGTGTTTCTGGAATCGCAGCCTCTAACTTCCGAATGACATTGGGCAGCACAGGCTGATCAATTGAACCTTCCGCCATAAATTTTGCCGCCAACGCCTTGATCGCTTCCGGTAGCTGGTCTTGCCCCATCGCATCATCGTAAATTAACTGCAGTTTTTCGATGGCTGTCTTGGGCAAACCCTCCTGCTGCGCTTTTTCAACCTCTGCCCATAACTTCTTCCGACTCGCTTCGTCCAATTTCGCCCCCCCGTTTGCGTAGCTATTTAACGCCCAAAGTCCGCCAGCGGTTACGCAAGCAATTAGTAATGTTAATATCCCAAAACAACGATTGGGCTTCATGTCGCGGAACATGTGCTACCTTTTCTTAGAATTCATCGCAAATATCGAAGATTTCACTCCTCGAAAGAACACGGCAATATCGCAAAACCTCAAGGTTTTGCCCTGCTTCTGACAAGCGTGCGCCAAAAGAAGTTCCCAAATTCTACCAATATCTTCTTGGGGTCGCATGCGTCTTGGCAAGCGGACAAGCAGTCGTACCCAACGCCAAACCAGCGAATTGTGGTCAAATCCTGATAGAGGGCGATCGGCAGCTATAAGAATGCCAGCACACACCACAAGCGAGTGGAGATTGCCTTCCTTTGCTTGCGGTGAGTGCTTGGATTGCAGCTCTTCTTCTTCTTCTTCTTCTTCTTCTTCTTCTTCTTCTT
>JBDNHU010000543.1:0-1941 GCA_041688615.1 Mariniblastus sp. | reverse complement strand
CTTTGCCAAGTCGTCCAATTTCTCCTTGGCTAGATGGGGCTTATTGGCTTGACACAGTGCCAAGAGGTAAACCGATAGATAGTAGGGTTCGGGGGCGACTTGGAATGCGAAGCATCCATCGTTTAGGTGTTCCATCGCGATCCCCGTTTGCTTGCGTTGCAAAAACCAATGGGCGACGCCGGCGTGGAACGTTGGGCATTTGGCTTGTTTCAACTTTAAAAAGACCAAGCGATTTAGACGGGTTGCATCGTTCGCTGAATCTTTGGGACCCAGAATGCCTAAGCTACGATCAACGCTTTGACTAAACGTTTTTTGGTCGAATTGGCTTAAAACCCACGCGCAGAAGATTTGCTTGCGTTGCTCTTGGTCATTGCTCTGCATTGCGTTCAGAAAATACGGTTCGCATTGAAATGACCGTTCGGTGCCGGTCAGCATTCGCATCATCCAGAGGTTAAGTTCAGGGTCGGTTCGCGATTCACTCAGTCCATTTATCGCTTCTTGTTCGCCCGCGAGAAAATCGTTGGACTCGAAAAAAAAGTAGTTTGCCAATAGCAAACAGCGGCGAGCGTACTGATCGGAACCCGGTGGAATGGAGCCCAGCAAAGGTAGAGCGCGGGGGATCGCGTCTGGGCGGCTGACGGCCTTATCTAGCAGGTAGGCTTCGGCCAAGACCCTACTCGCCTTTTGGTGAACGTAAGGCATCGCGACCCATCCCAGCGATTTTTCAGCGTGTTTTCTGGCTGCTGCGTAGTTGCCATCAAGTAGTGCGTTTTCAGCGGTCTGGGCGACAGAAGGTTGCCAAATCATTAACGCTGCCATCAAACTTAAGGTAAGCACGACGAATCCTAAGAACATCCAAGTTTGAAATTTCATTACTTAACCCTGCACGGTGACTACTTGTTCGCACGGAAATGAAAACCATTTGATGCTTGCTCGGTAGATGCGGTCCCTGGCATTACCCTGCCTGCCAATATCCTTTTTCTCGTTCATTGCCCAGTCGCTCCAGGCAATGCCAAAGACGTTTTTCGTCCGGGCGAAAGTCGAGTCAATTGATTGGCCTGAATGTCTTGCCACTTATCAACTTGGCCATCGTTCCAATACACTTCAATTTTCGGAACAATGTCTTCGTGTCCCAGTCCGATCGTCCACTTTTTCTGGCTCTCGCACAGGTAACTTCCCCCTGCGACTATTGGAATGCAAGTCTTTCGATTTCCAAAATCTAATTCAATTCGTCCGCCCGCCAGCATGCCGTGTTTGGGATCCATGATTTCGAAAGCGATCAAACGGTGCTTTCGTGGCGTTCGGTTGTCTAACAGAGCGACGTTTCGATCGTTATGGGTGACCAAAATATCGGTATCACCGTCGTTATCAAAGTCCAGTGACGCTACGCCTCTTCCCAAGGACTGAACCTTGAAGAATTCACCTGCATGTTCCGAGATATCAATGAACGTTCCGTCCAGGTTTCGTACCAGTTGGCAAGGCAAGCGATAGATGGGCGAGGACGGTCCAATCACATGGCCGTTGGCAATAATTAAATCCCATTGTCCTTCCAAATCGTAATCCAGTGCAATCGCACCAAAACTAACAAAGTGCATCCCAATGGAATCCATTCGGGTTGCCGCACTGATGTCACGAAAGTTCAAATCACCCTTGTTCGAATACAGCGTATTTTTGCGAAGGTAGTAGTTGGAAACAAAGATATCGGTCCAGCTATTCTGATCAAAGTCTGCTAAGGTCACACACATACTGGCTTCGTTCAATCCAGTGGAACCGCAGGCAATCCCCGCCCACTCGGCGACTTCTAGCCATTGATGTTCGGCCGTTTGAGGATCGATTGCCTGGGCACTGGCAACCCGTGATGCGTTGGCCAATTTCTGATCAAATCGCAGCGACCGAGACCTGGTAAACAGAAAATTAGACATACTGTCGTTTGCGATATAG
>JBDNHU010000079.1:0-7427 GCA_041688615.1 Mariniblastus sp. | reverse complement strand
GATTTTAGAATTTTCAAACCCCGACAATGATGACAAAGATGCAGTGCTTTTGACTCAGATTTACCAGTATGGAAACGGATTGACTCCGATGCTGGCACAACCAAGTCGGAATGTGGATGAAATCGTTGCGACGTTTGATAAGATTCAAAATGATGAATCGGGCGTAGAGCGAACCTTTGCTGCGGTTGCGCAGACGATTTCCGACCACCGACAATACCTTCGAGATTCAAAACTATCAGCCACGCGGCAGGTCATGATTTTTGTCGTAACCGATGAAGTTGGGGACGATTACGGCTTGTTAGATTCGACGATCAATGTTTGCCGCCGGGCAACGGCTCCGGTTTACGTGGTGGGGGTGCCTGCTCCATTTGGACGTAAGGAAACACCTGTAAAATGGATAGATCCCGATCCAGCATTTGACCAAACCCCGCAATGGACTGCCGTCAATCAAGGCCCCGAGTCTCTAATGCCTGAAAGATTGAAGCTGGGTTTCTTCGGGAACCCCCAAGATGATCTGGACATCATGGATTCAGGGTTTGGTCCTTACGCTTTGTCTCGACTGGCCGTCGAAACGGGTGGGATTTACTTCGCGGTTCATCCCAATCGAACCGACAGCAATCGTCGCGTTTCTGCGTATCAAACGTTGGCTTTTTCCAGCCATATGAATTACTTTTTCGATTCGTCAGTGATGCAACGTTATCGCCCGGATTACGTTAGCATTGATCGGTACAACCAAAACCTGAAGAACAATCCTTGCCGTGAATCAGTAGTCCGGGCTGCCCTACAGTCTGATGTTGGGGCATTGGTTACGCCCGCTTTACGCTTTCCAAAGTTGGACGAAGCAGATTTCGTGAACAGTGTTTCTCAGGCACAGCGGGCAGCAGCCCTCTTGGAGCCACAAATCGAACAGCTGTATTTAATTCTAGCGATCGGCGAAAATGGGCGGGATCGAGAGCTAGTGCCTCGTTGGCAGGCGGCCTACGATTTGGCGATGGGCCGAGTCCTGACGGCCAAAGTTAGAACCGAAGCCTATAACGCAATGCTGGCAGCTGCAAAAACTCGACTGAAGTTCGAAGATCCTAAAAACAACACTTGGCAATTGGTTGCGGCCGATTCGATCGACGCGGGTAGCCGACTAGAAAAAATGGCGGAACAAGCGAGTAGCTATCTCAATCGTGTCGTTGAACAACATCCTCGTACGCCGTGGGCGATGTTGGCAAGCAGAGAACTGTCTACCCCGCTGGGCTGGCAATGGGAAGAATCGTTCACTCAGCCACCTCGACCACCAGAAATGCAACAGGCGAACAACAATAATAACATTCCGGCACCCAGCAATGATCGGGCCATGATGCTGGATCGTAAACCCCGCCGCGCACCTCCCAAGCTGTGATCTTATTGGGCGTGGCGCCAGCCAAGTGTCCCAACAACAAGCTACCGCAACCAAGTTTCAAACTTTTGACTTCTCTAAATTGATTCAGGCTCTGCCTTGGCACTCGTTCATACGAGTGCCTTTTTTTTTCGACCTCGGACTGTGGCAAAATCAGCTGTTAGTTCCATCAAGATTCGGACTCGGTCGCAACTTGCCAGCTTATTCAACCGCTAGCAAAGTCTAGCTACCAAAGCTTCCACCAAAGTTCTCATTTGTTTAGCTATGAAAGTGGTTCACCCTGCGACCACCTGCGACCCCTTCCGCCCATCCACGGCCTTCCACGGCCTTCCCTGAAAAGCGGTTTTGTTAGGTTAGCCATTCACCGTTATCAAGCGATGATGAATTTCAAACGTGGGCAGTTGCAGCCAAGTCTGGGATAGCTTGGGGGAATTTTCTAATTAGGTTGATCATTTCTGGGCTACCTTTGTGCAATTTATCGTGAACATTGACAAAATCGAAAAAAACCTACCACTTCGCAATCGGAATTACCGAAAACTAATTATGGATTCCCGATTCCTTTTCATGGAAGTAATGACCATCCGTCGGATGTTCCTTAAGCACTACGATGCAATAGTCAATCTTTCGTATCCAAGCGGTTCACCAACCAATGCGGATGCGAACCAAGACAAACTAGCAAATTGGGCGTTTATCGCCGTTGAAGCGGTTTGATTGCAGGTAGGTCCGTTTCAACGGCATTGTGCAAACGTCCGTGGCAGTCTGAACGAATCCATTTTCATTAAAATTTACTGGCCCCAAAAAGCGTATTCACAGTCAAAATTAAGAGGCATTGGATCATTTAGCGTTGAACGTCAGTTTACTGAAATCATGCTGCTAAATGCTTACAACAACTCTAAAGCGATTGCGAATCGCAGACGGAATCGTGGGCCGAAGAAACTTACTCAGGAGGGTAAAGATGCGACGTTTATGTTTAGGCTTCGCGATTGCCACGATGCTCGTCATGATGCCACAGGCGGTCAACGCGGACGATCAACAGATTGCCGACAAGATCATGGAAGGCTTGCAATCAGCCAAGCAACAAGGCCAATTGAAGGGCTTTCAAGTTGACATGAGAGTACAAGACGGCACCGTTTGGTTCTCGGGATACGTCTCGGAAGAATCGCAAGAAGAAACCATCTTCAGTGTCGCTCAATCGGCAAAAGACCTTGGTTTGGTGCAAATTGTGGACAACATCGAAGTCCGTCAGGCATTACCAGCCGTCACACAGGCTACCTACGCTCCACAAGAGGTTCCAGCTCCAGCTCCGATGCAGGCAGCGCCCGCAATGGCTGCAATGCCTGAACCACAATGGCCAATGCCTCAGGGGCCAATGGCTCAGGGTCCAATGCCAATGGGCGGTGGTGCTCCAATGGGTGGTGGTGGTGCTCCGATGATGGGTCAGCCAAACATGCCTAACCACGCATGGCCGGCCTACGCAGCCTACCCGAACTACGCTGGCGTGACTTACCCTGGCCAGTATTCGGCATCAGCTTGGCCTTACATTGGGCCATTCCATCCTTACCCACAAGTCCCGTTGGGCTGGCGTAAGGTGCAATTGGAATGGAACGATGGCTGGTGGCACTTGGATTTCAAGAGCCGCTAAGCAATGATCGCTGATCACTGAACTCACTTACGGGTCTGCATGCAAGCAATTGCATGCAGACCTTTTTTCGTTTCATGGCCATCGAAACGACTGAACAATGAACAAACCCCATTTTTTAGTTGATTTGCAATGGCAAACGGTCGGCTTCGTCTATTTCAATCGCCCTAAACCATTGCAACTGAGTTTAACGCCGCGATTTCCAATTGTTGACTATCAAAAAGCATAGCCGCCAGCTGAACCTACGATTCAAACATTTCCATAACCAAGCTCGCGCGTTCTTGCCTGTCCGATCTGGCGAAATTTCAAAAATACTCGCTCTACTCTGGCCTAGTGCTGCGTCGACTTCGCAAGAACCAATTCGTGCACTAATGCAGCCTTGGGGGTAACAGCAGCTGGAGCATCCGACCTGCCTGTTCATCTGCCAAAAAAAGAGCAACGCAGACAGCGTTCAAAACCTACGAACCTGAGCGCCTTGGATCGGGAACCTCACACGCTTCGAACCCAGGTTCTCATTGGTCCTTTGGGGGTTAGCCGTTGAATTTTCAGGATTGCTTTGACGCTTCCAAAGACTCGTAACGCCCGAAAGTAAAGATGGGCAAGATGTTTGGGTTCGACAATCTCGGCGAAGTGATTGCTTTTTATGGAATAATCTGAAAAAGCCGAAAGAATCAACTCTTTTCGATCGATAACTGTTTGTAGGAACAACTATCCACGAAGGAAACCTTTCCTATGAACAAACGAATCATTACGACATTTCTTATGTTGGCTGTGGGCATGGTGTCCCTGGCATCTACCGGTTGCTTTACCGCAACTGGACCATCGTTGGGTCTGCTGACGATACCGATCCCGGTGACTCCGTACATGCAGAAAATCCGCGAAGACAAGTACGACATTCACGAGCGATATGCACGAGTACCTATTCTTGGACCTTTGTCCAACGGTGCTCCATCGGTCGCCTTGGATCCTCCAACGGATCATGAAGTCATGGCAGCGTTGGAACGAGCACGCCCGATTCAGGGAGGAATGCCTTTCCTTCATGAAGTTCAACGTAGTAACGTTCGCATCGTAAAAGAAAAAATCGCTGATTACGTTGATGAACCGCGAGTTCTTCCTTTGGTCGGCCCTGTTCAGTTGCACCATGCTCATTACAAGTGCACCGTTTACTTCACCGAACGGAAGATCGTTGGTTACCCAATTCCACACACGATCAACGATGACGAGGAAGTAGAAGTACTGTATATCGATCACAATCACTTGCATCAAGTTGGCGAAGTGGATTACGGTCCAAGCAGTAACTACTAAGTTTGATACACGAAGTTCGTTAGTGGATAACTGAATTGTTCAAATGGCCAACTTTCAACTCGAAGTTGTTCCTGCCATTGGAAAATATCTAAAAACAGCGGTCAGATCGGTCTGACCGCTGTTTTTCATTTCTTGCAACCCAAACCGACATCAAAGAAATTTCAGGCAGCTTGGCGACCCTCAGTACTAGCCACTCGTAAACCGACCGTAGATTCGAATCCAAGAGTATGCCGAACAGCGTAGTGGTCCAACTTGGACGTCTTGAAGTAAACGCGAGAACAAACTTCGCCTAATAAACCCAAACTGAAAAACTGAATACTTGCCAAACCACCGATGGCAGACAGCAGGAACATTGGGTTGCCTGTGATATCAACACCGCCAAACAGTTTCATCGCAACTGCGGCCATCAGACATAAGCCGCTGGCAACTACAGTCCCCAAGCCCACTCCGCCAAACAACTTCATTGGCGAGGCAAAGAATTTAAGCATATACCATACGGTGATCAAATCCAGGAGGACGCGGAAAGTCCGATCGATCCCATACTTTGTCGTTCCATGGACGCGGGCACGATGATTGGTGACTACTTCGCAACACCGTGCACCACGCTGGTGGGCGATGATGGGGATAAAGCGATGCATCTCACCATACAGGTTCAATTCCGAAGCGATATCTCGACGAATTGCCTTTAGCGTACAGCCTAAATCGTGAATTGGAAAACCCGTGGTCTTCGAAATGATCCAGTTCGCAATTTTCGAAGGAAGTTTGCGACTGACCCACGCATCTTTTCGATCTTTACGCCAGCCGTGAATTAGATCGTAACCGTCATCAATCTTGCCTAGCATCATCGGCACATCTGCCGGATCGTTTTGCAAATCGCCATCCAATGTGACCACGACTTCGCCTGTGGCAAAGTCAATTCCCGCTTGCATTGCAGCAGTTTGGCCATAATTACGTCGCAATTCGACTAACTTGATTTTAGAGTCCGATGCTACCATCTGGCGAATGATTTCAATGGACCGATCTTTCGACCCATCATCCACCAGCAAGACTTCGTAGCTTCGGCCGGTCGCATCCATCGTCGACTGGATCTCTTGCTGCAAGCGTAACAGGTTGCCTTCTTCATTATGAATAGGCACAACAATCGAAACGTCCATGTTCCGCGGTTCCTTACTAAACGCTGCTCAACATTCAAAACGACATCAAGTTCAGCACGAATTTGTTCCCTCAGTTTCACAACAACACTCAATCCATTGAGCGATTTATCCTTGAGGTTCTAACCGAAACTGAAATTCCTTGGAAGCTTCATTTGAGTGCTATCACTGAAGAACTTGAGCCTAAACTGGCCTTTTGAGCAAAATTTGGAAAAATTTGGCAAAGTTTATTCCGTATTGTTGGGTTGCCATTTTGCTGCTAATTTCTGCCCTCATGACCACATCAACAGTTACGGACTCATCTGTTTGATTTTTACCTGGAAAATTCATCATGAAAGTTTGAAAATTGAAGCAACTTTGGCATTTACGATTCACCTGGCTGTGCTTATTGATTTTAACAATCTCAATTGGCTCAACAGCAACAACCGTTGGTGCTCAAGATGAGAGCGTTTTCCCTGGTGTTCCTCTGATTTCAAATCTTTACAACAGTGCCACGGGTCCCAGTGTCAGTATGTTCGAAGGTTGGTCAGCCTCTTACGAACTAGGCGTCAATGGCTCCGAAGGTAATGCAAAAAGTTTCAATCTTTCAACGGGTTTTGACTTGGAACGCACGGCCAACCGTCGCCTAAACAAAGTATCGTTCAAGTATGCAAATGCGTCTAACGACAGCATCCTGGTACGAGACTTTGCGCTGCTGCGTGGGCGAAGCGAATACTTGTTCGACGATTCACCTTGGTCATTGTTTACCGAAGGCTTGCTTGAATACGACAGATTTCAAGCGTTTGACTTCCGGATGACGTTTGCCTCGGGTGTTGGCTATCGATTAATTGAAAACGACACCACCTTGCTGAAGAGTCGAGTGGGCCTGGGTACTTCGCGAGAATTTGGCGGACCCAATGATGAATGGAAGCCCGAACTATTGTTGGGAATGGACTTCAAACATCAGCTAAACGACCGACAAAAATTGTACTGCACGGTCGACTACTATCCCAATTGGACGGATTTTGCAGATTTTCGTTTGATCGCTGACGCGGGTTGGGAATTTGTATTGGACGAAGCATCGCACACGAGCCTAAAAATTGGCCTCGTTGACCGCTACGACAGTACGCCAGAAGGTCGCAAGGCCAATGACTTGAACTATTCCGTTCTACTTTTGTGGAAGACCAAGTAATCGATGTCACTGACTTCGGCTTCAGAATTGGGTTCCACAACCCAGCGTCCACTTGCAGTGCGAATGCGGCCGGATTTGGTGTGTTCCAAACAAAATTTTCAGGGTGGCGATTATTGGATCATCAAAGATCCACTGACACTACGATATTATCGCTTTCAAGAGGAAGAATTTTGGCTGCTGCAATCTTTAGACGGAGAACGCAGCGCCGAAGAAATTCAAACTCAGTTCCAAGCGAATTACGCACCTCAAAAAATTTCGATGGGCGAGATTCACCAATTTGTCGGCATGCTTTTTCGCAGCTCACTGATCATTTCCAATGCACCCGATCAAGGACTGCGGCTGTTTCAAAGAAGTCAAAAGCAACAAAGCAGTGAAACTTGGAGCAAGCTGTCCAACATTCTTTCGTATCGATTCCCAGGCTTTGACCCGTCGCGGATTCTCGCTCGCCTAGCTCCTTGGACAAATTGGTGTTTCACCCAAACCGCTTTCCTGTTTTTCTGCGCGTTGGCATTGAGTGCTTTGGGCTTGGCGTTCACGCAATTTGATGAACTACAAAGTCGTTTACCGTCCTTCCAACAGTTTTTTGCCGCCAGAAATTGGCTTTGGCTGGCGGTTGCGTTAGCGTTGACCAAGGTGATACACGAATTTGGACACGGAATTGCTTGCAAACGGTTCGGTGGCGAATGCCATGAAATGGGCGTCATGCTTCTGGTTTTGACCCCGTGTTTGTATTGCAACGTATCTGATGCCTGGACCATTCCCTCCAAGTGGCGG
>JBDNHU010000542.1:0-37276 GCA_041688615.1 Mariniblastus sp. | reverse complement strand
CTGCACACATGATCCCCGCAAGCCTGCAATCATGATCCCCGCAAGCCTGCAATCATGATCCCCGCAAGCCTGCAATCATGATCCCCGCAAGCCTGCAATCATGATCTTAGTCTGAATTACCGTTGGGGAGTTGGCGATTGTTCTGCCAGCCAAAATCAGATTTAGCCTTACTATACAACTGGTACCCCTGAAATGACATCTTTAAACTGGTTGGCCAGTCCACCGTGTCCAAATCAACTAAGTGTGTAAAGCCGTTCCAAATGCTCCTGGTTAACCGTATTCAGCTCGGACCCTAGTGGTTGGCGATTCGCTGCCTGAGGGTTCCATGATCGCCCCAAAAGGCATGAATTTTCCCAGGATTACGCGTTTTCGCAGTATTTTGCTTCGGATCCAACCGCCCCGAATCCCCGCTCCAAGTGCGTCACACGCTGCTTTCAGCCTTTTTGTCGCAGGTTCCATTTCAGGGTTTCTTTGGCTTAGTCTTCTTTTAAGCCCTGTCCTTACTAATGCGATGTCAAAATGTTGCCGGGTTTTGTCACCGATGCTTTCGGTGGTGAAGCAAAGGTATGGAACGATTCCCAATCCAAAATGCCGGTACCTGTTGTTGAAAATACGCCTGTTTGTATCTGTGGAATCACTTTAAGTCGTTCTAAATGAACAGCTTACAGACTGCAAATACCATCAACGGGTCGATAGCGATTGGCCTTGAAGCCCCAGTCACCTGTGAGTTTCGTCCCTGGGGACGATATGGGGGACCGTTCGCCTGCCAATCAGGTCCGGAGACCGATCCCATGATTTATCGTCACAATTGGTTGGCTCGAACCACAATCTGATCCACAGTTTCTGTCGCAAAATAAGTCTACACCCGTCAAAAACTACCCAAATTTGGTATCTTGCCAGTCGTCCGGCATTTTAATGCTGCCCGTTGGTCAAATGCTGCTTGGCGGTTCGCCGGGACACGGCCATTTCCAAGCCTGCCATTTCCAAGCCAGGCATTTCCAAGCCAGGCATTTCCAATGGTTCTATATCCAAGTGCTTGAAATTCAGTACTGGATCGAAGTGAAAACAATCTTCCCGTGACCCAGATGGGCAAGTTGGGTCTGGAAGTCAGTGATTCCGGCTGAATGGAAGAGCACAGAAAAGTGGGGGTCGATCCATCCCAATTCCTGTATTTTACTTATCTTCATACGGGCTTCCAGTGGGGCAACGGACTTGGCCAAGATCAGGCGCTTAGCCTTAATTTGCTGGCAAAACCAAAGCGCAAGGCTGTCGGAAGTTACGTCCCAGTTGGCTGGGATTCGGGTATCTGCCTTAACCGGGGCAGCCACATCTACCACAGCGCACTGACCAGGATGCTGAGTATTCCAGAGGCTCAAGAATTCGGGGATTCCCGACTTAGGAAGCTTAGCTAACGGCAATTGTGTCAGATCGGCTACCAGTCCTGCGGTCAGGCTCATCGCATCAATCGCCCAGTCGTGCACTTTTCGTTGATCTAGCTGGTGTTTGGCTAGATGATGGATTTGATCCAAGTGACGGATGGCATTCACCAGTACTCCGCCCCCTACCACAATCCAAATTCGCGGTTGGGGATTCGATTTTAAGTCGTTCCAAACCGAGCAGCGGTCGATCAGGGCCCTTAATTTCAGGGTTAAGTCAGGGTTTTCTAGCAAACTGCCACCCAGTTTGATGACGATGTCCGGCATGAGGTCCCGTCTAGCTTTGTGACCCGTTCTAACGGTCGTGCAAAGGGTAGCGAATTTTCGCGAGTGCGTTTAGAGTCAAAGTAACCATCGCCAAGGAATCTGGTGAACTTAGGTTGACAGTTGCCCCAAGATTTGAGCAGTATTTGCCCAAAGCTACTGCATTGTACATGAAGTCCACACAAGGAAAATCGTTGATGGCGACTCAATTGCAAAATGAAACGTCGTTCGGGATCGCGAAACCGGAGTAGGTCAACGCCGTGATCGTGTCTGTCAAGAACGGGCTGACCATGTGTAATTTCGTCACTCGGTGCGTCGCCATTTCAGCAATACCTTCGGCAAAATCTCAGTTGACTACAGGGATGATAGGTTTGCACGGCAAGGTTACTGGCTTTGCGACCCTGAATATGGCCGAACAGGTCGCGATGCAAACCGTAGAAGGCTTGCTGCAAGAGAAATTTGGCAAGCGGTGCCCTCAAGCGGTGCCCTCAAGTGGTCGATGGCGCCGGAGAATTGACGAATATTATCGTGGGTGGGATCAACAGTCAGTTGACCGCAACCCATTGGGCGTTCAACTTCCTGACAACGCCGACAATCATTATCGGCTAGGGATACCAGATCGCTTACGGCAACGATCTAGAATTTATGTCGGCCACCTTTGAGATTCCAGACGAAGAATCGATCATGATTGAGCAACGTTTGCTGACCGTAAGTTTGTCGCTAATGAAATTTTAATTCTCGCTACGCATCGCATGCCCCCGTAATCATCCTGCTTTCGGCACGCTGGCCGTTGGCTTGGTTAAACGGTTGGCAAAGATTAGGCTCGGCAAAGATCGGGCCATGAATCAGGAACCTAAACGTTGACGCATTCGCCACATGCCTGCGCGCCCCAAAGCGGCCGCCTTCTTGGGCTGACTGCAGGGCTTGGCTGGCAGGGAATGCCTGGGGATGGGTTTTCCACATCTCCAGTACTGGAGATCTAGCCCGCGTTCCAATACGATGGATCAAAGAATTCTTGTCTGCAGGAGTTTTTAACTCAGCTTTCGGTATGAACCTTAAAAATAGAATTTTTTATGTCAGAAGCAGACCGGCGCAACTCGATTGCGGAGGCGATCATCGATGCACCCAGATCCATCGTCAATCTAGTTTCGCATCAGCCGGCATGGGAACCCTCTTCCGAATTGGCAGCTAAAATTATCGAGATCCTCGACCCAATGGTCCAGAGCATAGACGACCTGGATAGGCGAAGAGTCGTTTCGTTGCGGTTGGAAAACAAGACGGATTCAGAAGTTGCCGATCAGCTAGGCTGTTCGTGGAGTACTGTGCAATGAAGATTAGAAATGGTTCAACGAAGACTGGCGTTAATAGGAATATCAGATGAACTTGAGCAGGCATAATCAATATCTAGACCTTGACGATAAAGCTTTACATGAAATTCACTTGCGTAGCGAGGAGTTTGAAGCAGCGTTATCGAAATCCTCTGCATCAAGTCGGATTGAATCCTGCCTGGAAAACTCGCCCGCTGCGATTCGATCTCCACTGTTTCAGGAATTGTTGGCGATCGAGATACACTGGTTGGAGGCAAGTGGTTATCAACCTTTGCCGAACTTATATCTTAGTCGGTTTCCTGCGTTCGAGAGTGAAGTGGCGCGAGTTTTCAGGGATCTCCACGACACTGCCAACTTTCAGGGATCTGATTCGCAGTTGCCGGTGGGCGGCCAACACAGCAGTCTGCGTATGACCAACCTGGCTTCGGGCAGCGTCATTGCGGACCGCTACACTTTGGTCGAACCGATCGGCGAAGGGGGCATGGGCACGGTCTTTTTGGCGGAACAAAGTGAACCGTTAAAACGCCAAGTTGCGTTGAAAGTGATCAAAGGAGGCATGGATACCAAGGCCGTGGTGGCTCGCTTCAACATCGAGCGGCAGTCGCTGGCCTTGATGGATCACCCGCACATTGCCAGAGTCTACGACGGTGGCACAACGGATGACGGCCAGCCCTTTTTTGTAATGGAGTTGGTTCATGGATTGCCCGTCACACAATACTGTGATCACGAGCGGTTAAGCGTTATCTCGCGACTGAAATTGGTGGCTTTGATCGGCAAAGCAGTCCAACACGCGCACACCAAAGGGATCATCCATCGCGATCTTAAACCAGCCAACATCCTCGTCAGTACCGTGGACGGTCAGGCCGTTCCGAAAATTATCGACTTTGGTGTCGCCAAGGCGATGGAGCAACCACTGGTCGAACAACGAGTCGACGCAACGGCGGCAATCGTGGGTACGCCAGCCTACATGGCGCCAGAACAAGCGATCCCTTCGTCAACCGGTGTCGACATGCGAGCGGACGTGTTTTCGCTGGGTGTCGTTTTGTACGAGTTGCTGGTTGGTTCCTTGCCTCATCAATTGCAGAAAACCGAAGAGGGCGCGGTTGCAGAAATGCTTCGGATGGTACGCGATTCAGATTCACCTCGACCAAGTTCCAGGTTGAGTAATGTCGCGAGTTTGTCCACGATCGCCAAAAATCGCAGCACCCAGCCCAATCTGCTGGCTGTACTGCTCAAAACCGATCTGGATTGGATTGTCTTGAAAGCCCTGCAACGAGATCGGGATCGTCGCTATGAAACGGTCAATGCGTTGGTTCGCGATATCGAGCGATACCTCGCTGGCGAGATGATCGAAGCCCGACCACCGTCCACTTCCTATCGACTGAAGAAACTCTTTCAGCGTTACCGACTGCAGACGGTTGCTGCCGGGCTGGTCTTCTTGTCGCTGTTAGCCGGTGTGATTGGAACTGGGTTGGCAATGCTGGAAGCGCAAAAACAATTCAACGCGGCTCGCGAGGAAACGGCCAAGGTAGAATTAGCGAAGGAAGAAGAGGCCCAGCAACGGGGCTTTGCCGAAGCCATCGCGGAATTTGTGGAATTTGACATCTTGGCAATGACCAGCCTGGAAGGCAGGCTCGATTTCGGCGGCACAACGGCTGGACTTGATATTGATAGTACCTTGCAAGACGTACTCGATCGAGCCGCCAAGACGCTAAACCAACGGACGGATCTCGACCCAAGAATCGAAGCCAGACTCCGATCGATGATCGGCAGAAGCCAGCGGGGAGTCGGGGACTATCCGCAAGCGATTGCTTCGTATCAGCGATCCATCGAACTAAACCTCAACGCCTACGGCTCGGAAGACAAACGCACGCTGGCCGCTCAGGAGGGCCTGGTGCAAGCGTTGCAAGAGAATGGCCAGTATGAAGCCGCGGAAGCCATTCTGGAAACTCTGGTTCCGAAAAACGAGTTGCTCTTTGGTGTCGAAAGTCCCCAGTCGCTGGGCAGCAAACAACTGCTCGCTAAAAATCTCCGCAAAACAGGACATGTCCAAGAAGCAATTGATATTCTCCAATCGACTGTGAAGTCGTTCACCAAAACAGAAGGGCCCGAAGCTCACAACACGCTGACCAACATGCATGACCTGGTGTTGGCCTACGACGCAGCCGACCTGAGAACCGAGGCGAGGTCATTGCTGGACAAGACACTGGAACTGCAAACAAAAGTATTGGGTGAAGATCATCCCGACACCAATGCAAGTCTATTGATCTTGGCAGATTTCCACCGTCGTTCAGGCAAATTCGATGAGGCCTTGCCGATACTGGAAAAAAAACTTGCCTGGACGAAAAAACAACGCGGCACCGAAGCCCATGACACACTGATAGCCATGGGCGCAATCGCCGCATGTTATCGTGACATGAAGAAGCTTGATTTGGCAATTCCGATGTTCATCGAATCCCTGGCCTTGGCTGAAAAAATTCTGGAACCACAGCATCCCGATATCACAAATGCCAGAAACAGCTTGGCCATTACCTACTGGTCGGCTGGGGAATTTGAACAAGCGTTGTCTCTGTTTGAACAGACATTGGAATATCGCATGTCAGTATTCGGAGAAGATCACCCGCAGACGATCTTGAACTTGACCAATCTGGCGGCCTGTCTGCGGGGCTTGGGGAGCATCGAGGAAGCACTTGACCTGGACAAAAAGGCCCTAGCTTCGGCCAACGAAGTTTTTGGACCCGATCATAGAAATACGTTGGCGATCATGCAGAACTTGGCCGTTGGGTTCTGGAAATTAAAAAAACTGGATCGATCGGTTCCACTGTTTGAAAAAGTATTTGCGGCTCACGAAGCAAAGTTCGGTCGCGATAACATCATCACGCTGGCGACGATGAGAAACTTGGGCGTCAATTATCGGGATGCCGGACGATTCGAAGATTCGATCGCTCTATTAGAAGAAGTCGGAGCGTCATCCAACAGCACTCTCGCGGTTAACGGATCCGGTTTCGAATTACTGGACGCTTACTATCAAGCAGCCAAAACAAACCAAGGCCAGGAATTGCTCGGAAAGCTACTGCTTGAGATTCATGAAAAAGACGCTGGAAATCAAGCTCAGCTCAAAAGTAGACTTGCATTGCTTGGCACGATCCTGGTTCGGTCACACGCGACCGCCGAAGCCGAACCCTTGTTGCGCGAGTATCTCTCACTGGTTGATCAAGCTGATCCCATGTCCTGGAAAGATTATGATGTCATGGCTCTCTTGGGTGAAACTTTGCTCGAAAAAGAAGAGTTCCAGGAGTCGGAACAGTTGCTGTTGGCCGGCTATGAGGGAATGAAGCGAACCGCTTCCTCTGCTCCGCTGAAGAGTCGGGAACGAATGTTGGTCGTCATCCAACGAATCATCGAACTTTACACCGCACTTGAACAACCGGAGGACGTGGATCGCTGGCAAGCCGCGCGAACCACGTTTCTTCCACCATCGGCCAAACAATAATTCTGGGCGATTGATGGTTATTTAAACGGGCTGCTTATCCGATATTCTGGCATTGTTTCCTAAGTCGGCTCCAGGGCATGCTGAGAGAATCAAAGCAAGATTAGGTAATTTGGCCAGCCTGGAATAATCGAACTAGGCGACCCGTTTTGCAGTTGATTGGGCACTGCGCAGCACTTGATAGATGACGGTGTTTCCTTCTTTGGCAACTTTTCGTATTGCGCCGCAGTGGACTAGCGTGTAAGCAATCTTCTGGGCTCGCCAACGGGGGACGCCTAGCCATTTGGCTAATTGCGACGTGTCGAAACGATTGCTGGTAAATGGTGGCAGGACGTTGATTAGATCCGCTGGGTATTGAAATCGAATCGTACTATGAACGTCCAGCAGCATTTGATCCTGCAATTGGAAATCGTCTTTACGACGGCGAACTTTTCTGCCGTGCCCCGAGTAGCGCCACTCCTCGATGTTGACTTGCGGAACGTCGATCTGCAAATTGGGATGCGGGAAAACGGTGCGGAAGTACAACAGTTCGTCAAAGAAGTCTAAAATATCACCTTGCTTGGGACTCCAGCGGCGACTGACCACTTTGCCGCCTTTACGACTTAGGCGAACGATCCGCTTTTTGACCACCAGCGGTTTGACGACCAGAACCGAGTAATTTTCTAGCAGGTCGGCGACTTTATTGCGGATGGAACTAAGGCTTGAGTGCTGGATTTCGATCAATTGATTTTCGGTTGCCACATCGATGCGATAGGCACCCAGTTTTTTCTCTGTTTGGCTGTCACCCGAACTGTAGAGTGTCTTGAATTGGCGATGCAGCGTCGTTTCCATGTTTGCTTTCTCAATCCCAAGGATCGAAGATCGTTTGCCGGTTTCCAGAGCAGGCTTGGGGCACTGTAAAGACCGACCGGATGTAACGTCAATATCGACTATTGAAACCGTTCACTTCATGGAAAAGAAGATTTGCCGTTGCGACCAGCGCGGGCAGTGAGAGCAGGTCATTGTGGATCGACCGGTGTGCATTGTGGATGGATTGTGGATGCATTGTGGATGCATTGTGGATGCATTGTGGATGGATTGTGGATGGATTGTGGATGGATTGTGGATGCATTGACCACCGGTGGGACGTCCTTTTCGTTGGCGGGGGAATGGGTTAGGCTGGGCGTCCAACCTCAAGTGGAAATTCAAGGAGATACCATGTCGTCCCAACGAGTCGAAATTGCCCTCAAACAGCTGGAATCAGCTCGGATTTACTTGATGTCGATGTTGGAAGGGCTAGACGATGACGATTGGTTTTGGACTCCTGATTCGCAGTCGGCAAGTAGCCCATTTGATTCTAATATCGCATGGCAGGTGGGGCATATTGCAATGGCCGAGTATGGATTGATGTTGTTTCGGCAACGCGGTCGGGCGGAGATTGATTTGGAATTGATGCCAGGTAAATTTCGAAAAAGATTTGCCAAGGGTTCGGTGCCGTCGCCAAAACGTGAAGACTATCCGGCTCCCAGCCAGATCTTGGCTCAGCTGGAAATGATCCATCAACAAGTGTGGGTCGAGGTGCCTGAGTTTGTGGACGCGGAATTGGATGAACCTTTGGACCCGCCACATGCTGGCTATGCGTCTCGATATGGCGCGATGCTAATGGCGCCCCATCATGAAATGCTGCACTGCGGCCAAATTGGAATGTTACGCCGATTGATGGGCAAGGTCCCCATCCGATAGCGTCACGATCCTGGGTCGAGAGGGTTATGGTTTACATCGCGGATTCTAAGGGACGCTATGCTGTCATTGTCGCTATGCTGCCATTGTCGGTATGCTGCCATTGTCGGTGTGCTGTAGCGACTTGTGTGATCAGGGTACGACTTGTGTGATCAGGCTACGACTTGTGTGATCAGGCTACGACTTGTGCGGGCAGGGATGGGTCTGCCAAGAAAAAGAAGAAGGAGCGTGTTTGTGGGAGAAACAAACACGCTCCTACAAGCGAAGTCACTCGTCCAACCAGAATCGAGTGATCATCATTCAACTCACGCTAATTAGTGAAGACAGAGTGGCGTGAGTAGAGAACATAGGCAAACGTTACGAGAATCGAAGTGGCTCGATGCAGCGTAACGCTTAATCCCATGAATCAAGGGTCTGCTGCTGGATGACTTGTTCTCAGAAACGGGACAAGGCAGCGGCAAACTAGATGTCAGGAAAGATTCGTGTTGCGAAACTAAGCGGTTTCGGCGGCCGAATTTTCGATCGTGGGATCGGGACCGTCCAGGAAACCGGCAAGTGCTTTGGCCCGGTAGGGTTGTTGCAACTTGCGAACCGCTTTGGATTCGATTTGGCGAACGCGTTCACGAGTGACCGAGAAGATTCGTCCCACTTCTTCCAAAGTGTAACTGTAACCGTCTGCCAAACCGTAGCGTAGTTTCAGGATCTCGCGTTCACGATAGTTCAGGTGTTCCATCGCTTGTTCGATGCGATCCTTCAACGCGCGGCGATTGGTTTCAGCTAAGGGATCATCGGTGCGATGATCTTCTAAGAATTCGCCGTAGAAGCTGTCGTCATCGCCGATCGGTTGATCCAACGATAGCGGCTGCCGAGCCATTTTGATGATGACCCGAGCCTCTTCGATATTAATATTCGCCCGGTTAGCAATCTCTTCGATCGCCGGTTCGCGTCCCAGTTCATGGACCAAGTCACGCATGACCGTCCGCACCTTGCTCATGGTGTCGATCATGTGCACGGGCACTCGGATCGTACGGCTTTGGTCTGCGATGGCCCGAGTGATCGCTTGGCGAATCCACCAGGTGGCGTAGGTAGAAAACTTGTACCCGCGGGCGTGTTCAAATTTATCGACCGCGCGCATCAGCCCGGTGTTGCCTTCCTGGATCAAGTCCAGAAAATTTAAACCGCGGTTGCGATACTTTTTAGCGATCGAAACAACCAATCGCAAGTTGCCGGCCGAAAGCGTCCGTTTGGCGGAATCATGTTCGGCTTGTAAAATTTTGACTTTATCGATTCGCCGCTGCAAGTTGAGCGGGCTTTCGCCGGTTTGCTTCAACAAGTGATGCAAGTGCATGCGAACCTTTTCAGGCGTCCGGCTGCCGAAATACAAAGCGGCGTCGTCTTCTTTCAGCATGCTGTACATGGTTTGCATCTGTTCGTTCATGCGGCACAACTGTTCGAAGATGGGTAGCAGACGATTCAGTCGCAGGTTCATCTCTTCGATCAAACGAATGGCCTTGTGACGTCGCCGGCAGAGGCGAGCCCAAATTGCTTTGCGTTCTTTCCGAGGCAATTGACGATTACTAACCAAACGCCAATCGATTTTATTTTCAGCGATGAAGCGTTTGACCGTTTCCAAGTTTGGTCCAAGACGCTTCATTATTCGCGTTTTCTCCGCGGTGTTGGTCACCGACACTTCGATCGTGCGATCTAAACGCAGTTCGCTTCGGTGTACCTTTTGTAGCAGAACGTAAGCACCTTCGATCATGTAATCGGATGCCAAAATTTGGTTTCGGTACCGGGTACGAGTGCGTTCGATTTCCTGGGCTGCGGAAACTTCTTCCTTACGATCCAGTAATGGGATGCGGCCCATTTGCATCAAATACATACGGATTGGATCGTCCAGCGATTCGCCGGCGTCCACAATGTCGTACGACGTAACGTCTTCGTCGTCCACTTCATCTTCGGCCGTGCTGACGCTGATGATGGCAACATCATCGTCGTCATTGTTGGATGCGGACTTTCCCAGGACCTGAGGCATGTGCGGGTCGACCATCGGTGCGTCATCGATGTCAAAACCGTCGATACTGTCGTCACTTTGGCGTTTTTTGGCCATGGATGCTTGTCTCCCGAAGCAATCAAGGTGTGGGTGGGTCGCGGCGGCCACTTTAAGGTCATTGGCCACGGCGATAGATGAAGAGTGGTTGGTTGGTGGGAAACCTATACAAGCAACCGGCGGGCCAATCGCCAATTTGAGTGGTCTAGAATCGGCTTTGGACCCTATTTTGATAGGGTTTGGGAGTTTGTTTTTCCTCATGCCTGCAATTCTACGGAGGGGCACTTTTGGAATCAAACGGTTATTTTTTTAAACAATTGCTGTGAAACAACACGGTTACAACTATCAGCGACCCCGGGGGAATGTCCCCGTAAAGCCGGCATTTCCCTTCGAAGTTGACACCTTTTGCCCGCAATTACGGTCGCTATCCGCACCGTTTTGGGCGTTTGCAGAGCAGGAAAAACTATCAGCTTAACCTTGGGATTGGCTCAACTTAGAGGTGTTCGCTTGTGAAGATTTGGCTACAATTAGTCGGCGCTTTCGAGCGGTCATTCGGCCGCGTTTGGTTCAGCACCTGCTGGTAATCCTTGCATGAAACGGGCAAGTGGTAACGGGCAAGTGGTAACGGGCAAGTGGCAGCAGGAAAGAAGTTGGACAGTTCGTAAGGTAATTGCGGGTGTTTGATTTTGATCACTCGCGAGGCAAACCAGGCGGCAGAATCTGGATTGCCGGGTTCAAGTTGCCGATTGCAGTGATCCTGATGCCGGAATGATCTTGATGCTGGAATCTGGGCTCAGTCGGCGGGATGCTGCAGGCGACAGGTTGATTCCGAAGATAAGTAGCTTCACCGGATTGGTGATGCGTTTACAGGCGAAAGCATTTACCGGGGAAAGCAATGGCTGCGAACGTCAAAGGATTGTCGATCACAAAGCGGCTAAGTCGGTGGTTACTGTTGGTAACGATCGCTACCTTGCCTTATACGTTGGTGCAGTTGCCGCAGCTGCTAAAAGACATTGGCTGGCATCTGGTGACGGTGGAAGGCCGAGTCACGATCGAGGACGAACCTGTAGCCGGGGCAAAAGTACTATTTGTGCCGATGGATTATTCCGGATTTGGTGCGGACACGTCTTCGATGTCGCACGCCCGAACGGACGCCCAAGGCAAATTTAGTTTGAACACAATCGGGGGGCAAAACGGGGCAGTTAATGGTCGACATTTGGTGTTTATCAGCACCAGCGAAGTGGGATCTCTGGAAGCGGACTCATCTGCCAAGATGGTTTTTCGCCACGAAACGATTCCTGCAATCCTGAACCGAAAGACGGACAAGATGGTGATTGTTCCATACTTTGGGACCAGCAATCTTCGCTTTGATATTCAATTGAAAGACGTTGATCAGTAGTTTTTCCTTTACTGCGAGAACCATTTCAAGATGAAATTGCAGAATTTTCGGATGCGTGACAAGCGAGTTGTCGACTACCGCCAAGGTCCTTCGGCAGCATTGCCCGAAGTGATTTTAGGCGAAGTCAGTGTCCCCGAAACGAGTTTGCTCGAAAGGTATGTGGGCGACGACTCAAGTGCCGCTGATGATGCTGCTGCTGCCGCCGCGATTGAGATCGCGGCCCGAGATAGCGATTGGCTGGACGTAGGATCGGTTGCGCCCGGGTTGGCGAACCGAACCAAGACGCCAAAGTCTACTTTGATGCCATCTCAGTCCGTATGGCGAAAACCGGCCGTTAAGTTATTCCTACTTAATTTCGACTTCTTTGGATCGCTGCTAATGCTGCTGGCCGCAATGTTCATCGGCTTGGTCGTTAGCAGTCTGTGGCTTGGCTAAGGAGCGTACCCGATGCAAATTGGTTTGCCGTTGGATTCTGGCATATCGCGTCATTTGGGGTCCGCGGATTAGTCGCCAATTTGGGGCTACTTTTGCAGTTGGATTGTCAATTCCTGGATCTTGCCTGTGAATGTGAAGGGCGTTGGATAGTCGCCGACCGCTCCGTTTTGGTCGCTTCCCACTTGCAAGCCATCGAGCGGTTGTTGGGTCAGCAGTTGACCAACCGAGCTCTGTAAGACGACGACCTGGTTCCAAGTCGCGGCGACGGTTCGATCCGTTGTTAGCGTCAGGATCAATTCTCCCGGACCTTTGATGGTGTTTTGGGAGACCAGTTGGGTTCTCTTTCCTGACACCGTGGTTGCGAAGCAAAGTCGATCTTGCTTCAAATACACCGCCCAGCCGTGCGTGACACCGCCCTGCGCCACAATCACGCCGTCGCTGGTTTGGCTAATATTTGCCGATACACGGATGCCTCGGTTCACAACGTAGGGGCCAGTTTGGGCTGTTAGATCTGCGTCTTGAGCCAAAGCGAACGTCAGCTTGTTCTTTTTGTAGGTTTGTGGGGGCGGCTTGTTGTAAGGGGTTAAGGGCAACACGTTGGAACGTTGGGCATAAGCTTGCCACATCGCTGCCAACTTGGCGACTTTTTCTGGATTTTGGCCGGCTAGATCATTCTGTTCCGAACGATCTTTTGTCATGTCGTACAGTTCCCACTTGCCATTGGGGCCCTTGGCAACCAATTTATCGTCGCCAACTCGGATCGCTCGGTTACCTTCGTGTTCCCAATAGATCGCTTCACGCGTGATCGATTTACCGTGAAAAACTGGCAGCAATGATTTTCCTTCCATCGGCTTGATCGAATCGCCCTGATGGAATTTTTCTGGATACTTGGCCCCTGCGATGTCGACGGCCGTGGCCATCAAATCGATCACGTGCCCAGGGGTCGATTCCAACTGCCCGACGCGCTGAATTTGGCCGGGCCAATGGGCGATCAGTGGCGTGGAAATTCCGCCTTCGTGTGTCCAGTGCTTGTATTCGCGAAACGGAGTGTTCGAAACCGTTGCCCAACCTTGGCCGTATCCGATGTACGTGTCGTCCGGGCCGGCCATGACGCCTTTTCCTGTTCGCACGGGAAAGCCATCACGTGTTTGCGCCGGTTGCATCGCGGTTTGCAAATAGTCGTTGGCTAAGGCGGCGAATGTTGGCTGGTCGGGGCGGGCGGTTGCCTTTGTGCCGCGGCCGTAACCTTCGGCACAACCACCGTTGTCCTGCAAATAGATGATCAGTGTATTTTGGAACTGACCTGTTTGCTGCAAAGCGGCTGTGATCTTGCCGATGCCTTGGTCCATTCGGTCAATCATCGCGGCGTACACTTCCATGTTCCGCTGGTCCCAGTCGAAAAATTCGGTCTCCAGCCAACGGGGGTCCATTGGCGCCAGTTGCGTGTTTTCAGCTTGGATGACCCTCAGTTGTTTCATGCGTTGATAGCGTGCGGCTTGAATGCTTTGGTAGCCGGCTTGGTACTTCCCATGATATTTCTGGATATCCGCCGGACGAGCATGCATGGGCCAGTGCGCAGCGGTGTAGCTGACGTACATGAACAGCGGCTGTTCGGGACTTTGTTGATGGTGTTTTTGGATGTAACCCACCGCGTGATCGGTAATGGCATCGGTGTAGTAGTAAGGCTCAGTCGGCTGATACTCTGGGTCAGCATAAGGCGAGATCAATTGATTATCACGAGTCAACGAATTGGGATCGTAAAAACTGCCCGCACCGTGAATCGTACCATAAAAATGGTCGAACCCACGTTGGCAAGGCCAGTTGTTTTTTTGTGCTTCGTTGCTGGGATTTACTTGGCTGGTCACATGCCATTTTCCGGCCATGTAGGTACGGTACCCAGCCGTTTTCAGGACTTCTGCGATCGTCATACAATTGCGATTCAATTGGTTGCGATAACCGGGGAATTCTGTCTCCTGCAGCATGTGCCCGATCCCGGCTTGGTGCGGATAGAGTCCGGTCAGCAAACTTGCGCGAGTCGGACAGCAACGAGCCATATTGTAGAACTGGGTGAACCGGAGTCCGCCATTGGCCAAGAGATCTAGGTTGGGAGTTTGAATTTCGCTGCCATAGCATCCGATGTCCGAATAGCCCATGTCGTCTGCCAAGATGTAAACGATATTGGGTTGTTGCGATGGATTTTTTGCATCCGCGGATGTGTTCGCCGGCAAGGTCTCTTGTCCTCTCGCTTCTTGTCCTTTCGCCTGGCACTCGAAGTGAGCCCCCCCCAGCAAAGCGGCGAAGATCAAAACGATGGTTCGCCCACGACAATACACTTGCCACGACATGGTGGGTGATGGAAGTTTTCGCTTTGGGAAGTCGTTCAGAGCATTAGGCATTTGCTGTTCCATTATTTCTGTTCGCTGGGCGGAAGCTTTCGGAATCCACATTCTAGTGCGAATTGGGCTGCCACGCCAAACCGCGACAAAGCTTTGAAGTTTTAGCCAAGTGGTCTAGCTAGACGACGGTTGGAATAGCGCCGGTAGGTGGTTCACGCAGAAGAATGATCGCACGAACCTAATGAAGTTCGTTTTTCTTTTGGTCTTTGTCGGCTGTGGAATCAGGGGCGTTGATCGTTTCATCGCACGCACCGTCAGCTGATTTTGCTTAGCTGCAAAGGACGACCCTCTAGTTCTGATCAGAATCCACGTTGGGTTCACTTCTGTCGGGCAGATCCGATTGAGTCCATTCCATTTGAGCTTCCGCTTTGCTCCAGTAGTCTTTCAGCTGATCGTTCATTTCTGCCGAATTTTGAGTTGCGATCAGGATGGCCGAACCGACTTTGATCCCAACGTATGCCTTTCCTAATTTGGCAACGACGTCTGCGATCGAGCCTGGTTTTTCTTGGAGTTGCGCAAAGTCGTTGGCGGCAACGACCGGATCATTGTAAACAAACGCAATCACCAAATTACCGTCGATTGAAAAGGTCATCCACGTGCCTGAGAGGACCGAAGTTGACGCCGGTGGAGTGACGGTTGCTTGGGCCGCTTTCTCCTTTAACCAGCTGTAGACTTCGGTGGCGCCCAGCGGCAAAGTGGGGACCGCTACTTGGTACTTGCCCAGGTTCAATTCGCTGGTTGCGGTGTTTTGAATGATCAACGACAGTGAATGCGTCTTGCCGGCGTCGTCAGGTTGGGGGCTCCAAGCCAACTGGCTGTTGGCAGCGTCCCACTTGGCATCGGCCGGATTTTCTTCGCCCAAACGAACTTTCCAAAGCATTTTCTGCTCTTCGGACATTCCCGCCGGGTAAACCACAGCCACGGGAATCAGGACTGTTTTTCCTAAGTCTATCTTGGAATCGGCAACATACTGGAATTCAGGCATCCCGGACGCGGTGGTTGCGGATCTTCCGCCTTGCATTAAAGAAATGATCACCACAGCCAAGCCCAAAATTCCAAACGCTCCGACGGCCAAAAGGATCGTTGGCCAGGGGTTAGTACGTCTTCGTTTGAACTTGACTCGTTGTGCTTGGTTTGCCGGTACGGAACCGCCCAGCGAGACATTCAAGCTAGGAGCATTAGTTTGTAATGAAGCATCGCTGGGATTCGCACCGCCGTCAGAGACGCCCACAGCCTTGGGCGAAATCAATTTGGCCATTGGCACGATCGGTTTGGCCATCACCAAGGGAGAGTTGCCGGCCTGTGTTTCTGGGGCGGATTTTTCTTGGCGGGGTTTTTTAACGCTGGGCTGTGCGACTACCGGTACATTCGCGCTGGGAGAACGACTGGGCACTTGTGCGGTCGTTTGCTTGGGGTTGGGTAACGGTTGGCCCGAAACCGCTGGAGGGCTCGATTCATTTGGCTTGGATTCATTTGGTTTGGATTCATTTGGCTTGGATTCATTTGGCTTGGATTCACTTGGCTTGGAATCATTTGGCTTGGATTTTGCAGTGGATGCGGTGGGTGAATCCAAAGCGGGCAAGCGAACCACGGCTTTGCATTTTGGGCATTTCACCTTTCGCCCCATGGCGTCGGGCGGCACTTTTAAATCAGCCTGGCAAGATGGGCATGTCGTAGCGATTTTCGACATTAATACCGTTCCTCAATTCAATTTTTCTAAAGCCATCAATATCGACTCTCTGGCACCGAGTCAGAAGGCGACGCGACTCCCCAGTGTTTTAACCCAAAATGCTCTGCTGCTATTTTCTTCTGCTTGGACCCGTTTTCGCAAGTCAATCGAACTTTCTAAAACTCAAGCCTGCGACTAAATCGTAGGCTAGTGCCGCATATTCGTCAGGATCGTCATAACTTGCGGGTCATCAAGTCGTGAGACAACCAAATTGGCGTGCGAATAATCGAGTCCTCTTCCGTGAGTGCCTGGAACGGCGACCGTGTAAGCGCCGGCAGATGCGGCTGCGGTGGAACCGGTCACACTGTCTTCAAAGACCAGCATCGACGTGGCTGCCACGTTCAACTTCCGGGCAATCGAAAGATAAATTTCCGGGTGTGGTTTCCCGTGGGTGACGTCGTCTCCAGTGATGATAAAATCAAAAATCGATGCCATGTCAAAATGATCCAGCTTCAAGGAAGTTAGTGAGCGTCGAGAACTGGTCGCCAAACCCATCGGCAGATGGTTCCCTTTGACCGCCTGGAGCACCTGGTCCAAGCCCGGCATCTTCTGGATTTTCTGCGGAATCAACTCCACTAAAATCGCGTCATTTTCTTCTTCTAAGGCCTCGATCGAATCGGTGATATTGCATTCCTGCTGCAAGATTTTGAAGGCCTCCTTGGAAGTGCGACCCATCATCTTTAACTTCAATTCCAAATCGAATTGATAGCCTCGCGGTTCCAATAGTCGCCGCCCCACTTCGTCGTACAGATCTTCGGTGTTGAACATTAAACCATCCATGTCAAAGACCACAGCGGTTAAGTTAGGCATTGTTGACGGTTGGGCGTCCATGCAAAAGGCAACTTTCAATGACAGGTCAGACCTAGAAAACGGATTCACTACTTAGTGACAAAAAAGGGGGTTCAACGCCGCCTAGCAAACGTTGGTTGGTTGTGTTGGCTTTGCCCGCAGGCATGTCTATTCTGATTCTGGGCCAACATCGCTCCACAACCAGCGCAGCGAATCGGGCAAAATCGCACCGCCGTGGATCCCATTGTGACCACCTTCTCCGTAGACAAACTTGTACTCGTAGCCGGAAAACTTCAGCGCAGCTGCCATCTGTTGATTCGCCAACGGCCAATTGCCAAATTGATTGTCTAGGTCACCCGAACCGTCTTGCAAGAAGACCTTAATCGGTTTGGTCGGCTTTGTTTTTCGAATCAAGGGCGGATACGCATGACCGCCGCGTAGGTCGACGAAACTGCCAACATGGCTAAGGACTTTGCTGAATTGATCAGGACGTTGCCAGGCGACGGTCAGCGCACAAATGCCACCAGAACTGATCCCGCAAATCGCTCGGTGCTTCGGGTCGACGCTGATTTTGTAGTCTTTCTCTACTTGCGGCAAGATTTCCTGGAGCAAGAATTTGGCGTAGTCGCCTGAAAGGGTATCGTATTCGAAGCTGCGATTTTCGGGCTGTGGTTGCCAGCCTCGTTTCTCAGGAAGTGCGTCCTGCTTGTGGCCAGGGTCGACAAATACAGCAATGGTTACCGGCATTTCTTTGTTATGAATCAAATTGTCGAACACCACAGGCACTCGGTATTGCCCGTCAACGTCTGCGTAAGTGTGACCATCTTGAAAGACCATCAAACAAGCAGATTTTTGCTTGTCGTATTGAGCCGGGACATAGATCGAGTAGCGGCGTTTGGTTCCCGGGAACACCTTACTTTCTAACCAAGTGTGCTGGGTGATTTCACCTTTGGGCACACCGTCTTTGGGTTGGCTTTCGGGGCCTAACGAGTATTGGCTGTCGTCGGTTGTCGCGTACGTCGAGTTGCCCAACGCCGTCTGAGTGAAATGGAGAAGTTCCAATTCGCCAAGGACCGCTGCGGTAAGGAAAATGGATAAATTGAGGAAGGTATTAGAATTCATAAGTGGACCAGCTCTTCTCTGAACTACTTGCTTGGATTGAAAGTAAATCGCAATTTTTGGGAATCAGGTGACTGCCATCGCGTGACCTGCAAACTATGGTTCTATGGCTTGATGGTTTCAGCCTTAATCGATCATTGCAATGCAGTGCGCAGACAAAGGCTACTTGTCGCGGTCTTCCATGAATGTTTTCGCCATTGTCGCCCATTGTTTTGCCATGGCAGAGACTCTTTCTGGCTCTTGTGCTGCCAAATCAAACTGTTCAGTCGAGTCGCCACCTAGATCAAATAGTTCCCAGCTGTTGTCATTTGATTTAATCAGTTTCCAATTCCCTTGCCGAATGGCGGCGTTACCTTCATGGCACCACCATAAGGTGCGGGCGTCACTGCTTTGGTCCTCAGTCGCGTGTTCTGGGGTTAAGCTTTGCTTTGCAGCAATATTTCGCAGTTGCCCAATGAAACTGATGCCTGGGCGTCGGGGCATATTGGGGGATTCGGCCATGGAAGTGGAATCCAATTCCGCCAACTCCAGAACGGAGGCAAAAACATCAACGATATGACCTGCGAAGGTTGAATTGATTTGACGAGGCTTGGTGATTCCGGCTGGCCAGTAGGCAATCATGGGCGTGTGGATTCCACCTTCGTGGACCCAAGTTTTATGGCGACGGAACGGGGTGTTGGCGGCATTGGACCACCCGGGCCCTAGGCACAAATGACTCATTGCAGATCCTGGCGATGCCGTTGGGTCATGTCCATCGTCGCGGATCATGATTTCCGCACTTGCACCGTTGTCCGAAAGAAAAAGAATCAGAGTGTTCTGCGATTGGTTCATTGCCTTTAATTGCGCCAGGATTTTACCGATCTCTTGATCCATTCGGTCCACCATCGCCGCGTGGATTTCCATCTTGGTCGCTTGGAATTTCTGCTGCGTTGGGTCCAGTTCATTCCAGGGAATGGGACGATTGACCTCGCCAGGCCCCAGTTGTTGCATGGTGTTTGGAAAAGCATAAGGCGGACCGACCTCAGGTTCGACCGCAGAAAGTTGTTTGTCCGTGATGCCCAATTGCTGCATTTTCTCCAGGCGATCGGAACGCAATTGATTCCAGCCGACGCTGTATTTATCTTTGTACTTTGCAATATCTTCAGGCAAGGCATGCAAGGGGAAGTGAGGAGCGGTGAACGCCACGAAACCAAAGAACGGCTGGTCAGCATATTCGGTTTGGTGTTGTTGCAAAAATTCCACGGCGTAATCAGCAACGGCGGTTGGGGCATAATATCCCGCATCCAAACTGATGGGCTGCAGTTTCTTGTCATCCAGCCAATGGTTGCGGGGCGAGAAGAATCGACCATGATCATCCAAGCTGTACGAGCGATCAAAACCCGCAGCGATTGGGCGTTTGTCCAGGTGCCACTTGCCGCTGTGGAACGATCGATAGTTTTTAGCTTTCAAGACTTCGGGTAGCAATTGAGCCCATTCAGGGCGGCGGCGTTTGGATTTTTCATAGCCGGGAACATTGTCATAGTTAACCTGTTGAGCATAGTAGCCAGTCATCAGAGCGGCCCGCGAAGACCAGCATCGAGCGGTATTATAGAATTGTGAAAACCGCATGCCGCCGTTTGCCAGACGATCAAGATTCGGCGTCTGAATTTCACCGCCATAACAGCCCAAATCCGAATACCCCAAGTCGTCCGCCAAAATAACCAAGACATTGGGCGGTTGTTTGTCTCTGTTGGTGTCTGGGGTAACCTGGAGTGGTGACGCTGCGACCGGCGAATAATAGGCAAAGGTTAAAATCAAAGCAAGGGTGCCTGCCACCGAAAAGTGGGGCGGCAATCGCCACCGGTCCGTCAATTCGCAACCCAATGCAAGGCTTCGATTCAATAGCCTGCCGGCCAGCGATTTGCGATTTTGGGACAACCTGTAACGATGCAATTGCTTTCTCCGCTGTGTTTGGTTCTTCTGGGAAACCGTGGCTGTTCGGGGATTTGTGCTAGCCGGCCTAAACTCGGTCGTCCTGGTTTTGGTCCGCTCAGCAAGAATGGTAATCCTTGGCTAAAGTGGGCTTTGCAACTGGGACTGTGTCTACAAAGCTAACCCTGTTCACGACAACGCACTTGGCCTGTTTGGTGAACCTAGTGCCCATTGCCTAGTATACACGATTTTCCAGCACGAATCCGGAGGGTCGTATTGAGGAATGTTCAGGCGAATACGGTGAACGTGAGATCGATAGGCAACGATTAGGGTTCTGGGTCAGAGATGCGACTGGCAAGCGAGAATTGACTGGCGGTGAACAGCCCCGAGATCATTCGTCCTCGGCGGCTGAGTTGAAACTTGATGCACTCGTCGGATTGGTCCCAAGTGATTTCTTCGATCGTCGCCATGGACGGTTCGTGGGGTGAATACAGTTTGGACACTTCGACCAAGTCGCCCAGGTTGTAGCCTGGGAAGTCGACCTGCCGCCACAAGATGGGTTTCAAGCGAAAACTAAGGTGACCGTAGCTGACCCATAGATATTGAGGGTCTTCAAGGAAGCGGTTCACCGTAAGAATGCGTGGCCCCGGAATGAAACGGTTCGCCAAACCCACGTCAAACGAGTGGACGATTTGATCCAAGGGTTCAGGGCACCAAGGGTACCAGCCCCAGCGAGTAGGTTCGAAGCCAAGTGGTTGGATTGTGGGTAAAGGCTTGTCGCTGTAACTACGTTGCTGAGGGCTAGACCAATGCACAGACGGATCTTTGGTTAACACATGCATTTGTGGTGATTACCCTTGGTCGACGACCGGTTGTACGGGTCCAGGTTGAGTTGAAAAGGTAGGGATGGGACGCTGGGCAAATGGGACACTGGGTAAATACAACGCACTTTTGTGCTCCGCAGGCTTCGAATGGTCTTCAAACGGATCGCCCGCAAAGCAAAGCACCGTAGCATTGATACGTTCCAGCCAAACGTCTGCGGGTGAACCCAACTTGTCTCTAGCCAAACGGTGGGTCTTTCTAAGCGAACCTTCCGTTGACCCAACGCCAAGTCGGCTTGCGTCTGAATAACCGGCTATCCGTTTTTGGCAGTGATAGATCACTGATTTTATTCGTCAGAACGATCAACAATCAAGCATTTTGAGGGTGTTGGCGGTCTGAACCTGGCTGATCTATGTGGATTGTCCTTGGGGATGCTGAACTGGGAATGGGCTGGGAACGGCGACGAAGTCTTCTTGTTTTGGCCGAAAATGGCCTGAAGTTGACGACTGTGTTAGCGTCTGCTAACGCCAACAGAGAAGCAAAATCGTAAGGTTTTGGATTTTTGGACGGGAAGTTGGGATAGTTGCTAAAATCTTTGTAAGCTTCGCGGTTTGTTTTCGCCTAATCCGAAGTCGCCTGGCAAGGGCAATCAAGTGAAGCGGCCACTGGAAATGCTGATCCACAAATGATTCGGTAAAGAAGACGATTGCATGGACAACAACTCGACGGAAACGAATTCGATCCAGTCGGGCCCTGTTTCGCTTGGCCAGGCAAAAGGCCAGCAAAGCGAATCGCTGGTTGCTGCAGGCGAGTCTTGGGCCGCGAAACAATCGATCGCTGGGAAGGCGAAGAGTTTCCTTTTTACATCGCTTTCGGGTTGTTGTGACGACGAATACGGTTCCCAAGGGAAGCGTTTCTTAGGGATGGAATCGTCGGTGGCAAAACGCCTGGGCTACATTTTGATGTTGGGGACGGGCCTGACTTTGACGATCTTTTCAGCCATTCAAATTATTGCGTCCTGGAAATCGTATCCCAATCATCGTCTGGGCGCGCCGATCACTTCTAGCTTTCTGAATCAAGAAACAGACCCATTGCAGGCGGCGGATGATTCGACGATCAAAAGCGACCTAGAACCAGATCAAGGTGCTGGTGAGTATTCGGAAAACGTTGGCGACACCGCTTTGGTCGTCTCTGGTTCATCAAGTGTCAAAACTGCAACGGTTGATGCCCAGGGGATTCAACGATTTCAGTCGGCCGCTCGATTTACCTTTGCCGAACTATTTACTTCCGAAGGATGTAGCAGTTGCCCGCCGGCAGATGATCTCTTGGCAAGGACCCTGAATTCCTGGTCAAAGGAATTTCCTGGAACTGATTCGGGATTGGATTCCAAGGTGGCAGGCAATGTAGGGAATGATCAGGCTCAGTTGATTTTGATTGCTTACCACGTGGACTACTGGAACTATTTGGGTTGGACCGATCGTTTTAGTTCTCGAGATCAATCTGCGCGTCAGTATTGGTACACCAAACAATTGGCGGGACGTACCAATTATACCCCGCAATTAATTGTGGATGGCGTGGAGGGATTTGTTGCCAGTCGCCCAAGCGATTTGGAACGCAGTTTGGCAGCATCGGCCAAACGCCAATCCAAAACAATTGAAACCGCGAACTTGTACGGGTTTGAAGTCGCGATCGATATTGAGTCGATTGATAATTCCGTAACAGGCACGGTTGATTTTAACCCCTTGCTAATCAGGCATTGCCAGTTGACTCCTTCAGCGACTCGGTTGTGGTTGGCGATTGTCGAAGATGGTCTGACAAACGAAGTGGCTGAGGGCGAGAATCAGGGTCGCACTCTGCACCATGATCGAGTGCTAAGGGTGAGGAAAAGTGTGCTAGTGGATGGTCGTTCTGCCGAGAAATTGGTTTCCATCAAGTTGAAACTGCCGTTGCCAAACGATGTGAATTTGGCCAATTGTCGAATGGTTGCGTTTGTGCAGGACGAGCAGGAAATGACAATTCTAGCTGCCGGTGAATCAGGACGCTTATTAGTAGAGTAGACAAAGCGAGCCGTCGAATTGCTGCCACCGTTGCCAGTTGCCAGTTGCTGGGTGATGGGTGGCGTTGCTGGCGTTCTTTAGCGATTGTTCCGCAATTGTGCCGTAAACCGGTTCAGCGTCGAGGATCCAAAAAAGGCGATCGCTGTTGGTAGCAATTCGCCTTTATTAGGGTCCTTGATCCTTGTGCCGATTGTGCGGGGCAAAGGTGCGTCATCGAGTTGACGTTTGATCGGTGGTGACCCTAGCGGCTAATTGGGGCGGTTCGTGGATTTGCGAGACTCTGTTGCAACAGTTAGCTTTGTGTCAGTTAGCTTTGTGTCAGTTAGATTCGCTTGGGCGAAGTGCTTAAGTCAATCGATGGCAGATCGCGACCTTGAGTGCGTTTTGCGAAGAAGAATCCGAAGATGCGTCCTGGAAAATAAGCAGGGAACATGTCTGTAGATTGTTGCCGCCAAAAGTTTTCTGCAAGTCTTTGATCAACGCCTGCTGAATTTTGGCTTCTGATTGCCGCTTCTTCACCTCGACCAAACGCAGGCCCAGTTCGGTTATCTTTTTGGCGATCGCTTTGGCTCGCAAGGGCAAGATGTCAACCACGGAAAACGCATCGAACAGTTCGGTCTTTAGATCTTTGGGTGGGATGTCGCCGGTGAAATAGTCGCCGCTGATCAACATCGCCCACTGTTGTTCTGCCGCCAATTCATATTGTAATCTCGCGGCATAGATCGCCGAGTGGGGTTCAAATAAGAACTTGGCAGGTTTTAACTTTCTGGGTAACGACCATTTGATATCCGGATTGTCCACACCAAAATCTAGCGGCAAGGCTGAGGCTTGAAGGCTAAAATCGTCTCTTAAGTTGCCTGGCTCTATTTTCTTGTCGTTGTCTGGCGTGCGGGCTTTGGGTGACCAAGTTTCCCATTCGCTGGTGTCTCGTTGCCAAATCGCAACACTACGACAATCAACGACGGAGGGTGAATTGTGGGGGGCGAGTTCAGCGGATGGGGCCGCGAAAATGCCGATCAATTGTTTGCACTCGCGTTCCAAACCGATCCATTGCCAACGGGCTTTTGCCAGCCAAGTGTCAGACAGTTGAGTTGCTGGAGCAATTTTTGCGATGCCCATTGGAAACACTTCGACAAGGCGTCGAAGGAAAGATTCGTCTGGAGAAAAATCGACCAAACGAGTGTGTCGACCTGTCGAATCACGACGGTCAGGATCAAAGTGCCAGACAATGTAGTGGTCCTGAAATTGATTCCTTTGGGCCCAGTCCTGCACGTTCTTCGGTAGACGCCGCAGGACATCGGACAAACGGGGCAACGCTGCCCCCACCTGACAGGCGGAAGCGGTTTCAGACGCTGTCCCAGATTCACAATCGATTTCCGGTAACAAGTGTTTCGCATCCAAGCACGCAATGATCGCCGCGTGCAGTGTTTTAGCGGCCTGTATTTTAGCAGACGGTGTTCCCCGCGACGGTGTTGCAGAGGGAAGGTTGGACGGTGCGAACGTTTGCGAATTTATATTTTCGCCTGCGATGCGTTGGTAGACTTGCAAATTGGTTTCCGCCAGATGGGCAACCGCTAGATTGGAATCGATTCCGATGACGGGAAAGTGTTTGGCAATTTCTAATAGGTCTCCACCGACTCCGCAACAAATGTCGATCACGACGATTGGTGCTTTGGGGGCGATAGTCTTGATCAGATCAATCTTCCAGCGGGTGATCAAACCGCCGCTTGCTTGTTCCAGGGAACGTCGAGTGAAAAAGAGTTCGTCAGGGTTAGTGAATTTTCGGGTGGCCCGTTGCCTGAGTTCCCGCAGTTCCATCACGGTGCTAGCTTGCTGGGGCGTGAGTCCCTGTTTGCGAAGATTTTGAATTTGATTCAATAGCTTGGCGTTGGAGGTGTCCAGTATTTTAAGTTGCTTGACCCCTTCTTGGGACTGACACCACTGGGTCAACCACGTTGCGTTCTCGAGTTGTTGTGCTTGTGCCAAATCGGACGCGTCATTGGGCGTCTTCACTTCGTCAACGATTTCGCTGGATTCTTGGGGACCGTGTGGGTTCACTTGAGGCATCGAAATCACGTTTGAGAAGTTGGTGGGCAACTGGGTTGAAAGAATTTTACCCGGGGCGTTCGCCAGTGGGGGCAGCGTTGGGTCATGATACCAGATTCGGTCTTGGGTCAGTATCGCCCCAAATCGCGTTGGGGAACCGAGAAGAACTGGCGGTAGATGGTTAGGAATTGCGATCGATTTTAGAAATGGCAGCAGGTCGTTTCTACCAGCGTTGGAATCTGTATGATCAATTCAACTGCGGTTAAATCGCTTTGAGTTGGGATTCGATCTTGCGGATGACTTCGCGAGTGTTCGTGGTGGACATTGAGGTTTCGATCGTTTCATTGCTGGCGACCCAGGACTTGATCCGTTTTTCAGCGGCCAACACCGTGCTATGTTTTCGTCCGCCAAAGAAATCACCGATCTCCGAGAGCGCTGCTGGTGTGTGTTTTCGAGCCAAGAACATCGCTAACATTCGGGCGCCACTGATCCGGCGGGTTCGGCGTTCACTATTTAGTTCGGTTGAATCAACGCCGAAGACGCCGCACACTACTTTTTGAATCTGAGCCAAACTGCAAATCGTCGTACCTGCCGAAACATAATCGCTTAGCAAATCCATCGCTTGGGCTGGTTGTAGCAATTCCCCGTGGCTCATTTGCATTGCCATAATTCGGAACAACGCCCCAGAAAGGCGTCGTACATCGCCACTGACATTGTCAGCCAACCACTGGATCATTGATGCTTCGATCTGCATTCCCCGTTGCAAACATATTTGCTTACAAATTGCTGCACGTGCTTCGCGATCCGCCGGTTGCAAAGGAATGACCAATCCGCTGACAATTCGTGTCTGAACTTCTGTGCTTAAGAAGCCAAGGTCGTTGGGATGTCGGTCTGCGGTCAGCACCAATTGCTTGCCGTTTTTGATCAGCGAATCGATCGTGTGCTGCAGTTCGATCAGCGTTGCCTTTTTGCCGCTGAAGAATTGAATATCTTCCAAAATCAGCAAATCAATTTCTCGGAACTTGGAACGCAAACTGGGTAGCCCGCTACCGTTAAGTGCTTCCAAGAACCGCGAAGTGAATTGTTCGGCCGAAAGTTGCAATACGGAAAACGATTTGAAGCAACCGCGTAAATGCTGCCCCAGGCCGGTCGCCAAGTGACTCTTACCGCAGCCCACAGGCCCAAAAATCATCAGCGGCGAAATCTGGCCTGGCCGAGCGACCACCTGTTGGGTTGCGGCTTGGGCCAGTTGGTTCGCACTGCCGAATTCGAACGTTGACAGACTCATCGAAGTCCGAGCACCCGGCAATGTCGCTCGTCGTGCATCACTGCCCGACTGATTGTCGTCAAACTTCCGCGTCCCTTGAGTTGCAGAATGTCCTTGAGTTGCAGAATGTCCTTGAGTTGCAGAATGTCCTTGAGTTGCAGAATGTCCGCGTTGTTGACCGGTTTGCTTTGAAGGCGGTTGGCTACCCACCGTAGACGATCCAAAGCGACTTGCCGCACTCGAATCGCTTTCCCGCACCCAATCCGCCCCGATGTGGCTAGCCAGGCTGGATTTGCCCGCTTGAGCGTCTAGTTTACGCGAGTGTTGCGAAGCTAAGTCAACGTCCTCAAACAGAGACAATTGCTGATTTTCGACCGCAGAAAAACCAGGCTTCTGCGCATCGGCACTGCCTAAGCAAAGACCGGTTAAACCGCCGTCACTAATCTGACGTGACCCAATCCCCAAAGTCCGATCGTCCAAGTGGTCTAAACCGTCCGCAGGTCGCGACAAAGGGTCCGTCGAAAACGCATCCGTCGAAAACGCATGGCAGCTAGTGATCAACGATTCCGCAAACGAGGCACCGACATTCGAGGCACCGACATTCGAGGCACCGACATTCGAGGCACCGACATTCGAGGCACCGACATTCGAGGCACCGACACTTGAGGCATCGCCAACTAAATCAGCGGCACCTAAATCAGCGACACGATCAGCTTTGACCAAACGACTGGTCTTGTGAGTTTCGGTTTTTGGATTTCGATTTGGGCGACTCTTGTTGGAATTGTGCTTGTTGGAATTGGGGTCTAAGGTCGCAACCGTCGATAGATTTCTATTTATTGGATGTGAGTTTGTAGTTTGGGACGCGACTTCCAGGCACGGAACATCGTCGGCAAATAAAGAGGTCTGGACCGCAGGTTGTCCGATGACCGTAAATGCGACGCTGATTCCATCGCCCAATAATTGCTTGGCAATCGTTCGAACTGTCTGAGCAAACTGGGAATAGAGTCGTTCTAAAGAAAATTCGTCCGCGGCTTGAACCATGATCTTGCCGTGTTGGATCTGAAAACTATTGTCGTCAAAATACAGTTCATACCGATCTCTTCCTATCGTATCCGACAGAGAGGATGCCAGCTTCCACGCTAACTCTTTCTCTCGTTGAGCCACTTCCTGAAGCTTTCTGCAAACAGCACTCCCAGTGACTTTGTGACGCAACCCATCGGAACCTGCCACAACAGAATCACCGCCGCCTGAAGCACTTTCATTCAAATGCTTTTGATCGGGGTAATCTAATTGTGATTGGTTCACGTGTCGTCCAAGATCATCAGCCGCATGATTATCTTGATCATGCGACGACGACCTGGTCAAACAGGTTGAACGATCATCAACGTTGGTCACTCGGGCGCTTCCATTCAACGAATTATGCCAAAATCCTCTTTAGCCGCCGTCCTACGGCCAAAGGGCTCGTTCCGAATTGTGAAGCAGATTTTAGGGCAGCTAGCACTAATGTCAAATCGCTAACAAATTTAGTTCAACTAGCCCAAAGGCTACGATCAAATAAACGCGTGAAATCGGCAATCTTCGGGGCGAACTGGGTTGGAAATCTTTCTAAATTTGTTCGCCCAGTCGCTTAATCTTGATGGTGGATAAATTGTCGGTGAATCGATCGGGTAGCGAAAGTCGGTGTCACGAATAAAACTTTGCCAAGACTAATCTTCGTTCGATCGCAGAATAGCCACTGCGTTGGTAGACCCGCATTGCCGCCAGGTTTTTGCTGTCTACAGCCGCAATTATGCGGTTTCTGCCTTGTTTTAGCGCAATTTTCGCGGCTGTGTTTAAAACGTGGAGACCCAACGATTGACCTCGAGCCCCCGGGGCGACGCCAAAGTAAACCAGTTCCAGATAGTCCGAAAGCGGATGATCGGCAAGAATGCAGCAAGCGACGTCGCTTCCACAATCCGCATGATTTGTCGCGGCTGACGACTTTGGAGAGATTGGGAGAACTTGGCCGAGTGGATCGGGCGAAACCTCTTTGGAAGGTTGTTGCTTAAAATCAGTGTTTTTATTTTCCGCGATCAGCCAACCCACGGGCAAAAATTCGCCTGTGTTCTTATAACCCTCAATTGCTTCAAACGTGCTACGCTTCCCAGTCATGCCCGGGCAGTCTTGAGATTGCACATAAGTTTCGTTCAAAATGGCAGACCAACGCGGCAAGGTGTCGTCCGAGGGCGGGATTGACTGAAATTCAACCGAGGCCGAATTGTTATTTTTTCCTAACTTACGAGACCGATTGTCCGACTTGGCGATACTACGTTGATTCAGTTCTGGGCTGATTAGGTAGATCAATTCGACTAGGCGATTAAGTCCCACGGCGGAAAAGGCTTCGATGTTATCCGTGTCGTCCACCGCCAAGGCAACTTGAGCTATTTCAACGTCTTGCTGGTCAATCCATTGCGATGTCTTTTGGATCAACGCGGTGGCTACTGCGACGCTTGGTGAATGATCCGACACGGTAAACGCCATTTGATTAGCGTATTGAGCGGCTTGAACTTGCGAATCTCTTGGCGTGACGTCGTCTTGCGGCCCGCCCTGTTGCACAATGTTACTGTCATTAATCTTATTGTCATTAAGGTGATTCAAAACGCCATCGGTCAAATTTTCCGGTGCCAGTGAAGCTGCTGCCTGCGAATCCGTTGCTAGTGAAATGGCCGTGGGCAGCCCCACAATTGTGGACTTGCCTGGCAAGCGAATGGACCAAATGGCTGCGATTGGAACGCCGTGATCGTCGACCGCGACAAACAGCCCAGACAATAGGTCGCTTTGGTCAGCTTGAATTTCGTCGTAGGATGTGCCTTGCACTTGGTCCCAATGTTGGTTCCTTGTCCCTTGGTCAATATTGCCCAGCAAGGCCTGCACGACTGGCCAAATTTCCGTCGGATTGGGCCGCTGAACGATCAAAGCGATTTTTCTTTCGTATCAATAGATTTAAAGGGGCCGGCAAGCAATCGAACCTGCGACGATGGTCACTATTGTAACATCACTGCGCATGATCGACAGACGCGAAAGCCATGGTTGACCCGACTTGGACCACTGTTGGACGCAGGCGAGTGCGGTTGTCCCCAGCCACCAGCGAAGGGTTCCCCAGCCGTTTCGCGACTCGGAGTCCCGGGATTGTTAAGCTATCCTACCCAGTCGATGGGCCAGAATGTTTCGGGCTGCCGGTTAGCCAATCCCAGGATCATTCGGTAACATCGAATGAAATCAAAGGCTGCTGGGAAGCCTGCAAACGCTGTGGAACCTGGTAAAACGAAAATCGAGTAGAAATGACGGACGAACCCACGCTACATCAATCCGACGACGAAATGTCTTCCGCTCGGTCGCGTAGCGTTCGCCGAGACGGACCGCCTGCTGAAATTCCTGGTTACGATCTGGAATATTGTTTGGGCAGCGGAGCCTATGGAGAGGTCTGGGCGGCCGTTGATCGGAATACTCGTCGAAAGGTTGCGATCAAATTTTATACCCAGCGTCGAAACGTTGACGTCAGTATGCTATCGCGCGAAGTCGAAAAGTTGGCTCGTCTTTCGGCCGATCGGTATGTCGTCCAATTGTTGGATGTGGGTTGGAATTCCACGCCGCCTTATTATGTGATGGACTACATTGAAAACGGATCGTTGGAAGACCTGTTGCGGGACAACGGAGCCTTACCCAAACAGCAAGCGTTAAACATTTTTCACGACGTTTTGGTCGGCTTGATGCATCTGCACAACAAAGGCATTTTGCATTGCGATTTGAAGCCGGGTAACGTCTTGCTGGATAGTGATCTGAATCCTAGGTTGGCTGACTTTGGTCAATCCAGGTTGAATTCGGAGCAGGCACCGGCGCTTGGCACCTTATTTTACATGGCACCTGAACAAGCGGATTTGAATGCGATCCCTGATGTTCGTTGGGATATCTATTCTGCGGGTGTGTTGTTGTACTGCATGTTGGCTGGCCATCCACCGCATCGCGACGACGAATTTTTGGAATACATTCAGCGTATTGATGGTGTGGAACAACGATTGGTGGCGTACCGCAAGCAGATCAGCAAGCAATCGACTTTGAAGCAAGTGCGTGCGATTGCAAAAGCGGACCAGGCTTTGGTTGATATTTTGGAAAAGTGCCTGGCACCCACGCCGTCGCGCCGTTTTCAATCGGCCCAAGGTGTTTTGGCGGCCTTGAAGCAACGCGAGGCCCAGGCGACTCGGCGCCCGCTGATGATTTTAGGCTTGGGGGCTCCGCTGATTCTGTTGATGGTCATGTTGTCCTTCTTCTGGTTCATGTACCGGCAAGCGAAATCGGATACGGACGCTGCGATCTTGGATAAGGCTGGTGAAAGCAACCGCTGGGCGGCTCAGTTGGCTGCCAGCAGTGCGTCTGCACAGATTGATCGATACTTTAAGGCGGTGGTCGACCTTTCCAAGAATCGTCAACTGCGTACCGACCTGGCGGAATTGTTATCCGGAGCCGACTTTCAAGCCGCTCAGCCGCTGTTAGCCAATCCCAGGAAGAACTCGGATGAGGCATTAAATAGTTACCGCCAAACGCTCGCCGCCGACCCGGCAGGACTTCGGATCCATCAACTGTTGCGTCAGAGGATCGCCGACCCAGAATTTCCGGCCTCGGCCAGTTTGTTCATTGTCGACAAGTATGGGACTCAGGTGGCGACCAGTTTTGAAGGCACGGCCGAAGCCAAGGTCTTGGGTCGGAACTATTCTTATCGAACTTACTTTAGTGGACTAAGTTACGATTTGGATTATTCCAAAGAGGAAGACTTTTCCTTGCTTTACAATACACAGCTTGCCAGACGACAGCACATTAACACGACTTATGTTTCGGCTGCGTTTCCTTCGACGGCCAATGGGCACTGGAAAGTCGCATTCACCTGCCCGGTATTCGAAGGCGAAGAATTTATTGGCGTGGTTGCCGTAACGGTTGATACCGGTTCGTTTGTCGAATTTGATAACGGTTCACAGCAGTATGCGATGCTGGTGGATGCGCGGGACGGAGTCAATTGTGGCACCATTTTGGAGCATCCGTTTCTTAGTCGAACGATTGACGATGGCCGTCTGGTTCCCGATGGTGTGTTTGATGCCCGAGTGGTACGGAGCAGTTTAGATCAAGACCATGGAATTTTTGTCGATCCGATTGGACAGCTGCCTGAACAAGACGCGGATTCGATCAGCCGCAGTTATCAAGGGCGTTGGATCGCTGGGACCTCGAAAGTGACCAGTCATTTTGGGAACTATGGAGCGGGCAGCAAACAAGAGACTGGCCTGATTGTGATTGCGGCTGAAAATTATCAGGCCGTTTTGCAACCGTCACAGAAATTAAGTGATTCTCTGATTCGACTGGCGACTTGGTCCTTGTTGACATTATTTACTATCTTTTTTGCCTTGGCTTGGTTTGCGCTGCGAACCATTCGTCAGGTAAGTGGTCGATTTATAACGGGCGACTTCGGGTCAACCGAAGTGACCGCGACGACCAGGTAAATTGATTAAGCCAGTCTGACATCGATGGAAAGCTGGGCCCAAGTTCCAGGCTTTGGACAGTCGGTTAGACATGATCCGGCCGACTGCTGCAAGTGATATCAACAGTCGCACGCCGATAGTAAGCTGGCCTTGAAACTAGCCGCGTGCTTGCTACTGGTTGGGGCCGGTTGATCGATTTGGGCCGGGTTGGCGTTGCGGGTTATAGCGCGATCAAGCCCGCATTGGTTGGGTGTTGTTCCAGTGGGCTCGAGTCAGCCTGGAATATGACGAAATCTACATGTCTGTTTGCGGGACCGGCCTAATTCGCTTGGCATCTGCCGCTTGAAGCCCATTTCAAGCCTATTCTCTACGAAGTCCGGGATTTTCTTGCGATTTTTCAAAACAGACTTACCGGAAGTCGATTAGGGTTCGTTTCGTCTGCGAAAGGGTTCTGCTTGTTACGCTCCGGGTAGAACTTTTTGAGTGGATGGTTTTCAAAAAGCTGAAATAGAAGCGAGTTTTTTACTGGTTCGGGTGCAGACAAAAAGTGACCAGCAGCGCTGAACTTTTGGCGATTGTTTTGGATTCAGGACGCTTGCGTAAATAGAGGCATGAGCGAAATCGAAACAAGAGGTTGGCTTCAAATGTCATACGGTTGTTTTGTAGAATGCGGTTTGGAAACTAGATTTGCGAAACTCATTATTGGGTGGGTGAGATTGGCAGATCGAATCGACGTCGTTCCCATTGGACTGCGTCGGATTTCAAGGTTTTACAAAGTCAACAGTGTGGGGCAGGCAACTTGAGTGGCAAGTCGGTAGTCGATCCCCAAAGCTAGTAAGTGATAAGCCGCGTGGGTTTTGCTTGCGGGTGGGCGATTAGCGAGGTGAAGTTGGATTTGTGGCAAGCTTCTTGTTTTCGATCGCTCTGTCTTTCCAGTTGGGCGTTTTATTGTAGAAAGTTCCGTTTGAGTAGATTTAAGTACAAACCGTTTTTGATTCAAACTGAAGTACTGTTGGCACGCTAAGTCAATGAAGCTAAGTCAATGAAGCTAAGTCAATGAAGCTAAGTCAATGAAGCTAAGTCAATGACGCTAAGTCAATGACGCTAAGTGATCGACTTTTGTTATAGCGTTAAAGCGGCCATTTGCTGCAAGGCTGGTTGCTGCAAGATGTAAGGTTGCAAGATGTAAGGTTGCAAGATGTAATTTTGTGACGGTTGATATCGACCGCCAGTAAGCGGGATCCAAGGTCGGTTGGCAGAGACGCTTGTCCATTGGTTCAAGATTGATTCTTTTTGGGCTTGAAATTCGATTGGTGTTTGCGTTACTTCTATTTAAGTACGCTATGTTTCCTTATCTAAGCGAGCACCTGTTGTTTCTTTTTCGGGCTGCACATTCTGCCGCCGTATAAAATTCTGCCGCCGTATAAAATTCTGCCGCCGTATAAAATTCTGCCGCCGTATAAAATTCTGCCACCGTAAGCTTCTAGTGCCGTAAAATTCTAGTGCTTCTTCCACATTCTTATTCACTGTGCGCCCTGTCCCAAGCGTCTTGCGGCATCGGATTGTCTATGCTTCCAACTTGGAATGACTTGACGGTTGATGTGGCGATTGCACCTTGAAGTCGTAAATTATTAGGGCATTCTTCCAACGAAGATACGATTTGATTGAAGGCATGAAATCGATGTTCAGAATCTTCATGAAAGACCAGTGTCTTGGCATACTGCCTGCGGGTCATCGGGCACAATTCGCAATCGTCTGGGCCAGTTCAAGTATCGCGACAACGAAGTTTTCTTCTTGAAGCACGCCTTCGCTTTCCAGTCTTTCAAGGGCAGCAAAATAGTCAACCGAGTTATCGTCACGCTACTTGCCGGCGAATAGTGGATGTTCGGCGCGTGGGAGTTGCGTGACATCGATTCGTCGACCACCGCCAAAGCCCCGGTAAATCGAAACCACCGCGATTAGCAAGATGAACAGCAGAACAAGGCCAAAGATGTAATCGGTGCGTTTAAGTTTCACGGGAATTGACCGGGTTAAAAGTTACCGATCAATGGATTTGTTGATTCAGCAACCAATGAATCGTCTAGCAATAAATGAATTCTTGCGTCGATCGGATCCGCCGACAATCAATCAAGTGTCAAGCATGAAAGATCGTGACAGCCTTTTAAGATAATGAAAGTTGTTCCAGAAAGTGATAGGAGTTCAAGTGAATGAAGGCAACCGCCTGACTTTTCGGGTAGATGACTAATCTTGGTTCTAGTGAGGATATTTGGTGACTTTCAGGTCAGCAAAAGTGCTTCGTTGGTTGTGTGAATGAAGGCAAGCAGCGGTTGCGGTTGAGTTGGTTGCGGATGTGACCTGGATCGGCGGAATGGTTTGTCAATCAGGTTACGGTCAGTGTACCGTGAACGATGATGCAGTATGCTAATGGATAGGAAACTGCGTTAGGCAAGGTGCCGTTGAAGTGACTGAAGTAGCCGTGCCGTTGAAGAAATGTGTTTGGCTCAATAAATAGTGGAGTGCAAGATGAACGACCCGCAAGTGAGATGGTATCGATCGAAAGTGGATTGGTGGATTGCCGTGTTATTATGGGTGGCCCCATTAGTTTCATTGAGCGTCTGTGTCCGCATGGTTTTGGAGCGGAAGTTTACCGAATTACCTATTGGCATTGGCATGCTCATCTTAATTGCGGTGTTGTATCTGGGCGTCGTGATGCCTATTGCATACGGCATGCATAGCGATCATTTGTGGATCAAAAGTGGTTGGTTCAGATACTCAATTGGCTTATCAGACATTGTGGAAGTCAAGCCATCGAGAAATCCGCTTAGTTCTCCCGCTCTTTCGTTGGATCGATTAAGTGTGCGATACGGCACTGGGTTGTTTAAAGCGGTTCTGATCTCTCCAGCGGATCGCGATCTATTTTTGGATGAACTGGCAGCCAAGGCGGGACTTAGGCGAGCGGGCGACCGTTTGTTTCGATCAGTAGACAACTGATCAGACTCTGTTCTGCGGTAGAAGTGGTTGGCAGCGAAGGGGTGGTGAATCGTACGCTTGCCAAAGCGTTATTATTTGGATTTTGGAAGTGGTTGGGGGAAATTCGCCTACCCTGTCCGTATCACAAGGTTTAAGCTTTAGGATTCCTGGATCGTCCCTCCCGCTCGCTCCCCGCCCGCAGAAGAAATCAAAATGACTCGACAGTCTTCGTCCCATTCCAACTCAGATTCGACTAACTCCGCCCCGGTTGCCACCGATCACCTGGCGTCGAATCCAAACGATGGCAACTTGGAAATTCAATCGGGATTGTCTGAAGACTGGACCGCCGTTCTTGTGGGCAGTTTGATCATCGCGTTGGGCCTGGGTTTGTCATTGATGACAGTGCCGGAGGGTTTGACCTGGCAATCTCCGCGACACGTTAAGGACAAGACTTCCCCATCGGCCTCATCGGCGAAAGTGGACGCCGACCCAACCGCTGCCGTGACTGCTGATAAAGTGCTTGCCGATACCGTTGCGGCGAAAGAATTCAACTGGGATTCGCCATTAAAAGGGCAAGTGGGCAAGGTGGGGTCCTGGTCGGAGAACCCGCTAAACGGAGTTTTGAACGATGGGTTTGAACCCAAGGTACTTAAAAAAGGCCAGAAACCCAAAGCGGTCAAACTGCTTTGGCCGGGAATTCTGGGAGCGATGTTGGCGATCTTTTTGGTTGGCGCAGTGGGTCAGGGGTTCCGCGGTCGGTCGCCGATCAAGTTTGCCTTGGCCTACATTCCGTTGTTTGGTTTGGTCCTGATCGCTTATGTCATGGCAGGGCAGTCCGTGATCAAGGCTTATAATTTGGAATATGCACTGTGGGCATTGTTGGTGGGGATGATCATTTCCAACACGATACGCACGCCGCAGTGGGTGCGCCCGGCGATCAATGGCGAATTGTACATTAAGATTGGTTTGGTGTTGTTGGGCGTGGAAGTGTTGTTTGGTCGACTGTTGGCTCTTGGAGTGCCAGGCATCTTTGTGGCTTGGGTGGTGACACCGATCGTTTTGATCTCGACTTATATTTTTGGGCAGCGAGTGTTGAAGATGCAAAGCCGGTCGCTAAACATGGTGATCTCGGCGGACATGAGTGTTTGTGGCGTGTCGGCCGCGATTGCGACGGCGGCGGCATGCAAAGCGAAAAAGGAAGAGTTATCACTGGCGATTGGACTGTCGTTAAGTTTTACGGTCATCATGATGGTGGTGATGCCTAGGTTGGTGCTTGCCATGGGATTGGACCCGGTGGTAGCCGGTGCTTGGATCGGCGGAACCATTGACGCGACAGGCGCGGTCGCGGCGGCAGGCGAGGCCTTGGGGCCGATCGGTTCGGAGACGGCGGTGACCATTAAAATGATCCAGAACATTTTGATTGGTGTGATTGCGTTAGGGGTCGCTGTCTATTGGACTCGATCGGTTGAAGAGGGAACCTCGGCAGAAAAATCGTCCGTCGGCCTGGGGGAGATTTGGAAGCGTTTCCCCAAGTTTGTGTTAGGATTCGTGGTGGCGTCTGCGATTTGTTCGCTGCTATTTGCCAGCAGTTACTACGGCGAATTGTGGGTCAATAGTGCCCTTGACAGCGTGACTAAGCCGATTCGAAGTTGGCTGTTTTGTTTCGCGTTTGTGTGCATTGGGTTGGATACCAATTTCGCTCAGCTTCGGCCCTACTTCCGCTCGGGAAAGCCGTTGATCTTGTACGCGGTTGGGCAAAGTTTGAACCTGTTGTTGACCTTCTTGATGGCTTATTTGATGTTTGGAATTATCTTCAAATCGTCGGTCAGTCCTTAACGGAGCCTGCTTGAAGACAAGGTTGCTTTACCGCGTGATAGTGTGATGATGTTACGGCGTGAGGGTGTGATAGCGTTACGATGTTACGGTGTGAGGGTGTGAGGGTGTGATGATTTTCTGATCCATACAGGTGATATGATGTTCGATGCAACCAAGACCCAGACGCCCCATCAACCCAAACGCTTAGATTCGACGGGCTGGCGGTGGGGTCAATTGATTTTGTGTGTCGGCGTTGTCGTGGCGGTTTGGGGGTTTGTGCTGCCGTGGTTAAGGCAAGTTCCCGCGGTGAACCGTCACGTCACAACGCTAAGCGAGGCGAACATCAACGCCGATGCGATGTTCTACACGGAATTGGAATGGCAGGCTCCGCCGGGAGCAGTCTGGCGATAATGCCGGTTGGTTGATAATGCGGGCAAGCAACAATGCGGGTAGGTAATAATGCGGGTAGGTAATAATGCGGGTAGGTGATAATGCGGACTGCGTATCATGGTTATGATTGACGCAGGACGAGACCGATCGGCGACTTGTAAGATTTTGGGACTGTGAGATAATCGGGCCTCCGACTGGCTCAAGACTTACGGGCGTGTGGATTTGCGCAAGTTTTGTGGTTGGTATTACGGCGTTGGGTTGGCCGTGTTCATTGACCGTGTTCATTGACCGTGCTCCCCCGTAGTGTTTCCTGGCCGTGTTCCCTCGTAGTTGATGGCGT
>JBDNHU010000009.1:0-4746 GCA_041688615.1 Mariniblastus sp. | reverse complement strand
CTGCGAGCCAATTCGCAGGCCGCGGCAATCGCCAAAACCAGCTCGACCGAAACCCCCGTGATGCAGCCCGCGAATCCAAGCGTCTCGCTGGTCAGCAGTAGCGCCGGCGTCGAGGCAACTTCCGCCGCCGTCGACGCCCCGCATCCGGTGGTTACGTTGCCCGCAATCGATGACTCGGCCGCGGAAGCCGGCATCAGCGGCGGCTTGCCCATGCCATACTTCCTGCAGTATGAGATGGTGCCGCTGACCTTTGCGACCCTAAAGATCATTTTTCCATTCGCCATCATTCTTTGTGGAGTGGGTTTGATCGAATCATTGATGACTTTGACGTTGATCGATGAAATCACTGGGACCAGAGGTCGAGGCAACCGCGAGTGCATTGGTCAGGGGATTGCGAATATTGTCTGCGGCTTTTTCGGAGGCATGGGCGGCTGTGCGATGATCGGACAATCGTTGATCAATGTAAATTCAGGAGGCCGAGGTCGACTGTCGGGCATCACGGCAGCGGTTTGCCTACTGTTGTTTGTCTTGTTCCTAGCACCGCTAATCGAACAAATTCCTATGGCAGCTTTGGTAGGCGTGATGTTTATGGTGGTGATTGGCACGTTTGAATGGGCGTCCCTGAAAATGTTCCAGCGAATGCCGCGTGCGGATATGTTTGTGATGGTTTTGGTGGCCGGCTACACCGTGTTTATGCATGACCTAGCCAGTGCCGTTATCTTGGGCGTTGTGGTTTCGGCTCTGGTTTTCGCTTGGCAACACGCAACTCACATGGGTGCGGACATTAAACATAACGAACATGGCAGCAAGATTTATCAATTGCATGGCCCCTTATTCTTTGCCTCGGTCAGTTCGTTCAAAGAGATGTTCGACGTGAACAACGACCCCGAAGATGTTGTGATCGATTTCTATTACAGCCGAGTCTACGATCAGTCAGGACTTGAGGCGATCAACACCCTTGCTGAGAAATATGAAACTTTCGGAAAGCGATTGCATCTGACTCATCTAAGCCCAGAATGCCGCAGTCTCTTGAACAAGGCTGGCGATCTAGTTGAAGTCAATGTATCGGAAGATCCGCAGTATCACATTGCAACTGATCGATTAGCATAGGCCCAACCGCCGAACCTGAATGCCGTAGCTCAAAATGCCAGTGCCCAAAATGCCAGTGCTTGTGTTGGGAAGGTCGCCAATCATTGGGTCGACTCCCCCGCACTTCTTCGGCAACTTCACCGGATCGCGCGTTTTGCAAACTTCTACTAACCCATGCCAATGGTCCCGGTGTTTTGGCCTGCTTGCATGGGCTGGTGATTCTATTGGTCGAAGCAGCGCCGGACGGAATCCGGGTTAGCATTCTTCAGACTTCGCGATTCGGCGACCCGCCTGATTTCCCGCATACGCCACCAGTTTTGTGACTTGTGCTCACTCATGCTTTGGAATTCTCGGTTTACGGGCGTATCCATATTCCCGACGGCCCCCAGTTCAGCGGCCCAATCAGTCGCGACTGCACACCGGTCACTACTGGGCTACAATGGCTCCCAGCGACAGTCTTGACCTTACGCGTCAATCTTCCGGTAATTTGATTCCTTAACAATTGCCAGACTCTCAGACCCCAGACGAATGGATCCGGGTCTGATGGGTAGCGAAAATAGTCAAAAATTCTATTGGTCTGCGCAAGATCCACGGTTTGCGATTCGTTTAGATAGCCAAAGGCGACGTTGATGGATAAGTTCACGAAAACCCGATACAGCTTGATCGCCAAACTGGCCGATCGCCAAGACCATTTGGCATGGGCTGAGTTCCTGGACTTGTACCAGCCATTGATCTACCGATTCGCAATCGCTCGCGGCTTACAAGCAACTGACGCAACCGAAGTCACTCAAGAGGTGTTGATCCGAGTAGCCAAAGTCATCGGACAATTCCAAGCCAACCATTCGGGCCCCAGTTTTCGCAAGTGGCTGTACGTGATTGCCAGGAATTTGACCATCGACTTCCTGCGTAAAGAAAGTCGCAAGACGGCCACGATTGGTGAAGAATTTGATTGGCAAAAACTGCCCGCGCCTTCCGAGAAATCTTCCGCTTGTTTCCGCACGTTGTATCAACGCGAAATGTTCCTAGCAGCCGCTCGATCCATTCAACCCAAGGTCAAACCCGTGAATTGGCAAGCATTTTGGCTTACCGAAGTCGATCGCTTGCCTGTGGAGCTTGTGACCCAACGCTTAGGCATTCCCAGGGCCGCTGTCTATGTTGCCCGATCAAGGGTCCTGAACATGTTCCGCAAATTTGTTCAGGCGAACCAAATCCCAACCAGTGACAGTCAATCGGTGGAGGATCGTTATGAAAACTGAACATCAAATCGGAGACGGCAGCCGCTTGAAAGATCACTTGAATGATCAAGAGTTGCAATTGATTTTGCAACTAGAAATTGATTGGGAAGACCCCACCGAATTGTCTGCCATCGACCAAGAGTTGATCGATGACCGCTTACCTGCCACAAGGCAACAACATTTCTCAAACTGCCCACTTTGCCAAGATCGGTTGGTCGATGTCGCTTCGGGGATCGATCTACGGCAAGAGATTTCAAGTATCCTGAGAGAAAGTGGCGAACAAATTTCTGGTGAATTTACTCACACGTGTTTGCCTGATTCCAGTTTGCCGCCCCAGCCGCCAAGCGGTCAAGAGTACCAGACGATCGAGCGTTATTTGGGGCAGTGGTTAACCCCGGCTGCCCATCCTGAATTGTTGGGACGGTTGGATCGCTACGATGTCGAATCCATTGTCGGTTGGGGCGGCATGGGGGTGGTTTTGCGGGCGCAGGATAGTGAACTGCGCCGACCGGTGGCGATCAAAATGCTTTTACCTCGCTGGGCTGACAACGGCACGGCAAAAGAGCGATTCTTACGCGAAGCTAGGTCGGCTGCTTCGGTCCTGCATCCGTCGGTCATCGCGATCCACGGCATCCACGAAATTCAAAGAATGCCGTACCTGGTGATGCCGTTAATTATCGGGCCATCGTTGCAGCAACTGGTTCAACAGCACGGTCCATTACCCGAACGACAAGTGGTACAAATCGGTCTGCAAATTGCGTCGGGCCTGGCCGCAGCACATGCCCAGGGCGTGATTCATCGCGATATCAAGCCCGGCAACATTCTGCTGGACAATTCAGTAAATCGCGCCGTGATTACAGATTTTGGATTGGCCCGCTGCCAAGACGAACAGGCGATGACGCAAACCGGCTGGATGGCTGGGACTCCGGGTTACATGTCGCCCGAACAATGTCGCGGTGATGAACTGGATGGGCGCAGTGATTTGTTTTCACTAGGTTCGGTCCTGTTCTTTCTTTGCTCAGGTCGTTCGCCTTTTATGGCGGATTCGCCCATGGCGGTACTGCATCAGATTACTCACGGACAAGCGATTGATGTGCGTCGTTTGAACGAACAAGTTCCACAAACGTTAGCCCGTGTGATTGACCGGTTACTCTGCCGTAAGAAAGAAGGACGCTTCAGCAGTGCGGCGGACCTGACTTTGTTCCTGCAGCGATATTTGCAACACTTACACGCCCCGACTAATCACAAACGACCGCCGCTTCATTTGCCTTGGCTTCCTAAACTTGTCGCTTTCTTGGCCGGAGTGCTATTGATCTCTACCTTGACATTTTGGTCAATCAACGGGTCTACCGAAGGCGAAAAGAGTGGAAATCTGGATACACCAACCTCGGTATTGCGGGCGGAAACAGGTCCCCCTGGCGAATTGCAACGGGTATTGTCCAACGAACCAGTCGCAGTCACCTCCCCGGAATTGCTGGAATTGCAATTGCTGCAAAAATTCCAACTTGAACCCGAACCGCAGTGGGACCAACGCTGGCAAGAATTGACCGATGAGATTTCGAAGCTGCAAAATCAGTGGCAGCAGAGCGAAGGGCCACTACCATCCACCCCCAACCCATTGGTGGACATCGAACGTGAAAAACAGAAATTGCAAATGCAAATGGAAGTTTCCGATTCGCCAAACTAAGACCAAGTCACTACCCAAACAAGGAACCTAGTGCAATGAAACAACTATTTTTGATTTGGATAGCCTGTTGTGGGCTTGCATCGATTGCGAACGCTCAAGGGCTTTTACCGAAAACAAATGAAACTCCAATTTTCGGAACTGCAGACGACCCCTTCGATGTTCCTGAACCTGATGGGAAGCAAGCGATTGAACTTCTGACCAGACTATTGGCGGAAACTGAGGATCCGCTTGCCAAACAGACGGTTGATTCGCAGTTACAGTTGGCGTTAAGTGTTCAATATGATCAACGCATGGCACAGTATGAAGAACATTTGGGGCGACTGGAGTCGCAACTTCAAGAAATGCGACAACAACTGGAACGTCGGCGTTCGGCAAGAGACGCAATGGTAGATCTACGTCTGCAAACGATTCGCGCCCAGGCCAACAATCTAGGTTGGCCCTTGGGATCCAAGAACTCAGGTAATTTACCTGGATTCCCAGGCGACGGTAGGCTCCCTGGTCTAGGTGGCATGGACAGGAGTGATGGCGGTGTCCCTAGTCGTGAAAGTGTCGCAAGTGGTGCCATTGGAATCGGTAGAACGAGTAACCCGTTTGTCGATCCTTTTGGTGGACCCAATCCACCTGGCGACGATCCTTTTGGTGGACCCAATCCACCTGGCGACATCCTTTTGGTGGACCCAATCCACCTGGCGACGATCCTTTTGGTGGACCCAATCCACCTGGCGACGATCCTTT
>JBDNHU010000541.1:0-14296 GCA_041688615.1 Mariniblastus sp. | reverse complement strand
ATGACGTGCTTTCCGAACACACAGATCCCCATTGCAGAATCAATGTCACGACCTTGGTAGAAAATCTTCTTTGTGTCCGCAACGCCGTCTTTGTCGGTGTCTTCCAAAATTAGGATTCGATCCCCTTCAGGTCGTTCGCCGTTGTGGGATCGATAGTTGATCACTTCGCAAACCCAAATGCGACCTCGGTGATCGATGTCCATATTGGTCACCGAATAGATATCAGGTTCGGCTGCGAATAAGGTAGCCTTTACGCCCTGAGCCAAATCCAGTCCAGCGATCGCCTTGTCCGCGGTTCTGTCGCCGCCGGCAACATCCTTGGGCGGTTCTTGGTCAAAAATTTCAAAGAGGACTGTCGAACCACAACCCTGAGCGGTGCCACCATCATCCAATGCCGCGATGCCCGTTATTCGGTTAAAACCCGGGGGCAATTGGAAATGGATTACCGAATTGGCATGGGTACCCAGTCCTGAGGGGTGCGGTTTTCCGCCGACGCTTAAGGGTGTTCCGTTCGCATTGACATTTCGTCCAACGTTGCCAAAGCCGGACGTCGCCGACTTCCAATTTAGGTCGCTCAGCGATTGGGTTTCACTCTTGCCAATCAGTTTGATATCAATCCAGTCTGCCCAGTCGCAACCCAAACCGTCCCCTGCGTCTTGGACAACTAGGTACAAATCGGTCTTGCCCTGGATGTTAAAATCAAACGGTTGGCTTGTTTTACTAGCGGAAAGAACTTCGGAGCGAAACAGTGGTTCGACCAGGTTCGTCGTGCCCTGTTGCTGGAAGCGATTAAGTGGGATCGTTTGCCCAGGCTTCTCTTGCTTGAACCGGTTCGATTGGGTGTTCGTCGGCAAGTTCGAATGGTTGCTTGACAACGCGGGTGTGTTTAAGGGTTCGTCACCGTAGGTGTCAGGCGCTATGATGCCTGACAGTCCGATGATTCCCGCGATCACCAGACACTTAGCGATCGGGGATTTTGGACGATGCCATTGGCTTCGTTTCGGTGGTGGCGAATTTGAAAGAAAGTTGGAACTCACGATCTGATCCTTATTGCAGTAGTTCGACGACGGCTTTGCAGACATTCTTTGTCCACTGGCGTTTCACCTTCTGCCACCCTTTGAAGCAGGCACGGGCATTCGTTACAGCAGTTGCTTTTGGACGTTAGCAAATGAAGAACTTGCTTGGCCGTTTGGTTCGTAGGTAGGCTTGCCGGTGGGAATTTCAGACCCGTAGTATACACCGCCGCTTGGTAGAATGTTGTTGGATTGCAGAAATCCGTTTTTGATAAAGCTAAGGATTCGAAGCTGCTCAGCTGCTCGAGAAAGTTGCGGGTCAGGGAACCGGCGGCGCTAACGTAAGGCAAGTAGCAAGCGTTGGGTAAGGTGCGTTTCTCTTGATCCGAATTGTCAGGCCTGTTTTGTCGGGCTGCTTTTCTGGGCTGATGTTGCGGGGCCAATTCTGTTGGGCAGCAGCGGTTCTGATTGACGGGCTCAAGCGGATGCTGTAAACCTCTTTGTGCCGCTGGGGTGTCTAGATGCCGTTGGTTGGGCGGCATAAAATTTTTCGGGACAGCACGGGCGGCTGGTGGTTGCAGTCAGGTTTTTAAATACGGAATCGAAATTCGTAATCCCGTGTTGGCCGGTGGTTTGTCGTGAAGTGAAAAGTGTCTTTCTGTAAGGTGAACAAATGATCATTGATTCGCTAAATCGCTGGGTTCATTACCGCCGATTGCATCCGCACTTTGTTACCGCGTTTGAATACTTGAATAATGCCGTTTGGAATCAAGTGGCAGACGGCCGACATGCAATCGTCGGAGATGCAGTGTTTGTGATTCTAGCAAGCGATAGTGGGCGAGGCCGGGATGCCTCGCCATTGGAATCGCACCGTAAGTTTATTGACATTCAGTACGTGATTTCTGGCGGTGATGAAATGGGATGGCTGCCGATTGATCAATGCAGCGATATTTCGATGCCCTATGACCCCGAACGTGATCTCGCGTTCTTTGGCAACGACCCAACGGTCTGGTGCCCGGTCGCGGTTGGTCAGTTCGCAATCTTCTTCCCCAGCGACGGGCACGCGCCATTGGCAGGTAGCGGCCCGATTCGCAAAGCCGTCATCAAAGTTGCGGTTGAAAGTAAATAACGTTCCCAGGTGAACCCAACCGTTGAGCTTGGTGAGTTGAGTGAAACGACGGGCTTGACCAGGGCGCTGGCGAGTCCAGAGAGGCTGTTTCTAGGTTGGAAAACAGTCGGAGTCGACTAGGTTGAATCACCGCAGGTTCCAGCTGTCCAGTGCTTCAGCCCAGTGATAGGGTGCAGTTGGGCGTAATGGATACAAGTGCATTTGGCTTACAAGAGAAGATTCTTTAGGAAAAATTGAGTAGGATGCTAATCTTTGATGTGGCCCAGGCAAGGTTGTTTTTTGCGGTTAATCGCAATCCGTCGATGATGGAAGACGGCAATGTTTGTGGGCCATTTTTGCTGGTTGTGCTTGCCGCAACCGTGGTTGGGAATGTAGCGATCGTTTTGGGCATCGACCGGATTCCGAGATTCACTTGCTAGGATAAAAAGATCATGAAGAAGCCGAAGCGGTACAACACGTTTGGAATGATAGTGGTGTTGTTGATTTATTTCACCAGCCAGGGTTCTAGCGAACTATGGGGACAGACGGCATCATCTTGGCCGCAATTTCTTGGGGCACAGCGAAACGGCACATCGTCTGAAACCAATTTAATTGATCGCATTCCCGTCGACGGCTTGCCAACGTTGTGGCGAGTTGCTGGTGGTGTGGGAATGTCTGCCGTGGTCGCTGATGGCAGTGACGTGGTCACAATGGTCCGCCGTGCCGGGCGGCAAGTGGTTTTGTGTTTGGATGCAGCGACTGGCAAACAGAAGTGGACTTACGACTTGGCGCCAGCCTACAACAATGCGATGGGCAACGGCACTCGGGCAACCCCGACGATTACCAAAGATTCAGTGGTCGTGTTTTCAGGTGAAGGCATTTTGGCAGCAGTCAATCGTCAGACCGGGCAGAAGCTGTGGCAAGTGGACACGTTAAAGACCTTGGGTGGCGAAGAGGCCGAATATGGAATGGCCAGCTCGCCATTGGTTGTGGATGGGAAAGTTTACGTAACCGTCGGGGCGGAACAAGCATTGATTGCGGCACTGGACTTGGCCACTGGCAAAATGGTTTGGAAGTCAGGAAATGGGGCGACAGGTTACAGTTCGCCCGTTCTCTTGAATTTGGCCGATCAGCCGACTGTGGTCGTCTTTGGTGGCGAAGCGTTGTTCGGCTTTGAACCAGCATCTGGAAAGCAGTTGTGGCGATACGACTTTTCCACCAATTACAACTGCAACATCGCGTTGCCGATCCAGATCGGTCAGGACTTGTTCATTTCGGCGGGCGAAGACCATGGAAGCGTGCGACTAAAAGTAAGTCGAAGCGGGGAAACCTTTTCAGTCAAGGAAGTTTGGTCGTCGCTGGGCAAGCGTAGTCCATTTCGCAACGAGTGGCAAACGTCACTTGTTATCGGCCAGCATCTCTATGGAATGGATAACGTTGGTGGAGCGGGTCCGATCACCCATTTGACTTGCATTGACGCTGGGACCGGAGAATTGGTTTGGCGTGAAGCCCGTTTCGGCAAGGGAAACTTTTCCTTCGCCGATGGTAAGTTATTCATCGCCACCGTAAAAGGCGAACTAGTGTTGGCTAAAGTGGACAGTAAGGGATATCAAGAGCTGGGTCGTCAACCGTTGCTGTCAATGACTCGTCAATCGCCAACGCTTTGTGCGGGAAAACTTTATTTGCGAGACGACAAAGAGATTGTCTGTGTCAATGTCGCCAAGTGAGTTTGACCGAGTAAACGCGATCGAATTTTCCTGGCCATCATCTTCCCAACCGGCCGTTTTATTCAGTCGCTGGACAGCAAGCAGAGAGGCGATTTTCTTTTCGCTTTGGTGATGGGTGATGCCGAATTCATCAAAGCTTCAAGCTTCGTTCATTCGATCTTCTTGATCAAAGTATACACTCGAGAGCGTGTAGTCAGCCGCATGGCTGTTTCGCTTTAGGAATCATAGATCGAGGTTGAACAATGAAGAACCGCAGTGCGTTTACGTTGGTTGAGTTATTGGTGGTGATTGCCATCATTGGCATCTTAATGGGCTTGCTTTTGCCAGCGGTACAAATGGCCCGCGCTGCAGCGCGAACCGCTGACAGCAAGAACCGAATTCGCCAACTCTCTTTGGGTGTAGCAAACTTTGAATCTGCCAAGCAGGTTTATCCGCCTTCGGTCACCACAATCGCAGGCGATTCCAAATTTCAACGCGGATCCATTTTCCTTCACTTGTTGCCCTATCTGGAACAACAAAATCTGTTGGATCAAACTTCGGGAACCGGTGATTACTATGGCGTTTACCGGGAAAGAGTGAGTTTTTTTCGCAACCCGGACGATTGGTCGTTGGGTTCAGAAGGTCAGGTCGAGCATACGCCTTGGGGCCTTTATGGTTTGATTGGATATGGGGCCAACTATGCAGCCCTGGGTTCAATTCGACCCGCAGGACGCGACATTCGCCGGGTCAGTTCGCTGCGTGACGGAACTTCCAACACTCTGTTTTTTGCCGAACGTTATCAGTCGATGAAAAATGCAGATGCCTATTCCAACAATGATTATTGGTACTACAACATTTGGGCGTACGGCGAAGAATATTGGTACGAATGGAATCCTGTTTTTGCCGCATACATCACCGGTCCAGAAAGCAAATTTCAAGTTCGACCGACAGAAGGTACCGATATTTCCACAGTCAATCCTTTGTTAGCGCATGCCCCTCGCAGTGCTGGCATTCTTGTTGGTTTCGGCGACGGCAGTACCTCTATGATGGGTGCTGAAATTGATCCAGTCGTTTGGTGGGCGGCATGCACGCCAAAGGGCGGCGAAGTGGCCGCAATTCACGAATAGTCTCTGCCGCTGCGACTGATGTTCGAAACCGTCGTGGGGTTGAAGTGAGCCATAAGTTTGGCTGAACGTCGATGCGGTATCGACGTTCAGCTAGTTCTTTTCTCTGGATTGACACTGTCCCCTGTGTCCCCTGTGCCCCCTGTGCCCCCTGTGCCCCTTGTGTCCCCTGTGTTGAGAAGTTTGAGAGGCGTTTGACGTATGTCCTATGTGAAGTTGAGGCCGTGGTTGCCGCTATTACCATTGGTCTTGTTGTGTGCCTCATGCGGTGCCGAGGAGAAATTTCAAGCAACCGGTAAGTTGGAGATGAATGGAAAACCCGTCTACCCAGCGACTTTGATTCTGAAAGACGAAAAAGGAACCGTGCTGTCCATCAATGTGACCCGAGACGGCAGTTTTCGGTTGATGGAAGTTCGCAAAGCAAAGTACGTGGCCGCCATTCAGACCCCCAAATTAGCGAACGTAGGGGGCGGAAGCAATCCGGCGGTTGCTGCCCAAAGTGGTACGGGCGAAAAACGACGCGAGGCCATTGTGCCTGAAAAATTTAAGAACGTTAGCAACAATATTTCAGAGAAATACAACCGTTTTGATACCAGCGGTTTGTCTTATGACTTTTCCGAAGGTGTACCCAGCGACTTGACGATTGATTTGTCGAAATAGGAAACCTAGCCCTTAAACAAGCGATGTTTTCTTCGTGCGAAATTAAAGAGCCGCGCAACGTCCGTGCCTGATTGGTCGTTTAAGAGTTTGCAAGAATTCTTGACGACCTAACACGGAAGGTTTCGGGTGAAAAATAATATCCCAAAAAAGTTAAGCAAACGCAAACGTCGAATTCTACGGCGTCTGAAAAAAGCCAATCAAACGAAGTATCAAAAAGCAGCTTCGGGATTGGGGCCTGAACTGGGTCAAAACGGATTGAAATATGAGTTGGCTAATAAAACTCAGGGGATCGTCTATGGCGGTATTCCCTTGATGATCAATTTGGCTCAGAAACTTGGGCTCACTGGTGCCATTGATCGCAGGCTTCACTTACTCAAATACCATCTGCCTTATCACGAGTCAGATCATGTGATGAACTTTGCGATCAACGCGCTGTGCGGCGGGAGTTGTCTGGAAGACATGGAGCTTCGCCGCAACGACGAGAATTTCCTCAACGCCGTCGGAGCCGATGCGATTCCCGATCCGACGACTGCGGGTGACTTCTGTCGGCGATTTACGGAAGGCGACACAGACGGCTTGCATCGGGCGATCGACGACGCTCCGATCCAGGCCGACGAACGTAAAAGAGCAAATCGTGAGAGCACGCGGCTATGAGAATCTGAAGCTCAACCACGAACACGTTGCCGAGTTCGACTATCGTCCGGCTCGTTGCAAGAAGACTTACCGGATGGTGGTGATCCGCAAGAACATCTCCAAAGAGAAAGGGCAGGAGCGCTTGTTTGACGAGATTCGTTACTTCTTCATCACCAACAACCGCTGCCATCAAAAGAACTTGATCGCGCAACTTTCGGCGCTGCGGGCGCTTCACTCGCCGATCGACAACTTGACCAGCAACTGGGCTTACATGCTGATGCTGATGACTTCGCTGGCGTGGACGCTCAAAGCCTGGGCGGCATTGACGGTTCCAGTCACAGGCCGCTGGAAAGAAAAGCATGAAGCCGAACGCGAAACGATCTTGCGGATGGAGTTCAAGGCGTTCGTCAACGGAATGATTCGCGTTCCCAGTCAGGTGGTTCGCAAGTCGCGGAAACGAATCCTGCGTGTCATGAGTTGGAACCAGTGGTTACCGACATTCTTTCGGTTGTCGCAGGCTCTTCAGCTTTAGGCGACGTCGGCGACTCCCGAAACGGATCGCTAAAAGAGCTTGGTCAATTCGGTCGACCGCCCCGCACCTTTCACCGCCTAACCATGAACACACCAATAACTTGAAGCAACCAAAGTTCGAAACTAAACGTCGCCTTCGACAGGCAACGGAAGTTCCGCGCCTTCAATTGCACTACAAAATACGCATAATGATCGCTTGTTTAAGGACTAGTGCTTGAACGAGTTGGTGGGCGTTTGTCCGTCCCAGTCGCCTCCAGGCCAGCTGATCCGGGCGTCCGCGACGGCGTCCAGGAAGGTGGTATACGTTCCTTTTCGGGCCCAGGCCACGGTTACGACAAAGCGACCCTGGTCATCCGCAACCCCTGAAAACTTTTGTTGCCAGGACTTTCGCTTCAAGACACAATCCACGTAGGCACCGGGAACCGGATTCCCGCTTTGGGTTTCGCGAACGGTAACGGTCACCCGTAAATCTTTTCTGCCATTGAGTTGCGAATAAGCGATCGTGGCTCGAATCGGAAAACCTGGTGCTGCCTCTTCGGCCGCGATCACGCCCGAAATGGAATCTACCAAACCGTACCCATAGTGATCGAGACTGCCGATCGGCTCCTCGGCTGTGGTGCGAAGCAACGCTCGGGTGCCGCTGCTGGTCAAGTCAGGCTTGGCCGACAGCAGTAAAGCCGCAACGCCTGCCGCATGGGGCGAGGCCATCGACGTGCCACTGATTTGGCGGTAGCCTGGCAAAAAACCCGATTCAGAATCGGTCCGCCACAGCGGCCACGTGGATCGGATCAGCACGCCAGGCGCCGATATTTCCAGATCGGGACCGGTACTGGAAAACCCTGCTCGGATGTCGCTGGCGCTTGTCGCCGCCACGGCCACCACGGCTGGAAATCTTGCCGGGTAACGAATGTTGTCGCCAATGCCGTCGGCATTGCCGGCATTCCCGGCGGCGGCGATGTGAATCATTCCTCGTGCATAGGAGTTCCGAAAAGCCGCTTCGAGCAACGTGCTATTGGAAGTGCCGCCGTAACTATGATTGGTCACCCGAATCAAGGAATGTCCAGGCTTGAGCCCCGCCAAAACTTCCGCATTGTGTTGGACGCACCATTCTAAAGCCGAGATTATTCCACTCCAAGAGCCGCTGCCGTTGGCCCCCAGAACTTTAAGTGCATAGAGATCGACGTCCGGAGCGACTCCCACTACACCCACATCGTTCCAACCGGCCGCAATCGTCCCTGCGACATGCGTTCCATGGTAGTGGTCATCAAAGGGATCGTTGTCGTTGTTGATATAGTCATAGCCGCCGCGGTAGTTGTGGGCAAATTCGGGGTGAGTGTAATCCAGCCCGCTGTCTAAAACGGCCACCCCAATATTGGTACCGCTATTAGGTAGCAGCGGCAATTCTACAGGGTTGCCATCAATGATCTCGTATCCACGGTGGACCCAGCCAGCGCCGATCCGATCAACGCCCCACCCGTTTTGCAGCTCAACGAGGCCCTCATCGACAGCCACCGGGCCGACGTGTCCAATCGCAAACGCGATTCCGTCGGGTTCGATAAGCGCCACGGTCGGATTGGCTTTCAACGCATCCACGGCGACTTGGGGAATGCGGGCAGCGACGGCGGGAACGAGCGAGTAACTGGCTTTCACCACACCGCCTTGGCCGCGAATGATGGCATGTTCGTTGGGTCCAGGTGTCTGAGCAAAACCAATCAGCACATCGACCATTGCGGGCCGCCCACCCCCCCCGGCAACTTCTTTATACTCTATTCTCAGATTTTCTTGGTCTTGTGCCAACAACGGCACCTGACTCGCAAGCAAGCCCAACCATAGAAATGGAAACAAATAAGTCAGCACACGTTTCATGGAAACACTCCCTACGACGATAACGGAACTCGGAATCCTACGGCAGAACAAACAGACCGGCCCGCCAATGAACTCCGAATACCAACTTGTTTTTCAACACGTGGCCTTCGAATTTTTCTTTTGAGGAAGCCGCGCCGTTGCTCCTGGACTACCTCTGCAAAACGGTCGCGATATCGGTCGAAGAATGGTTCCGATTTTTGGGTCTTTTATCTTGCAACGCTTCACGATGTGGATCAAACGATGCGGCAATCCATAGAAGTGGCCATTCACCACCAAAACGCGGACCGCCGACCAATGGGCGGTTGAGGCTGTGTATGGCGCCAAGTTGGAATTCGCGTAGTTCGCTCCAGCAATCGTGAACGAATCTCGCTCGCTCCAACCGTGAACGGTTCCCGAGCTAGATTTGTCGAGAACGACGGCGGATGGCAAATCCAGTCGCCAGCGCCATCAGCACAAGACACGACGCAGGCTCTGGTACGGCTGCCCAAGTATTGGCGACGAAGATGCCGGACGTTCCATCGGTAAAGCTCAAGCGAAAGGCTAGTTGCCCCTGATTGTTAAAGTGGTTGCGGATCCCATCCTCGCCTCCGGAATATAGCGGAGGAAAAATCAAAACGTTACTGATCGTCCGCCAGTCTGCGTCGTTCAAATCGCCACTGATGTTGAACTGTTCGCCCCTGCGGACTAGCAAGTGCAAGTCCCCTTCCAAGTCACTCGCCCACAGCCCGCGATTGTTGGTGGTGTCAATTCCACTGCCCGTCAAGCCACCAATGAAAGCAATCTGGCCCGAGGAATTCACAACCAAGCTGGAGAGCGTACTGAAATTAGCGGTCGAGTCCAAGTCAGGAGCCAAGTCGCCTTCCCGCGCCAACAATGACAGACTGCCGTGACTCTCTTGCCAGAAGCCGCGATCGTTTGCCGTGCTGACGCCGGCTCCCTGCAAAGTGGCTTCGAAGTAAGTTTGCCCCATGCCGTCGATCATCATTCGTTCACCAAAACTAAAATCCTTAAATTGGACTCCAAAGCCTGTGCCCGCCGCTTGCTGACCCGTACGAGCCACCAAGGACAAGTCTCCGCTGGCGTCGGACCAAATGCCATTGTCTTCAGTGCCACTGCTGAGTGTCGCCCAAAATGCGACAGCCCCTGAATCGTTTGTCACTGGCGGACCAAAGTTGAAAAAACTACCGTTTGTGCCTGGAGCGGACTGAAAACTTGTGGCCCGCAGTTCCGGTTGGGTGGTTGGCACAACCCAGACTCCATCGTTTTGATTTGTTCCAGAAATAATACTGGCGTTGAATGCAATCTGTCCGGACTGATTGACGGTCAATCGGTTGGTCAGATTCCAGAAGGTGCCCGAGACGCCCGGTGCCGCGTTCCCTCGCTGCGCAACCAACGAAACCTGTCCTTGATCGATTCGCATCATCAAGTTGCTGTTAGTGACATCAACTCCGGGACCAGAAATATTAACCGAAAATGCGGTTTGACCATTCAGGTTTCGCGCGATGTTAGGATAGAAATACGTGTAGCGAAAGTCGGACCCGAAGCCCGGCACTGAATCGCCTGCTCTGCCAATGCCTGAGATCGAAAACGTGGTGGGATCGATGCCCCATAATCCTTGGTTATTTGACGAATCGGTTCCTGTCCCCGCGAGGGTAGCGGTAAACAGGCCACCCTGGGAGTTGGAAAATGGTGACATGAACTCGAACTTGTCAAACACAGTATCCGGTGCGGCCCCGGAAACTTGATCACCTCGTCGAGCCACATTGACCAGTCCGCCTTCGTGTCCCATCCAAATACCACGATCGTTGGCAGCGCTGACTCCGGTTCCTGTTAGTGTCGAGAAAATACTAACTTGACCGTTCTCGTTCACGCTGTAGTTGGAAAACGCGTTGAAGAAGACGCCTTGCCCCAGTCCGGGACCTAACGCTCCGTCGGTACCACTTAAAGCGCGGGCTTGAATTTGAAACGGTTGACTCCAAGCCAGCGGGGACAAGCCAAGATGGGCGAACAACAACGTCGCGATGAATACCCCAATTCGAATTCCCGAGATCATTTTTATCTTCATCATCAATGCACCAAATTCTTCCAAAATTGCCGAAGCCGTACTTGCCCCGCGCGAAAACTCGCGTTGCTAGAATCTGACGACATCACGAAAATTTGTGTCGCCTAGAGAACGCTATGCGCCTATTCCGAAACTAACTCTGTAAAAAATGCCAGCAGCGGTCCAGTTATTTTTTAAAACGGAGTGGATTTTCAGAAATAATCTCATTCAGCCCTATTTCGAGCTCAAATTTTGCGAAACTCGCAATATTACGACTAAGGATTGGTCGTCAAATAACTGCCTGGTTTTCGTGCATCGCAATACCGATACCGATACGAGTTTTCGGGTTTTCGGGTTTTTCGAAACCGGACGCTCCGCAATCGAGAAGTTCAGGCGGGACCATTCCTAATTCTCTGGGTTCTGTGCAAAATAGCGGCGCATGGCGGGGTCGAATTGGCATTCGATGGCAACTTCAGCTCCCAAGTTTTCAGCTCGCTGCAGCCAGGCCTGAACCCGCTTGTGCTCGGAAGTCACAAGTGCCGGGTTGGTCGGGTGCAACGCGACCGCCATTTCAGCCAACCGCGCTCGCAAGCCAGCGGCCACGCAAAAGTCGGAGGTGTCATTGGAAAGTTGGGACTCGAAGTCCTTGACCAACTTTTTAGCTTGCTCCCAATCCCCTCGCTGTTGGGCTTGTCGAACTCGCACGCGAAACGTCTGCGGATCGCGGGCCCCACCTTGCTTTACCAGCCATTGCTCGAATTCTGGGAGCAGTTCCGCTTCTCGGTCGGATCGTTTCAACTCTTCATAAACGGCAATCAACTGTTTCAGGCAAACGCCCTGAAATGGATGCAGTGGATGGTTTTTGCGGAGCTCCGGCAGGGCTCGCTCCATTCGCTCAGCGGCCACGATCGGCTCGCCTCGGAGCCAATCCGCTAGGCCCCAATTCACAAGCACGCCGAGGGTGCTGGCGTGACTTGGCCCCAGTTCTTCTAGGCGGGCTTGATAGGCTTCGGAAAATAGTTCAACCGCCAAGTCGTTGGGTTGTTGTTCAAGATAAATAGATGCCAAGTCACTGGCGGCAATGCCCAGCAATTCATGACCGCGATAGTCGCGGCGTAATGTTGGTAACACAGCCTCGAGTAAGGTTTGGGCCGCATCACGATTGCCTATCCTACGGTAACAATTTGCCAGGCGAACTTGCGACTGAAGTAGCTGGGACTGTTGATCGGGCACAACATCGCGATATTTGTCAACCAGTTCTTTCAGAGGCGTAATCGCCGCAGCATATTGGCCGAGGTTCATGTGAGCCTGTGACAAACAAAGGAGAGCGACCTGGGTAAATTCGTGATCGGGATGGTTTTCCTTGAGCTTCCGCAAAACTTGACGATAAGTAGAGATCGCCCGTTGTGGTTGGCCCGCTTGCAGCCAGCAATTTGCCAAATTCACTCGCACGCCGAGGGTGAAGGCATGATCCGGTCCCCGGAGTTCATTGCTCAGCGTGAGGGTTTCCTGGTAAACTTCGGTGGCCTCGTCCAAGGCTCCCTTGGCTTTTAAGACGCTGGCCAAGGCATTCATACCATTTAGGGTGAACTCATGCTGCGAGTACTTTTCTTTCAATGTCGGAATGGCATTCTCTAGTAAGCTCTCGGCCTCGGCGACCTGTTGCTGATCTTCCAAGACCATCGCCAAATTGACCCGAGTCCCCAACGTCGTGATGTGATCGTCGCCTAAAACATGTTGTTGTTCTTGTAACAACTGACGTCGGATCTTCGTCGCGGATTCGAACTTGCGCAATTTTGCTTCGACCGTTGCCAGAGCGCTCAACGCCCTCCACGTCTGGGGATGACCGGTGCTATATTCTTTGTTCTGGACGACGACAACCTGTTGCAACATCGCTTCTGCTTCGTGGTATCGACCAAGATCGGTGTAGACTAAAGCGAGGTTCATCTGCGTGAAGCGAGTCTTCGAGTGGTCCATTCCCAATCGGTCCCGATGAGTCGCGAGGACACTTTCATACTTTTCAGCGGCTTGAGCATGTCTTCCTTGAACCATGTCCAACCCCGCTCGACTGGCCAAGCAGTTTTCCGTATACGCATGCTTAGGGAACTCGAGTTGAAGTTGTTCCCAAGCTTGATTAAGTACTTGTTCGGCGGCGGCAAAATCACCACTATCCTTTTCGGCGATCCCTAAATTGACCAACGATCCGAGGGTCGTGACATGAGCGGCTCCGAGGTGTTTCAAGGCCAATTCATACGCGAGGCGAAATTGCTCGCGGGCTGTCTCGTATTCGCCTAGGTGTTGATACGAAACTCCCAGAACACGCCGCAGGTCGATCTCGACTTCCGGCTGGTCGCGGAATTTTTGACCGATAAATGGTAGGGCTTGGTCAATGGCAGCGCGCAACGAAATCTCGCGTCCTTGTCCACCTTCAATACCTTCCGGGCGACTGGCTGCCAGGATGTTCTCCTCTAGAAAGCCCAAGATAGCCTTCGCTTCGGCCGCACGTTTGACCGCTCGCTGACGCGCTTGCACCTCCTGCTCTCGGGCCAACTCGGCTCGGCCCTGCATGGTTTCCGCCGCACGCTTGGACTGCTCCGCCTTGTATAAGGCCGTCGATAATTTTTGCGATTGGTTCCACAACAGAACGCTGGTGACAGCGGCGGTCAGGCACAACAGGACTGCCGTAGCGGAAATGATCGTGACCACAGCGATGTGTCGCTGACACCATTTCAGCCCGCGCTGCCAGTAGCTGGGTTGGCGTGCGAGAATCGGCTCATTTTTCAAAAAACGACGTAAGTCAGCGGCTAGTTCGAATGCGGACGAATAACGTTCCGAGGCTTCCTTGGCCATCGCTTTCGCGACGATGATCTCCAGTTCGACCGGTAGTATGTGATCCAATTTGCGAATCGAGGGAGGCTCGCGATACAAAATGTCATGGAGCAACAGTTTACGATCACGGCTGGGAAAAGCAGGCTCGAGCGTCAACAATTCGTAGAGGGTCACGCCCAAAGAGTAGATGTCGCTGCGAAAGTCTACTAAGCACGCTTGTCCTCCGGCTTGTTCTGGGCTCATGTAGCGAAGGGTACCCAACAAATCGCCACTGACGGTCAAGGTCTCATTGGATTCGATATGAGCCAAACCAAAATCGGTGAGCCAAATTTTCCCGCCCGCATCAAACATCAGATTGGCGGGCTTGATGTCGCGATGCACCACCCCCGCTTGGTGAGCATGGTGCACGGCATCGGCCACGTTGCTGATCGTCTCAGCTACGGCAAAAGTCCAACTTGAATTTGGTTTGGAACGTTCCGTCGATCCCTTGGCCATGGGAACGGTCTCCGGTGCGGCGGACGACTGGCGAGACGGCGTTATTCCCAGCGAAACTTCTAAACTCGCTTCGTTCGAGTAAGCGTTCGAGTAAGCGTTCGAGGCACTTGGCGGAGTGCCGCGCGTCGGTGCTGGCGACAACCCATCCGCATTAATTTTGGCAGCGGTTGGTCCTTGCCGGTCACGACGTCTTGCTTGCACCACCCTTTCCAAAGATTGACCATCGATAAACTGCATCGCATAAAAATGGACGCCACGTTCGCAGCCGACGGAAAAAACGGGCACGATGT
>JBDNHU010000540.1:0-5479 GCA_041688615.1 Mariniblastus sp. | reverse complement strand
TCTGCCTGCACTGAGTCTGCCTGCACTGAGTCTGCCTGCACTGAGTCTGCCCAAAACTGAGAAGGTGGACGTTGTGCAACGGCTGGATTGCCGTGGCTACAGCGATGATGCTCAAGGCGCCCGATCTGCAGGCGTTTGGTACGGCGTCGTTTTTACTGGTAGCGGAAATGGTCAAGAGTTTCGGAAGCGGAGCAAGTCGTCGAAAGTGTTGATGACTTTGCTACGGCGTCCTTTAGAAGATTCAGTCCGGAAATAGCTCGCTTCAGGATAGCGGAACCCGATAAACAAGTAAAAGGTGATCATTCCATCAATTGGGTGATCGCCTTTTTTTCGTTGCTACGTTGCAAGTCCTGTAAGTTGATGCCCATAAGTCCAGCTTCACCGCTCAACCGCGTAGCTTATTGGCTGGAACTTCTGTCAGGCGTCGATAGGGGCAAATTCAAAGACGTCCATGTGCGGTTGATTCTTAGCAGATCGACCAGCAATTCGCGGGTTGGCCATTCTTTGGGCAGGCGTTTCAAAGTGTTAGCAGTCTGGTATCACCGAGCGAATCGCTTGAAGACTCTTAAGTAGTTCTTCCAACTTATCCAGAGGCACCATGTTGGGACCGTCGCTCGGGGATGCGTCGGGATTGGGATGGGTTTCGATGAATAAGGCATCAACGCCGAAGGCAACTGCGGCACGGGCCAAAGGAGCCACGAATTCTCGGTTGCCACCGGTCGCGGTACCCAGTCCGCCAGGTCTTTGCACACTGTGGGTTGCATCAAAAACTACTGGAGCCATTTTTCGCATGATCGCCAACGCGGTCATGTCGTTGACCAATCGCCCGTAACCAAAGAACGTCCCTCTTTCGGTCAGCATCCGATCCTTACATCCACCGCTGTCCAGCTTTGACAGCACGTTGCTCATATCTTCAGGAGCCATAAACTGGCCCTTCTTCACATTGACCGCTCGTCCGCTTGCGGCGGCCGCTAACAGGAGATCTGTTTGTCTTGCCAAGAATGCGGGGATTTGAATCAAGTCACAAACCTGAGCCACCGCTGCGACCTGTGCAGATTCATGAACATCGGTGGTGATCGGCAAATCTAATTCTGACTTAACCGTTTCAAGCACTGCCAGCCCGCCCTCCATGCCCAGCCCGCGAAATCCAGACAATGCCGTCCGGTTGGCCTTGTCAAATGATGCCTTAAAGATCAGCGGCATTTCGATGCGCTGGGTAATTTCTTTTAGCCGGCTGGCAATTTCCATCGTCAACGCCTGGGTTTCAATCACGCACGGACCCGCAATCAACACCAGTGGCTTTCCGCGTCCGATGTTGACCGATCCAATACGGCATAGTTCTATTCGATGCGATTCGCTCATGATTCCGTGCCTTGGCTATGAATGTAGGGTTGGTAAATTCTACCGTCACCTGTCACGCGTCGCCGATCCGTCGGTCGACTTCAACTACAGTTTAGCAGTAAATCGTATCGTCCCATCAAGCAATTGGTTAGTCAACCGAAGGCTGGTCGCGGGGTGGGACGACCCATGCCAAGCGAAATGCTGGGCGGAAGTTGCAATCCAAATTGTGCTCCTCAAGGTCAAATTGTCGTTTGGTTTTGATGATCAATTCGCCAAACCAATGCGATCCTTGGTCGCCCGAGTCAATCGACAGTCATTCCAAGCGCCCGCAACTTGCATCGATTGAAACGAATAGACCCATTCGGGTCGCCGTAACATTCCAGCCGGGGCAACTTGTTACCGACCCCTGACCATTCCACGAACAGACGTTCTGTTAGAATGGGGATTGTCCGGTTTTGGGCGGGCCCTGGGTTTGAGCGTATATTGTTTTCAAATAGTCCGGTCTGGAACGCTTGCACCCTTTAGGGTAGGTGCGAATCGGGAACTTGTTTCAGGGCTGGCTTATGGGAGCCAAAACCAATGTTGATCGTGATTAGCCATGTGGCAACCCGTGGAATGATTTGGCTTTGCAGAGGAAATCGAGATTTTCAATGTTTGGAATGAAAAGCAACAATTGTGACCCTTGCCAGCGGCAAATGTTTGAACCGGCAATCTGGACTGGCCGCCGTTGGGGCTGCTTACTCCTGGTGTTCACGGTCCTTCTGTCAGGCTGCCCTGATTCCAAGTCATCCAAACCCAGCCAATCTTTCAAGCTAAATGGCAAAAACGTTCCTTCATCTGCCCTGGGCAAGCAGAGTGAACAACTGTCTCGTGTTGTCACCCAAGTCAAAAGCCAGGAAGTTACCGACTGGTCGGTTTTCGAAACCACCGTCACTCAGTCTTTGAATGCTGCCTGGAACGTCGCCAAGCAGGCTTCGGGTAAGTCGAGTATGACTGAGTTAATTTCAGACTGGCAACGTCCTGAAATTTTGGACACGATTCCAACCGCCTATCAAGATTCGATCTGGTTTCGAAATATCAGTGACGACAATTTTATTTACACCGACGCTCATTACATCCAAGAGCAATATTGGTTAAGTCTTATTCAACAGCGTCTGTCAAACGAATCGATCGGCGGTCGGTTCCAATATTTGACCCATATCGACCCTGCCCAACCCATGTCATTGGAAGCGGCGTTACAGGCGACTGATAGCCAATTGAGTAACGAAGATGCGAAGACGTTAGCCAAAGCAATGAAGCTATTTGACTGGACAACCAGGAACATTACGGGCGATCCCTTTTTCGCGATCGCGAATGAAGGCGAGGCCCAAGACCAGTCCTTACGCACATACGATCGCGACCTAGAACCAAGCCTGTTGGGTATCCGCGGACCTGGCTACAGTCACTATTTATGGCAGACCTTAAGTTATGGTCGCGGTGATACCTGGGAACAGGGGCACTTGTTTTTGCAATTGGCAAGGCATGCGGATCTAGATGCTTGCGTGTTGGGTGTTCCCGATGTTCAACCTACGCCGCTAACACCCCGAGTCGCGCATCGGGAACTTTTGCCCTGGTCGATCGGTGTTCTAGTTGGCGGTAAGGTGTATCTATTTGACCCTCGGCTAGGAATTCCGCTTCACCATCCAAAGACGATGGCGATCTTAACATTAGATCAGTGCATGGGCGACAAGACGTTACTAGAATCTCAAAGCTTGACACCTGAAGAATCCAACAGCGAAGCTTCGGTGTACCCTTTTGTCTCGGAAGATCTTAAGGGGGTCGTCGCGATGTTAGACTACCCTTTGGCGGGATTTTCGATTCGCACAAAATTCTTGCAGGACAACTTAGCCGGTGAAGATCGCTTGGCGCTTTACTTTTCGCCCACAGAGGTCGCAAAACGATTTGCTGAAGTTGGGGCGATTGAGAAAGTAGAACTTTGGGCACTGCCGTTGGAAATCAATATTTTTCGTGGAGTCGTTCGTGAAGCTCAGACTCGTTCGGTGCGCGACCAATTTTTGCGTGGCAAGTTACAATGGGTTACCCTGAACGAATCATATTTTGATGACTTTCCCATGTTGCGAGAATCTCGTGTCCTTTACCTTCAAGGGAAGTTCACGCCGGATGAAACCGGACTGACTCGGGACTGCATGCAGGAATTCCAGAGCTTAAGGTATAGCGAAGAAGACCTCGCGAAAATTGAAACCGATCGTAACTTACAAAAGGTGTTGGGACTGTTTCAAAGCGGAGGCCAAACCGCTGCGGAATTTCGCCAAGTGATCTTGGTGATGAAAGCCAGGATGCAGATTGTCCGTGCCGATGCTCAGATGTATTTGGCGATGGCTCACCAAGAGTTGAAAAACTATTCAACATCGCTGAACTGGCTTCGGTTGGTCAAGGGTTACGATTCATTGGATAAATGGGAACGCCATGTCTTGTATTTGCAAGGTCGGAACCACGAAGCGATGCGAAATTGGGATAAGGCAATCGAAGCCTTTCAACAGATTGAAGACCAATACGAATCGCAACGATCCCCACGCGACTTTGGAAACATTCTTCGCGTTCGCTACTTGAAACAAAACGCTGTGGCCGGTGAACCTGACGCGGCCAAAGACGATTAATAAGACGAAGTGAATCGGGGCGGTACACGTTATCAGGTGCTTTCGCTTAGCAAAAGACGTGATGTTTTCACAAGGCTCACAACCGATAACTCGAATCACCGCGTCTGCTCTAATTGCCGTTAAAAAGATTCAGGAACGCACCCCGAAACGGTAAGTATTTCGATTTTTGGTCCGAGTCGGCCGTCGCTTCGTATCCGACCGTCTGGACGCCTAACGATTGAGGCGTTATCGCGGTTCTAGCTAGATCCACCATGCGAACCCCAGCAGGTCGGGGCATTTGCCACGCGGTGGCCTCGTCAACGTAAAGTCCATTGATGCGAAGGTTAGACAACCCAATGTTGGCAACCGATTCCATCTTGGTTCCGGGGCGGAACGTCAATTTGATTTGAGTCGGCAGAGCCATGGTGACTTCTGGGAAGTACTGGTGGTGCGTCATATCGCAAAACCCAACCAGTGTCCCCTGGGAATCGTAGATTGCTTTTTGGACAAGCACGCCAGTCTTTGCGTCAAATATCAACTTTGAAATTTGGGCATTCGCAGCCGCCGATTCGACAACCTTTACTTCCAAACGCCCGTCATCTCGGACCATGGGCCCTTCGTAGTTGCCATAATTGTTAAATTCAATCAGGCCCAAGGCATCGAAAATCCATTGAGGATCGATGGGCAACACGCTGGCCGCTTGACTGTTTGAATATTCGCTATGATTGGCGAACATCAGCATCGATTCATTGGTGATCCCACCCGACTTCACCCAAACCCAAAACTGTTGATCATTGCTGCCGATATCGGCGCCCAAAGAGTCCATGCCCAAGGGACTGATCTTCATTCGCAATCTCTTGGGTCGTTCAACAATCAAACTGCCGTTAAGTTTTGCTGGGACCGAGCTGACCGCAACCGAAACCTCGGCTTGCAGCTGCCGCACGTTGCTGGTTCTTTGATTGACCGTGGCAAACAAATTCGACTGGGTTGGCGATTGTTGAAAAATCACTGGAGCCGGGATCAACGCGGCGCCGCTGGGTTTGAACCATTGACAACCGGTTGAAAGCAGTAACAAAGCACCCAGCCATACACAAGCCATAACGTTTGTCGATCGTCCCAAAAACAACTTGCACTGTTGTAAGGAAGTTGCGTTGCCGACCGGTTCTGGACCGGATTCAGATTGGTTTTTATGAATAATTTTCACGCAAGCCATCAACTCTTCAAGGTCGGTTTTGGTTTCTGGGATATAGTTTCGACGCACCGCGTGACTCGGATTTTTTATAGGACGGTGGCCGGTAACACAGCAAATTTTTGCAATCCAAATCGAACGTTTCCTGAAATCGCGACGCTAGCACCCAGTTCCAACCACCGTGTTTTCCCGTGGCTGGATCATTGCTGGCGATCGCTCGATTTTTTGCGAATCCAACCCAAATGCGGATGCCTTGGATTTGCATTGCGGTTTAGGCCGTTTCTTCGCCAGTCTGCTCTAATTCGTCTTCGAC
>JBDNHU010000078.1:0-2068 GCA_041688615.1 Mariniblastus sp. | reverse complement strand
TTTGCTGCTGTTGCTATTGATCGGCATCTTGACCGGTGCCGGCTGTGACTGGCCAAGCGGGAGCCCCAAAGTCGAACGAGCGTCGGGCGGAATGACCGAGGCAGAACTGCAACAATTGGCCGATGAACCTTTGCAGGTATTGGTCGTGGGCAGTGCCGAATGGGCGACCGAAATCGAAGTCCAATTTACCAGCCGAATAGAAGGGGAAATCGCAACGACCGCGATCGAACTTGCTCAATGGTACAGTCAGACCGAACAAGAGCGTTCTGAATTCGATGTTCTGATCTGCCCGCCCGATGCGTTGCCGGTGCTGGCGATGGAGGGCAAATTGCTAAAAATTCCCACATCCGAGTTGGATCGTTTTGACTTTGCCACCTTACTACGGAACGATCGCAACCTGTGCAAGATTAAAGGCGATGTCTTCGGTTTGTCGTTGGGGATGCCCTTGAGTATGGTGGTGTACAACAACGCGAACCTGGACGATGTCTCGGTGCTGGAGACTTGGAGGACTTGGAATCGTGAAGCCAGTCGTGTCAACGCCGCCAGTGACCAGCCTAAATTTATCGAACCCTTTGCCGATTGGGGTGCGGCCAAGTCGTTACTGCAACGCGGTGGTGCGTTGGGCCGAGGCCGGACGCAGGTTGATGTTTTCATTGGCAGAAACGATGGGCAACAGCGAATTGATTCGCCGCCTTTTGTCCAAGCATTGACGGATATGAAAGCGTGTTACCAGAAACATGCGGCCCAACTGAAGACGATGAATTCTGAGGCTGCCATCAATGCGGTGCGCAGCGGCAAAGCGATCGCTGCCATCTGCTGGCCTGTCAATTCTAATCGGTTTGAAGACTTGGACGTTGAACTTCCCGACGCCAACGATCCTTCATCCAGTGAACCATCATCCAACGACCCTTCATCCAGTGAACCCGCTTCAGATAAACAAGCAACCGATACAGGGGACGGTACCGCCGCAATCCCAAGCGAACAAAGCACTACCGCCGATTCGATCGCCGGTTCGCCTGCGTTGCAGACAGCAATTGCCTCAACCCGCCAAGCTAAATTGCCCAAAGGAAACGATCAATTGTCGATCGCGGCAATGCCCGTAACCAGTCGCTACTACAACTTCTTTGATGGTCAGTGGGCGAATCGCGGACCTTCCTCCGGTGATGGCAGCCAGTTGATTGGACTGGACGGACGAGTCGCTTGTATTTTGAAGCGAACTCGCAAGTCCGAATCCGCCTTCAAATTGATCGAGATTTTAACCAACAGTCCAACCGCTGAAGCGTTGGCCACGACTTCGTCCGGGTTGGGTCCGTTCAAATCTTCCCAATCCAATAATATGTCGCCCTGGTTCGGACGCAAGTTTTCAATGGACTCTATCAGTACGATCAGTAGGATCTATCAGACGGCCAACGACGACACCGCCAGTAATGTAATCTCTTTCCCCGGTCTGCCCGGCAATGACCAACGCATCCAAGCGTTAGATGACGCGGTTTGGAAAGTCTTGAACAGCCAGGCCGAACCCGAAGCAGCCTTGAAAGCATGTGCACAGCAGTGGAACCAAATCGCTGCTGACTTGGATGGGAAGGTCCAATCAGCAATCCTGAACAGCTTGCGGTAACGGGCCAGACTGGCATCAGCAGGACTGGCATTGGCAGGATCCGAAGGCCGACCGTGCGACAGAATCCACCAAAGCTCGCGGGGTAGCAAAAGGACCGATGATTGCATAGGACGGATCAGTGCGCGGGAAAAATCACCGAACCGTGCTAACCCGAACGATCGTTGGCGTTGCCGCCGGGAAGTGGTTCAAATCGGGGCCGGCAGAAATCTTCTGCTTTACATTGGTCCGAATTCTGGTAAATAAATCTCTGGTTTTACGGGCAAATTGGTGCACGGATTTCGATTCAATCTCAGGAATTTTATCTAGCCCGATCGGTTACGATGTGTTCCGCAGAAGACCGTTGGCCAAGTCACTGGTCCAGGTCACTGGTTGGGGGGAACGCCTGGCTGCAAAGCAAAACCAAGCTAACGGGAAACAGAGCCACACTAAATGCAATCTAAGGGCAATCTA
>JBDNHU010000539.1:0-6023 GCA_041688615.1 Mariniblastus sp. | reverse complement strand
AATCACCGCCCAAATGAGTGCCGCCCGCAGCACATTTGATGATGGCAATCGGTCCTGGGCCATTCTGACTGACCTTCCGAGCGAAACTCAGTTCCGGACCCACTACATTGTCGACCGGTTGAAGATCCACCCAGCCGTCGGACCGCATTTTGTCTTCGCGTCCAATGCAGTACGAGAACATGACCTTGGTTTGAGGAGCCTCCAATCCCGCAAACGGGGGAAATCGTTTGATATCTTGAACCTTGGAATCCGACCCCACCATATTCGACTGCCCCGCGAAGATGAAAACTCGAACGGGCACGGCGTTTTCATCGGCGGCAACTGACTTTGCCCACGCAAAGCAGAGGAAGATCAATGCGGCGATGTATTTGCAATTCATAGTGGGATCCAGTTTTAGGTCGAAGCATTTGGGACGTGGATGGTTTTGGAGTGTCGCCAGCGGTCTGTCCAGACACCAGCACGCAACACAAGCCAGGGAATCGGTCGCGTCACTCGCTTGGCACTTCGTGCTGCTATCGAGCGACTGCTTCGCGAAACACCTGTAACTTAAAAGTCCGCCCTGTGTCTAAGACTTTCAAGCGGACGGTCGCTGCATTATTATGGCAGAATCAGCGTTTATTGGCAGCGCTTTCCAATTGAATTTGCTGGATCAACCGGGCAATGTGTTGGGCTGGATCCGTGTCTTGGGCCGGATCCGTCTGAGGCTCAGCCAGTAGCTACGCTTCCGACTGGGCCAGATACCTGCCATAATTAAGCGGGTTTCGCTGGTTCCAAGAAGGTAAACGCAAGATGATCGAACGCTGTCGCAGCTTATTTATGGTTCGATCGGTTGGCTGGAAAGTTATCGGCCTGGTTTTGCTTGTGCAAATAATTGCAACCGTTTCGCTTAACCTCTGGATTTTCCCGGCGGAAATTCTAACGCCGATTCAAACCGGCAGTCGCGGCTTAATTCCTGTCACGCTGGTGGCGAACCTGCTGTTGATGTTGATTGTGTTCCCCGTGATCTTCTACCTGGGGGATTTGAAAGCGGTGGATCTCGCACTCGTGCCAGCCGGAGGTTTTGGGCCTTCGTCGATCGCTATTGGGGCTGTTTGGACTGGAGTCGCTTGGTTGATTGTCCATGCGGCCAGCCTGATTTATGTTGTGGCAATTTTGGGTACCTTGCAATTCAACGATCTCTGGTTCACACCCGAGGGTGGTGAGTGGTTGGGTCGATCAATCGGGCAGTTTTTCGGCAACGCGTTTTTTGAAGAAGTTCTTTTTCGAGCGTTCTTGATACCGCAATTTCTACTGCTTCTCAAAAAGCGTTATCGGAAATGGAGTTGGGGCAAGTGTTTGTTTCTGGCCTTGCTGGCTTCGCAACTGATTTTTGCTGCGACGCACATTCCGCACCGGATTAATACGGGGATGTACTCGGGATTCGTTTCTTTTCTGGCGGATCAAACGTTTTTGTTACTTTCAGGGCTCTTGCTTTCGGCCGTTTTTCTATTGTCGTGTAACATTTACGCCGCAATCGGTGTGCACGCCTTGGCGAATTTCACGCCGATGTTGATTCCAACTCCCATGGATGAGCTAAGTCTAACTGCGTACTTGGTGGTGCCTGTGCTATTTGCGTATAACGCTTGGGCAGCGAAGAAGCCCAAGCCATCGGTAAAGAATTAGATTTGCGTCGAAGTGGTCGAGTGTCTTGACTTGCGTTCGGACCAAGTCCAAAAGCTTTGATAACATGCGATTTGCTAACATGCGATTTGATAACATTCGCAACGTCTCCAAGCCGGTAGTCAACCGTGGGTTATCGCAGAACCTCGGTTGCGGCTGGGCTACTGCCAAAGTATTTCGTAGCCCAGTGATTTCATAGCGGGACCGCAAATTGTCGCAAACAAATCCCGTTGTTGGTCATTCCATAAAGTCCAACGATCGCGTCGCGCAGTCATCTCTTTGGCTGCATTTGGCGATTCGCCGGCAAACGTGGTTGGGTGGAATTTTGTCTTCAGTGGTTCCATGCATCGTGGTTCAAACTCCAAACCTGCAAACTTCAACGCCGCTTCGAGTTGATTTTGAAACAGATCCGGTTGCTGGAACCATTCGAATCGAAAAAGGAAAAAGTGACGCTGGTGGGCTTGGTATTTGAACATGTCATGCCGAAGTGCCCACAGCTGACAAACCGCTTCAAATTCAAGATGCTTGAATGCAGGAAACGACTGGTAGGACGAGACCACTTCGATCCCGTTTCGAATGATGTAGCAAACCACCAGGTTCGGGAATGCCTTTTTAAGGCCAATGGCGGCGCGGGGGTCGAGCATCGAGTACGTGGAAATCGCTCGCGGTTGGTCCATGTTTTCAAGTTGATCAACGGGCCAGTATAAATTTAGCAACAATTGCCGATGTAGTTGCCAATAGGAATCTTGCGAAACCGGCAGCGTCTTGAGATGGTTTTTATTGTCAAGGTTTGTATCTGCTGCACGAATTAGGTCGTGAATGTAATTGCACTCTTCATTCTGACTGGCAGACCTAGAGTGTGCTGCAAGGCAATGTCGAAGTACAGTCGTGCCGGACCGCCCAAGTCCACTTGCCAGGATCAAGGGCAAATCGGAGAACGGATGTGGCTTGGAAAGCGATTCTTGTTTGCCTGAAAATAGTCGGGTCTTGAACAATGCCATAATGTAGTTCTTTGTTTCGATGGGCGTTGGATTTACGAGTACAAAGTGAAGATGGAATTTTCTTCAGCTTCACATCACAGATTACGCAAGTAGAAGTCGACCAAGGATTGCCGATTCAAGAAATATCGTATCAAGCCATAGCGGGCGTTGCCGCAGGTTAAATTAACTCGCGACGTAGTAATCCACAACGTTGAAGGATTCCGAGGAATTGCAACAACTGCTTGGTTGATCGCCGTTTTTCCAATACCAGGTTCTTACGCCCAATTCGCCTTGAATCCGCTTCATGCTCGGTGGAAATATCAAGCGGTGCACACGATCCGTCCGATCCGCACAGACCTGTGAAGTCGACCCAATCGGCTGTCCCCACTAGCCTTTTCCTACGAATCCACCAAACCGCCAGCGACAAGAAGTTTCGGATTCGTCACCCAGAATTACCAAAGTTGCCGACGCTGGGAATCTTTATCGGACAACGGAAGTTTTTTTCATCACGGCTGTAAGCAAAGCCAGTGACTTTGACGTAGCGACATTGTACCCTTCCCAACTCGCTGTCCAAGAGCCAAGGTTACCACCAAGCTACCGTGCAGAGAAACTATGCCGTTCCCCCGCGACGCACCAAGCTTAACAAACCATGCGTTCAACAAACCATGCGTTCAACAAACCATGCGTTCAACAAACCATGCGTTTGGAATCGGATCAGATTTATCGAGATTCGCAGCAGAATTACCTACTCATTCTCTTCCGACTTTGGTTTGGTGGCGACAATCGCCGTTTGGCGTTCGCCTTCTTTTGCCTTGGAACCTCCTCGCATACTGGTGATCGAGAACGTTTCGCCATTCTTGCGCACGCCCATCACGCTTGCAGTCGAAGCATCATTTTGTTTACCAAGTGTTGGAGTAAAGCCGTTTTCAGTCATGGCTTTCTCGTAAAATGCAACCACTTCCAACGTGGTTCCCTTGGCAATAATGGTCGCGATTGCTTCCGGACCGCGTCGTTTGGTCGGCTTCGAGAATTTCACGTCACTCAGATAGCGGGCACCGGGCATGATCGGCATGTCAAACGGAAGCTTGGCTTTAACGCCGGGCGGTGTTTCTGCAACGGCTGAACTTCCAGAAGTGACAATGTCGCTGCTGGCCGCCGTGGATTTCGCTGATTGTTCCACAGGTTCAGAACTATCGCTTACTTGATCGCCACCACAGCCTGAGACCAGAAGCAGGATCGATAACAAAGCTAGTGTGCGCATAAAGACTCTCTTGAAATGATCAATTGGAATTTGCCGAACAACGGAAATTTTTCCTGTCACCTCCGTCAACCAAGCGAACAACTTGATGTTGACTATCAGTGTACCAGCAAAGGCCGACGTTGCGAAACATGGAAGGTGATTGCGAAGCGACTTTGGGCGAGTAGGGCTGGGTTTTTCGAGTTTAGGTTTCAGTTTGTGTTCTCTGTTTGCCGCCTGGTTTCCCGGCGGTGCCACAACATCGAAACCATGCTCAATTGTGCCCCAGTCCCTCTCAGAACCAGATGTGCGGAGTTACCGCATCCGGCTCCCAATCTTTGCCTTCCTGGCAGCCAATGCCGCGATTCTGATACATGACTTAGTATATCCTTGTGGATCCAGGTTCTGAGCCCGGACAAGGCTTTGCCTTCTAATCACAACCGCTTCACGGCCTTCCCTGCACCGGAGTTACCAGGTTTCATTCCACTGGCATAAATTGCGACCTTCATCGGTACCATGCAGTGATCCGACTTCCTGAACGTCATTTGCTTTCCTCTGTGCTACGACAATAGATTGCCTAACAGAAGTGCCACCAGTTTTCCTTGAGCCATTGGATGAAACGCTCACCAAGGAAGAATCCGAGTATGCCACAGGTTACAGCACCAATTAGCACAGTGTCGCCAGTGAACCGTGGCGGTTCATCGAAGAAAAAGATGCACGCACCAAGACCAATCCCACCACCGACGATCGCGTCCAGCATAACGCCAGCGATGATATTACCAAGATGGTTCTCGTTGTCGGACATTCGATACTCGTTCGGCGTTTAGTCTTCAGTCGTTTATTCGCCGAAGAACCGTAATTGTTGAGAAGACTGAGGTCGTGCAACGGGAGGTTTTGCCGACGCCGTCGTGACCGAAGCGATTGACGTGGAATAACGATCAGCTAATGATACGCCAGCGATGTTGAATTACCAACGAAGGCGTGCGGGCAGGTCCTTTGCGGCAAAACCATGTTGGGCGACCGTTGAACTATCGCATTCCAACCGGATCAGGCGTCCGTCCGGATTAGTGTCAGATTAGAGAAGATTAGTGTTCGGCGCAGGCATGTTTTTGTGAACACTAATCCGCGCTAATCGCACACTAATCAATGCCGCGCGATGATCGCAAAGTGTCCGCCATCCAAACACGCTAGGTCGGCCAACGGAAGGTTTTTACGTCACCTCCGTGACCGAAGCGATTGACGTTGAGTAAGTGAAATTGTACCAACGCCATCGCCCGTTGCTAAAGTGCAAAGGTGATCCCGAAAGGACTTTGCGTAAAAACCATGTTGTCGGTCACTGCGTTTCGTTTCGGTCTGCCCAGTAACCTGGTCGTTGGCGCTCATGGGCGATTGCGATAATCTCAATTCGGTCGAGAGCTACGCGAAAGACAACGAAGTAGGGGAACCGTTTCATCAAGTACCGTTGAGTTCCGTGAAGGTACTCTGGCCAAGTGTTGGCGCTCCGGGCGATCACTAATCGCTACCATTCTAACTCGTCTTGGAAATCCTCACCAAGCTCGGGAGTCACGTTACAGTACCGGTCGTGAATCGCAAGTACCTCTGTGCTCGCGTCTGGATGAAACCAAAATGGGAGATCAGCCATTGCGACGGTCGCGCATTTTGTCAATTAGGGTGCTCCACGGTTCCAATTCAACAGAACCATCGTCAATGTCGCGAATGCGACGTTCGATTTCAGATGCCCATGCAGCATCAGCCAATGGGTCAGGCGTAGCATCCAAACTACGGATAAGCGAAGCCGAGAGGTTCCCGCGATCGTGTTCCGGTAGGGTTAGAGCGATGTCAAGTATTTGTTTGGGTTGAGTGTCCATGTCGTTATTGTACCCAAAGGCGTGAATCAGAACAAACTTGTGCCCGACAACGGGAGGTTTTTACGACACCCGTTCACAACGAAGCGAACGATGTTGGTGCTACAAACATCATACCAAAGGATCGCGGCTTGAACAAAGAGCGAGGGTGTGCCGCCGTCTACTGCGGAACAAAATTCTGCCGAAGCGATTGACGTTCATGGATGGAAGATTCTCCGATTGAGGTAAGCGTCTCTGAGCACCGTTGACTGTTTGGGCTTGCTGGGGCGGGCTAATTGCGTT
>JBDNHU010000538.1:0-16418 GCA_041688615.1 Mariniblastus sp. | reverse complement strand
TGTGGTGCCGGCAATCAGGTACAGCGTTTTTGTGAATTGGGCTACGATTGTTTTGGTGGCGATATCAATTTCAAAGACGGAAAATATGTTTCGAATTTACAAGAGGATCATCGCATTCTCAAGATTGAAATGAACCCATACAAGCTGGCCTTCCCGGACAATCACTTTGACTTCGTGTTTAGCGATCAAGTGTTTGAACATGTCCAGGACTATGACGGAACTCTTCAAGAGCTTTCACGAGTCTTGAAACCCGATGGCTGGTCGATGCATATTTTCCCCGCCCAATGGCGAGTTCTAGAAGCTCACATCGGAACGCCCTTTGCTGGGAAGATAAAGAATTCAAGTTGGATCAAACTTTGGGCCAGACTGGGTTTAAACCGACGCAACCGCGAGGTTAAGGATTGGCAGAAAGTGGCCGAACTAGACTACGACTACTTAATCAGTTGCACCCACTATTTACGAAGAACTGAAATCAGAGAGTCATTTGAGAAGAATGGTTTCAGTATTCAGCATATCGAAGGCAATGCGATGCGTTACAGCAAATCTATTTTGGTTCGCGCTGGGCGTTTTATGCCGATGATTCCTCGTGCGGTCAGTCATTTTGGCGCAAGAGTGATTTGTGCGGCGATTAAAAACAAACGCAGATAGAGGTGCTGATGCTCGGTCGATTTACGATGAAATATCCAGTCTTGAGGTAGTTGCTTGGCATGAAAAATACGAATGAAATAAAGCCTGTCGTATTAGTAGTAGCCTCTCACTTTCGAAAAGGTGGGGCTGAGCGGCAGTTGTCGTTAGTAGCAGAAGAACTGGCGAGAAAAGGCTTAACGGTCATCCATCTTTGTTTGGCTGATCAACCAGTGGACCTAGAGGCCGAATCCATCCCTAATCTTAAGCGAATCGCCATTGGAACCCACTCATTTCGCTCTCCGTTGCTACTGCTAAAGTTCTGGAAAATTTGTAGCAAGTATCGTCCGTCTACCATTATTAGCTGTGTGACCGTCTGCGATTTCTTGGCTTGTTTTTGGGCAACATTTCACCGAGAAGTTCGTTGGCTGATGCGAGAACCCAACACGTTTCAAAGCACGAACAGGAAACAACGATGGTCGTTAAGAAACTGGCTTGGCAAGTTTGCAAATGTTGTAATCGCCAATAATAAAGGCGGTTTCGAATACTGGCAGCAAGCCAGAGGATCGCGGCCGACAGTTCTGATACCGAACATTCTTGAGCTTGACACCATCAAGGCACGATCGTTGGCAAGAATCGAAGGTAGCGAATCACTCATCAAAGAGAATTTCTTTATTTGTGTCGGTCGACTTGAATCACCAAAGAACTTCGCTTTAGCCATTGCAGCGTTTCATGAATTTCGAAAAACCTTTACCGGCTTTCAACTCGTCTTCGTCGGCGATGGAAGCTTAAAAGACAATTTGATTTCACAGGCTAAGCACAACGGCGATCTGGATGCCATTCTCTTTCTGGGGTACTTAGCTAATCCGTATCCACTAATAAATTCGGCAAAGGCCTTGGTCTTGACTTCACTTTTTGAAGGATTGCCCAATGTTGCCATGGAAGCATTGGCACTTGAAACACCCTTAATCCTTTCAGATATCCCCTCGCACACAGACGTATTTTCCACTGAAGTGGCAACTTTCTTCAACGCCAAGAATTCTGATTCACTTGCAGTTTGTATGAAGAACCTTGCGATCGATAGCGGAATCAAAGACGACGATTCCTATGCTCACGAGCGAAATGCCCGAATCGAACAATGGGAAAAATCAAAAATCGGTCAAAGTTATCGATCGTGGATTGTACCTGATGATATCCCCAGGAAAGTAGTTCCAGGCAACCGCCTGTAGAGTCTACGATTCTTGATTTTGAAACCCCATGCAAAAAGCGTTCATAAAGTGACAAAGGTAGTCTTGATTGGTCCGCTTCCCAAAAAAAATGCTACGGGCGTTGCCATTGGTTTCCAATCGCTAGTCGAAGGTTTGTTTGAACTGGGCGAAGAACCGATCGTAATTGATTTACAAATCGCGGGCGAACCAGTGAGCTCCGGAAAATTCTCGATCCAACGATCCTTTCAACTAATTTATCCTCTGGTTCTTTGCTTCATTTACATTCCACTTGGAACTACAACCTATTTAACCATTTCGTGCTCACGTGCTGGGTTCTTTAAGGACTTCTTAATCGTCTGGTGGAGCAAGCTTCTGGGGAAAAGGATTGTGCTACACCTGAAGAGCGGAGGTTATGCTGACTTTTATGAGAAGCGTTCAAAATTATTTCGATCTTTGATCCGAGTGACGCTAAACCGAGCAAGCAAAATCATCGCTTTGGGTGAATCAATAAAAACTCAGTTCGGGTTTGTGTCAAAATTTGATGAAAGGGTTGTGGTGATCCCCAATGGACCCCCGATTGAGATTGCAAGTTCGATCACCAACCAAAAGTCACTTCAAAATCAGCAAGACATGCACATTTTGTACCTTTCCAACCTGATTCCTAGTAAAGGATTTATGGATGTCTTGCACGCTTGCGAAATATTGGTGAACCAGCACCAGACTTCCAATGTGGTCTTTCATTTCTGCGGTGCATTTCAAACGTCCGAAGAAGATTGGCCATCTGAAGTTCCTTCAACTGCTGATGAATTTCGTGACTTAGTCGATCAACTTGGTTTGAAACGACATGTAATTTTTCATGGCACCGTTCGTGGCGAAGTGAAGCAAAAGATGTTTGATTCATCCCACCTATTTATCCTGCCAACTCAATACCCCACTGAAGGGCAACCGATCAGCATTATCGAGGCAATGGCCAACGGTTTGCCTGTCGTTGCCACCAGGTGGCGTGGAATCGTCGAGCAGGTTGTGGAAGGTCAAACGGGCTTTTTTGTCAATTATCAAGACCCTGCCCAGATTGCCGAAATCATTGCTCGTTTTATCAAATCGCCAGAACTCGTTGAAAGCCTGAGTAAGAAAACGATCGACTTCTATTCGGCTAACTTTACGAGAAAGACACATATCCAACGGATGCAAAAAATCTTGTACCACGAGTACCGATGCTAGACTCCCTAGCTTGCTCCGCCAAACAATCAACTAACTCATTGCGTTGAATTGTTATAGTAGTGCCTGCTTAGTATTTTTCTCACAATCGAATTCATCTATCGCAAAATACAGATCTCACATGAAGCCACATAATCAATCGACGGTCAGTCTAGCTTTTTTCGGCCTAGCTTGCTTGTCTTTGGCCTTGTATTCCATTGCGCCAATACGTCCCGAACGCTGGTTTGTAATGATCTGCCTGGGCATGATTGTTGTAACGCACATTGTCATTTTTTTGGCAAAATCGAATCAACCTAAACCGGTAAATTGGCTAACCGTTGATGTTCTTTTCACGTCTACCTTTTCTATTGTTCACTTCGGCTATTTTCTTTACTGGATAACCGGTGTTTTAGATGGTCAAATACAGATCTGGAATTTCCGAGAAGCCGATGCCGCTCGTGAGGTTTGCAGTTGCCTGGCGATGTATTTAACGTGCCTAAATCTGTTTCTGACCGGATACTATGTGATTGCATCTTCTCGGGCTCGACCACTCATTTCCGAAAATCATATTCCAGATGCATTGAGACGACGCTGGGGGAAATTCGGACAGATAATGATCCGCCTTAGCTTTCTAGGTTTCACGGCTTTTGTGCTAATCGTTGGGCCAGCCCGATTCTTTGGTATCTATAGCGGAACCAACAACATTAGTTTTGTTGCGAATATTTTCTTTGAACTGGGACAAGTATTCGCGGTCATTGGTTGCACATTGGGATTCGCTTCCAAGGAAAGGCTAGTCAAAACAGGTCGCACTCGATTCGGGATTTCCAAAATGGACTTGGTACTGATTGCAGCAACCATTATTGCTATCGGACTTCACGGCGATCGTTCAACTCTTGTTTACGTTCTTCTGGCATTCATGATCGCATTCAATGAGTATCGCAAACCCGCCAAACTGAAGTCCTTGGTAGTGCTGGGTACAACACTTATCTTCTTTTTAGGTCTTATTGTTTCGGTCCGTGGAGGCTCATCTAGTCTCGTCAAATTGGATCCAATCGCGAACATTAACACTGCATTAGTAAATCTTGGAAGCAGTTCGGTTTGCGGCTTTGTTGCCGCAGATTATGTTCCGGGAAGACATGACTACTTCTTTGGAAAAATGCAACTATTGCAACTGTTAGGCATTGTCCCATTTGCACGTGGACTCGTTGGAATGGAACAGTCCCCTGAAACCAGCTCAAGCATGCTGCTGACTCTCTTGATTCAAGGAAAAGTTGGTAAAGGGGTTTCTGGGACAGGCACTTCGGTTTTCGCAGATTTCTATCTTGACTTCGGTTTTATTGGAACGGCCATTATTTTCTCACTGTTGGGCGTCATGGCCAAGAAGGTGCAAAACCGTGCCCGAGTCAGCAATTCCATGCTTTGGCAAGTTGGGTATATCTCGTTGGTTACTTGCCTTGCGTTGTGCAGTAGATATGCCCTGGTTGGTGGCTTGATACGGTTCGTTCTCTATGCGGTCGCCTACACCTGGATCATCAGCAAGTTCCTTAAGATTCCAATGAAACTGCGACAAAAAACCTAGCCGGCTAACCCTTGTTGAATTCTGAAATTTTCACAAACAATCAGACGCTTCCCATCCAAAATTTATTACCTAAAAGTTATTGACACATCCTAAACCTTGCGTTGCCAATGTCACTTATCGTTCAATCGAAATCCATGGATAGTTTAACGCTATCACTGGTAACGGCGGTTTTTAATCGCGTGTCTACTTTGGCAGACGCTATAAACAGTGTGCACATGCAAAACTGCGATAACTTTGAATACATAGTCATCGACGGCATGTCGAATGACGGCACAGATTTAGTCGTCAGTCAGAATTTAAAATCGATCAACTTTGCAATTCGAGAACCCGACAATGGCATTTACGATGCATTAAACAAAGGTATCAAATCAGCTAAGGGGAACGTGATTGGTTTTTTACATGCAGATGATTTCTTAGCACGACCAGATGCGTTAGATCTTGTGAATTCGGCCTTTGAACAATACGATTGCGATGCGGTTTATGGCGATTTGGTTTATGTTGATGCGGAGAACCCAAATCGCATCATTCGCTATTGGAAGTCGGGCGATTATGATCGACGACGTTTTCGGACGGGCTGGATGCCGCCGCACCCGACGGTGTACATCAAGAGAGAAATATACGAAAAATATGGCAGGTACCGAACCGATTTAGGTTCGGCCGCTGATTATGAATGCATGGTGCGTTTGATGTACAAACATCAAATCAAAGTAAAATACATTCCTGAAGTACTGGTCAAAATGCGAGTCGGTGGTGAAAGCAACGCGTCGATCAAGAATCGCTTGAATGCCAATCGAGACGATCGCCAAGCTTGGATCGAAAACGGACTAAATCCTCCTTGGGGATTGCGCTTCACAAAGCCACTTAGAAAGATCCCACAATACTTCTTAAAACCTCCCAAGTCCCAATTCGAAACAACTCCTTAGTTAGTGGGTGGCAGGCCCCAAAGTTCCCCTACATAGAAAGTCTTAATCGCAATGAGTAGTGACAAAAAGAAAGCACTGATCACGGGCATTACGGGTCAAGATGGTTCTTACCTGGCGGAATTGCTGCTGGGTAAAGGTTATGAGGTGCATGGCATTAAACGCCGTGCGTCTAGTTTTAATACCGATCGAATTGACCATATCTACCAGGACCCGCACGATGATCCGTCGTTCTTCCTTCACTACGGTGATCTTAGCGATACGTCGAATCTGATTCGCATCATTCAACAGACTCAGCCTGATGAAGTTTACAATTTGGGCGCTATGAGCCACGTGGCGGTTTCGTTTGAATCGCCCGAATATGTGGCCGATGTGGATGCGATCGGTACGCTGCGGATCTTGGAAGCGATTCGGATCCTGGGCCTGGAGAAGAAGACTCGCTTCTATCAAGCGTCGACTTCGGAACTGTACGGCTTGGTTCAAGAGATTCCGCAAAAGGAAACCACTCCGTTTTACCCTCGTTCCCCCTACGCGGTTGCCAAAATGTACGCGTATTGGATCACGGTTAATTACCGCGAGGCGTACGGCATGTATGCTTGTAACGGTATTTTGTTCAACCATGAATCCCCTCGCCGCGGCGAAACGTTTGTCACCCGTAAGATCACTCGGGGTCTATCCAACATTGCGATGGGGTTGGAAGATTGCCTGTACATGGGTAACTTGGATTCGTTGCGGGACTGGGGTCATGCCAAAGATTACGTTGAGATGCAGTGGTTGATGCTACAGCAGGAACAGGCCGAAGATTTCGTGATTGCGACCGGCGTTCAGATCAGCGTCCGAGACTTCTTTGATTCGGCGGGTAAGCAGTTAGGAATCACCTTTGATTGGCAAGGTGCCGGGGTGGACGAATTGGGTGTTGTGGGTGCGGTTTCTACCGATCACTGCAACGACCGGCGCGAAGCAGATTTATTGCAGGCGTTGTTGGGTAAAACGATTGTCCGAGTGGATCCCAAGTACTTCCGTCCGACGGAAGTGGAAACCTTGTTGGGTGATCCGACCAAGGCGAAAGAGAAACTGGGTTGGACGCCCAAGATAACGGTTCATGAGATGATAGCCGAGATGGTGGCCAACGACTTGGATCAGGCTCGTCGCTTGGCAGTGCTTCGCGATTCGGGCTTCAATGTTTCCCTGGCGAATGAGTAGGCGACCTGGCCCGAGTGCCAACTGATCAATGCATTTTGACATTTAGTAAGGCTTAATTGTGAAATTCGAAAACCTAGAACACGATTGTTATTTAGTGACGGGCTGTGCTGGCTTCATCGCCGCCAAGGTTGCTGAATTTCTGTTGGATTCGGGGAAGCAAGTTGTCGGAGTGGACAACATGAATGACTACTACGACGTTTCGGTCAAGCAGCATCGCCTGGCCCAGCTGGAAGGCCGACCCGGATTTTCATTTACCCAAATGGACTTGGAAGATCGACCAGCGACGCGAGCTGTTTTTGATTCGGCTACCATCGATTGTGTTATCAATTTGGCGGCCAGGGCTGGCGTACGTTACAGCATGGAAAATCCGTTTGTTTACATGACGACCAACGCGATGGGCGGTTTGAACTTGCTTGATGAAATGCAAAAGCGATCCATCAAGAAGTTTGTACTAGCGTCAACTTCAAGTCTCTATGCTGGACAATCGATGCCGTTCCGTGAAGACCTGCCGGTGAACACTCCGTTGTCTCCGTATGCGGCGTCCAAGAAAGCCGCGGAAGTGATGGCCTATTCCTATCACCATTTATACCAGACTGACGTATCAATCGTTCGTTACTTTACAGTGTATGGCCCCGCAGGCCGTCCAGACATGAGTGTTTTTCGATTCATCAAGTGGATTGACGAAGGGACCCCGATCATCGTTTATGGTGACGGCACTCAATCACGAGACTTCACCTACGTGGATGATATTGCAGCGGGAACGATCTTAGCAACGAAATCTCTGGGTTATGAAATCATCAATTTGGGCGGTGGCAATCAACCGGTTGAATTGAATTACGTGATCGGGTTGATCGAACAACACTTGGGCAAGAAGGCGGTGGTGGACCAACGTGACTTTCATGCGGCGGACATGATGGCAACATGGGCTGACATCGACAAGGCCCAGCAACTGTTGGATTGGCGGCCTAAGGTATCAGTGGAAGATGGCATTGCAAAAAGTGTGCAATGGTATCGTGACCACAAAACTTGGCTGGCTACCGTGAATGTTTAATTTGCAATTCGCATTCACACAGACCGGTAACATGCCGTATTGAAAAATTCAGTACTGTGGCTGTGTTCCCAAATAATCGGACGCAGGTCATTGGGCGTTAAGTACTTGGACACAGCAAGGCAAGCGGGTACGCTTCGGGAAACTAGTCAACTAGCGGGCGGCATCTCTTCTTGGGTGCGATCTTGCTGGCGGCTCTCTTGCGCGTTTTCTCGATCTGGCATCGCCTCGCGTGCCTCATTTTCATTTTCAACTGCTCCGATCATTGATCGGATTGGCAAATCGTGGCGAATTGGTTTCATGATTTGATCCAACTTCTGAGTCAAATGAGCATCTAAGCGGGGTTGATCCACCCATCGCCACGGTAGACGCACCGAGAAGGTGCTGCCTTTGCCAACTTCGCTTTCTAGTGTCACCTCGCCTCTTAATAAGTGACACAATTCTCGAACGATCGACAGTCCGAGTCCAGTTCCCGAATACTCGCGTGTTAGATTATTCCCGCCGGTTGCCGAAGGGCCTTGGCGAAATTTCTCGAAGATAATCTCTCGATCTTCTTTTGCGATTCCCACACCGGTATCGGCAACGGTAAGTAGCACAATCGCTTGCCGATCCGCTTGGTTCAACACTCGGTGGGCACTGATGCGAATTCTGCCGCCCTCGGGAGTAAACTTGATTGCATTGGACAACAGGTTCGTCAAAATCTGTTGAACTTTGACTTGGTCTTGAAACAGGTCGGGCAATTGAGGATCGACGTCCGTCTGTAGATAAATGCGTTTATCTTCGGCCAGCGGTCGAAGCAAATCGGTCAACAAATGCATCAAGTTTCCGATATTGAATTCTGCGGGCTTCACCTCCATCTTACCGGCCTCTAGTTTAGCCAGATCAAGGATATCGTTAATCAATTCTAACAACAGGCGACCCGACTTTCGAATGTTGGTTGCATATCTTCGTTGCCGACTGGTAAGCGCGTCCGCCGCTTCCAGCACTTCCGAAAATCCGATAATCGAATTCAACGGAGTCCGCAATTCATGACTCATGTTCGCCAGAAATTCGCTCTTGATTTGATTCATTTCCATCAGTTTCATGTTCAACTGAGCTTGCTCATCAGCGCGACGGTCCAATATTTGATTAGTGGCCTGAAGCGTCTCCTGAGCTTCAATCATGTTGCGCAACATTTTGTTAAACGAAATGGCAAGCTTTTCAAATTCATCGCCTGTACTCAAATTGGCTCGGACATCCAAACGGCCTTCTGCGATCAATTCGCTGGTCTCTTGCAAGTGCTTGATCGGTTTGGCAATCACGTACCGGACGACCATCCAAATCGCTAAAACACAAAGACTAACGGTCAAGATCGCAACCGTCGCCAAGATCGCTCTTGCTCGGTTGATGGCGTCGGTAATATTTCGATACGGCAGAGTGATTCGTGCGATTAATCGCGGGTCCGACTGATCAATCGAAGAAGCATTTCTGGCGTCACCCGAAGCAGCTTGTCCCGGGCCAGCCTTTGCCGATAATCCAGTATTGGCCAGTGTTGACGTGTTTTCCAAAGACGGTTTGGGCGAAGAACCGGTTGCCGCCTGTCCCAAGAATGATTCGCTATTTTGGGGCGTCAATGAAAATGCTAAGGAGGTGTCTTGTTGGTGACAAGTCAAACATATCTTTCGCTTCAACAAAATGGGTTGATAGAATTCGTATCGCCCACCGTCCGAGCGAACGATCGAGGGAAAATGCTCGGCGGCGGCCAATAGTTCGGTGGCCATCTTTGGTGTTTCTTGGGAATTGATGTCCACATCACTGGGTTTGGCGATGGGAGCGATGTCATCTAACCAGCTTTGTTGGCCTTCAATTTCTGATTCCAATGGCAATCGAGCCGAAAGCAGTTGAATTAAAATCTCGCTTTCGGCATCCGTTGCTGGCATGGTCGGCTGGATCAGGTAGAACAGCTGTTGCGCCACGGGATCGGGATGCATCACTTGAAAGTCGATCACAGAAATTGACATCTCTTTGGAGATCTCTTGAACGAATTCGCGATTGATTCGTTGGTTATCGATTTGGCCATTGCCGGGATTGGGATTGATACTGATTTCACCTAAATGAATTTGCATCAACTTTAGATAAATCAATTGGCTGGCCCGAGCCCTCATGTTGGACTGAATCAGATCTTCTGTGATTCGATTCACAAAAAACAAAGAAAAAGCGATCAGCACAAAAATGCAAATCCCAAAGATCACCCTTAGTTTTTGCTCGAGGTTGGAGCCTCCTAAAATTCGCTTGACCAAGCGGTATGACATGCCAAAAATTCCCTTTGGAATCGACCAGGGAGTGTTAGACGGACCAACAACACAAGCTATGAAAACGGAACCAGTAGGCAGAACCAGCCAATTGGGTGGGGATCACTGATTGCCCGCGAATTGGCGAAAATCAAGCGACCAAAATCAAGCATCCTCAGGGCAGGCACAACAGCGAAAGCAAACCCTGACCGAAAATACTTCACCCGACCCGCAGCACGTTCTTAGGCAGGGCCCTGTTTTCGCCGTTACATTGTAGAGTTTGAACTGGGTTGTCGATAGTTCAATCAATTCCAATGGGTGTCTGATTTGCGACGGTTGTTGGTTAGAATTTACCTGTTCGACTGGGAATGCTGATTGCCCATCACATTTGACAGCGGGGATACTCGATTTGTGGTGACTCGCGTGCCCGGTTTAGTCAGCCGGCAAAATAGTTCAAAATAACGGTAGCGAACACGCTTCGAGAATTAAATTTAGGCGATTCAACTTACGACTTGACTTTCTCTATGCCAGATCCCAAACCTGTAAACTCGAAAGATTTGGTCCGCCCGTTACAATTTGTTTCGGGGGTGGGGCCGGACCGCGCGGAAAAACTACAAAAACTGGGACTGCGAACGGTGGCCGATGTCTTATTCTACTTTCCTCGGTCTTACGAAGATCTCACCACCACGACAAACATTCACGACTTGCAAGATGGAACAGAGGCGACGGTTGTAGGCGTCATCAATCAAGTCGATCGACAGGTGACCAAAGCCGGTAAAGTGATCGTAGGTGTCTTGATTGAACAAGACATGCAATTGATGCGGGCACTGTGGTTCAACCCAACGTTTGGAATTCGTGATTTACAGCGAGGTACATGGGTTGCGGTTCGCGGCAAACCCAAAAGGAAAACGATGCGATGGGAGATGATTCATCCCAAAATGATGCGACTTGATCTCCCGGAGGCACCGGAACTTTCGCAACCAGCAGACCCATCATTCAAGAACGCTGTTGTGCCAGCGGCCAGTGGTAAGACAAGCCTGTCGCCAAGCGACAACACCTCGGCGGATTCTATTTGGCTGGGCAAGTTCCGGCCGGTTTACGGATTGACTGATGGTTTGCTGCAGAGAGACATGAGAAAAATTGCTTCGAACCTTACCAATCGATACGCGGAACTTCTGGAGGAGGCATTGCCCGAATCGATCTTACAACGGCATCAACTGGCATCAATTATCCAGGCCGTTCAAGGCATTCACTTGCCCGGCAATCAAGCCGAAGTGGATCGTGCTCGAAGCCGTCTGGTTTACCAAGAGCTCTTCGCATTGCAACTAGGATTGGCGATGCGCCGATCCAAGATGACGTCCGATGCCAATGCACCCATCATTAATGATACCGCAAAGATTCGCGGACGAATTTTACGGCTCTTTCCCTTTGAATTAACGCCGGAACAAACCAGCGCCATTGATGATGTTTGTAAAGACTTGCGTAACCCAGTGCCAATGAATCGAATGCTCCAAGGCGATGTCGGCAGTGGAAAAACTGTGGTCGCGATCTACAGCATTTTGTTAAGTATCGCCTGTGGCTTCCAAGTCGCCTTGATGGCCCCTACCGAAGTGTTGGCGCGTCAACATTTTCAAACCCTAAGCAAACAGCTAAAGCAAAGCCGAGTTCGTATGGCCCTGCTAACGGGATCGGTTGGACAGGCCGAACGTCACCAAACGCAGGCAAAACTGGCGGCCGGAGAAATTGATGTCGTCATTGGAACACAAACGTTGATACGCAGCGAAATCCCTTGGAAGCGTTTGGGTTTGGTGATCATCGATGAAGGCCATAAATTCGGGGTCAAGCAACGTGCAAAATTAAAGCAAGGTGGCTTCGACCCTCACTATTTGGTGATGACCGCAACCCCGATTCCTCGTAGCGCCGCAATGACATTATTCGGAGACCTTGACCTGTCGGTCATTCGTCACGCTCCGCCAGGCAGGCAGCCGGTGGGTACTTATCTTGTGCGACCCGAGAAACACGAATCTTGGTGGGACTTCTTTGGCAAGCAAATCGACCAAGGACGTCAGGGATTTGTCGTTGTGCCCAGAATTGAATCTTCGGATCCGAACGACGACACCGTTACTGCGACAAAAGTTTATCAACAATTGATCGATGGCCCACTTAGTCGATTTCGAGTCGAATTGCTGCACGGGCAAATGCCCAGTGAAGAAAAGAATCGAATCATGGAATCGGTCAGGCGTGGGTTAACTCAAGTCCTGGTTTCCACCACCGTCATTGAGGTGGGTATCGATGTTCCTAACGCAACGGTCATGGCAATCTTCAGCCCACAGAAGCTGGGACTTAGCCAATTGCACCAACTTCGAGGTCGAGTTGGTAGAGGCAGCTACTCGGGATTCGTGGGGCTAGTATTAGACGAACCGACGGCCGAACCAGCCCGCGAGCGATTGGACTTGTTTTGCCGCACCAATGACGGTTTCGAACTTGCAGAAGCTGACCTGAAATTGCGAGGAGCCGGCGACTTCTTTGGAACTCGGCAGCATGGCATGCCGCCACTGTTGATTGCAGATCTGCAGCAGGATGAATCTTGGCTGTTGAAGGCCAGAAGTGACGCGCGCCAATTAATACAGACCGACCCCAACCTGGAAGGTGACGGCTTGAATCGACTGCGAAAATTAGTCATGGCCAAGTACGGCGCGGTTTTGGAACTAAGTGACGTTGGATAACCCAAAAGTATAGAATGTCACCACGGTTAGAAATTCACCCAGCACCGAAACAAAACAATCTTGGCCCCAGACCCTCGGCACGAACAAACGCCCGTTACCCGCCCTTTTACTTCAGCGAAACTTAGCCACAATGATTTGCCAATGGCAAACGCAACACAGCAGCCGAAATTTGAGTGGGTGAACCATGAATTGCCGCCGTAAATCATCCGTACGGACGCCAACCATGATTACGGATGTGAAAAAGTCACCCGTCGTTAAGCCGTTTCCAATAACGCACCATCAACACCAAGTTGTTTGACGCCAAGTTGTTTGACAGCGAGTTGTTTGACAGCGAGTCGTTTGACGATTCATCATTTGACAGCGAATTTTTGTCGCTGGAAGGCAAATAAATGTTCTGGAACCATTTGGTCAGGCCGCTCTTGTTCAATGCCAATGCCGAGTCGGTGCATTATGCGGCAATGGCCGGGTTTGAAGCATCCTGCAAAGTTCCTGGCTACTGCGCGATGATGAGAAAGCTGACCACGGTATCCGATCGTCGACTGAACGTTCACACACTGGGCTTGAATTTCAGCAACCCCGTTGGACTGGCGGCTGGATTTGATAAAGATGCGAGATGGCATCGCGAATTATCTACTTTGGGATTTGGATTTATTGAAGTGGGTACGATCACCGATGTTGGCCAGTCCGGGAACCCCAAACCGCGAATGTTTCGCTTGGCAAAAGATCAAGCGTTGCTAAATCGTCTGGGTTTCAACAATGCCGGCGCCGATGTTGCAAAGCAACGGTTACAAGCCAATGCACCCAATACCATTTTGGGCATTAATATCGGAAAATCGAAGGTTACCCCCAACGATCAAGCCACCAAAAGTTACTTAAGTAGCTTTCGATCGCTTTGGGAGTACGCGAATTATATGACCATCAATGTAAGTTCGCCCAACACGCCAGACTTGCGACAATTGCAGGACAGGGAACCTTTGCTTGAATTACTGCAATGCCTGCAAAACGAAAACATTTCACTGGCCCGGCAGCAAAATTGCGATCCCAAGCCATTACTGGTCAAGATCGCTCCGGACATGAACGACGCTCAGTTGAACGATGTTATTGAAATCTGCTTGGATGCGAAACTAACGGGTATCATCGCGACCAACACAACCATCAGTCGCGACGGACTAAAAACGGATAATCGCAAGGTTCAGCAACTGGGCGCTGGAGGAATCTCGGGGAAGCCCTTGACTGAGAAGAGTCGCCAAGTCGTTCGTAAACTGTACCGCGCGGCAGGCGATCGATTGACGATCATCGGCGTTGGCGGAATTTTCGATGGTGATGATGCGTGGCGAATGATCGCCGCCGGAGCCAGTTTGGTTCAAGTTTACACAGGTTTTATTTATGGCGGGCCGTTGTCGATTCGAAATATCAACAAACGCTTGCTACATCGTTTGGATCGTGAAGGAGTGAAAGACCTTAGCTGCCTGGTCGGGCAAGACGCCTAAACTGATGACCGCCCAAAGATTGCAAATACTTGCCCGAAGGACGCTGCGGATCGTCACCTAAGCGGCCCGCAGTTCTTTGGTTAGGAACGACTTTTCTCGAGGGGCGTAACCGTAGGCCCTTAATTTATTGGTCAACGTCCGTACGCCGATCCCCAACGCTTGAGCGGTCTTTTCGCGATGCCCTTGAAATTGATCCAACGCTGCTTCGACCATTTTGCGTTCCATCTCTTGCAGACTGACCCCCACAGGAATCGAGGGCGTCTGAGGTGAGAAGCATTCAACGTTTTCTGCATACTGCACGACCGGATCAATCAGCCACGGCCGCAGATCATCGGCATAGATGCCTGACCCCGATTGAAGCACTGCCACACGCGTCATCAAATTCTCTAACTCTCTTACGTTCCCTGGCCAATGATAATCGACCAACATTTGGTGGGCACAACTAGAAACGCTTACTTGATCTCTTTGAATTCGCTGACACGCCATTGCTAAGAAATGATCGGCCAACATGGGTACATCTTCTTTTCGACGACGCAAAGGCGGAACCTGAATTGGGATTACGGCCAAGCGGAAATACAAATCTTCGCGAAATCGTCCCTCTTTCACTTCTTTGTGCAGGTCTCGATTGGTCGACGCAACGACTCGTACATTTAGCGGACGGGTTTGGCTAGATCCTACGCGTTCAAACGTTCGCTCTTGCAGGACTCGCAACAACTTTGCCTGCAAACCCAAATCGATTTCCGTAACTTCGTCTAGTAGGATTGTGCCCCCTTCGGCCAATTCAAATCGGCCAACTCTTGGCGCATCTGCACTGGTAAACGCACCTTTTTCATGCCCAAATAGTTCACTCTCCATTAACTGAGCCGATAGGGCAGGGCAGTTGAGACCGACCCAAGGATTGGCACTTCGCAGACTTTGTCCATGAATCGCCTTGGCCACCAATTCCTTTCCAGTGCCACTTTCGCCCGAAACAAGAATCGTTTCGTCAGTTGGGGCAGCCTGAGCAATTCTTTGCTGCAATTGTAGCATCGACGAACTTTTACCAATCATCACGGGAAAGCGATTATCGCCGGTTGGCACCGAACTACGCCGATCAATCAATTGCCCATGCCGCAGCGCACGACCTGCGACGTCTTCCAATTGATCAATGTCGAAGGGCTTCTCAATGTAGTCAAATGCACCAAGTCGCATCGCCTGCACCGCAGTATCAATCGTCGCATGAGCTGTGAACATCACAATTTGACTATCGATCCGCCGCTTGGTGATTGCTTGAATAAACTCAAGCCCATCCATGCCTGGCATCATCAAGTCCGTGCATATTAAATCCACGGTATTACATTCAAGATACGCTAAAGCTTCCACAGCACTACTCTTGGCAACTACACCATGGCCCATCGCCGTTAGGATGTCTGCGACACTTTGCCGAGCCGACGCATGGTCATCCACCACCAAAATTCTGGTACCGTGATTCATTTGATTCGTATTTATTTTCATGATCCATCCGTCCTTGGATAGTGCTTCAATTTTCAAACTAGGATCGGCCGCAAACCAGGGCCACTCAAACGGCAGTCAGCCGCTTACAGAATCACCGCACTTCCCTTACGTTCGGGAAATCTGCCGGCGATTCCTAAAAACAATCCGTTCACGATGTTACCGACGATGCGACTTCTAATGCCACTTCTACATGTAGCGGTTCCTGGGTGATTGCAACGGTACCACTGGGCCCAACTGCATTCATCTGAGCAAGCGAAAATTTCAAGGAGAACTTGGCACCTCCCAATTCACTGTGAGACACCTGAACTTGACCGCGATGACTTTCCATGATTCGTTCCACGACCGACAGTCCCAGTCCAGTTCCGGTCGACTTTGTTGTGTAAAACGGGTCAAAAAGTTTTTCTAAAGCGGCGTCATCAATGCCATTACCGCTATCCTCAACCACGATTTCAATATGACTATCGCTCAACAACGACGACAACCTTAATATTCCACCGTCACCCGTGGCATCAATCGCGTTCAACAGCAGATTCCTGACTGCCCTGCGAAGCATATCAGGATCGCATTTCAGATCCAACCGCTCATGAAACTGAGTCTGAACTTGAACATTTTGCGCGTTGCACTGTGGCTTAATTTCTTGAATCAAGTCTTGCAAAATG
>JBDNHU010000537.1:0-8193 GCA_041688615.1 Mariniblastus sp. | reverse complement strand
CGCGGCGTTGACATCGAACGCGGCAGCTTTGGTGCAGCCCAAACGATCTTGAACAATGCAAGAAACTGATGGGGCAATGTGGTCAGGCGTGCAAGTGGCGACCATGACCAAGTCCACGTCTTGGGCAGCAACGCCAGCTTTTTCTAGACAGGCCAGCCCTGCGCCGTAAGCCAGGTCGCTGGTGGCTTGTTCGGCGGGTGCGATATGGCGGCTGTGGATACCCGTCCGCTGCACGATCCATTCGTGGTCATAGCCACGTTGTTCCAGATCTTGATTGGTCACTATTTGATCGGGCAGGCAAAAACCTGTTCCGGTAATACGGACCGGCAACTGCGGTGCCATCGAGTATTTTGTACGCGGCTGACCGATCCATCGGGAAGCATTGGAAGACATCTCGCCTACCTTCATGGGAGGGATTGAGGCTCGCAATTTCGAAATCGCAGCGTGGTGTCCTGGTTTACCAATACGGTCGCAAGGAAACCTAGCTACCCCTCGCCGAAAGCTTTCATTGGCGAAAACTTAGTTCAGTTAGTTGGGCAGTCCAAGACAGTCAGCTGTTTGTTCTAGTACAGTTCCATCTGTACAATCGATCGCATTATGTCGGTTATCTTAGGCCAGGTCATCACAGATTCTTCAGATTTCGTGGGACTTGCTAGCGGCAGTCAAGTCGGTGGTTGGCCGCAAATCCCCTAAAATCTGCCAGTTTCAAAATTGTTTGATTCGGGAAAATTTCTCCAGGGTGAATAGACGTTAACGATCTTAAATTGTTGTCTTGAAACAACTTATGGCGATTATTGCTCGGCAGTGATGTGAAAAATAATTAAGTTTCGATTAAAGGTTTTACATTTTACCCACTTGGGGGTATTCCTGGCTTTTATTTTCGGTACATTGATTTTCGGTGGTTTTTTTCCGTAGTTTCCAACCTTCATTCTTTTGTGAACGGAAAAGTATGAGCCTATTGGCGTTGGTATATCAGCTTGTTCCCGATTCGCCGATTTTAGTCGCTGCGAACCGGGAGGAATCCTTTGACCGAGTCTGCCCGATCCCTTCGATTCAATCTGGTAAGCCGCGAGTGCTTGCCAGTTTTGACCCGAAGTCCAAAGGCACTTATCTAGGCGTTAATCAGAAAGGCATGTTAGCTGCGGCCATTCCGCGACGAAAATTTGGTTCTGCTGTTGGCACAAAATCTCGTGCGGCGCTTTGCCGAGAGATGCTGAAATGTTCATCTGCTCGAGTGGCAGTGGATTTGGCAATGGAGCAATTGCACACCGATCAGTATGACGGCGTGAACTTGATTGTCGCCGATGCAGAGAGCGGATGGGTGATTCACTCAAGTACCGAAAATGAAGTCGTGGAATTAAAGCCGGGACTCAACATTATAGGTCACTATAATTTGGACGATCCTCGGGACGCTCGCGTCAGTTTGGCTCGTCGTTTATTGACTTTGCAAACGTTGGATTCACCGGTCAAGTTCTTGGCACTAGCGAGTAAGGTGTTTGCTCGTGGTGCGACTGAACCTGGACGGCCTAGCATGGTGATTCGAGAGAAATCGACGGGTACCGTCAGTTCGACCTTGATTTCACTGGGCAAGAAACCACGTGACGCGATCTATCAGTATGCAGCGGGTTCGCCTGATGACGTGAAGTACGAAGACTACTCGCCATTCTTGCGAGACATACTAAGCCGTGGATTGCGAGAAAGCAGAATTCGGGCAGGTGCGTAAGCTCTGGCAGGATAGCTGAAAATTGAAAGTTAAGATCGACCAAGTTTAACCGCTTGGTCGTTTTTTTTGATCTGCCTGGTTTTATGATGGGGCCTGCACGTATTTTTGCAGGCCCAACCTGCGCGCGGCCGTCATCGTGTTATCATGATGCCCGCACAAGATCAGGCTGGGATATTCGGTCCAAGACCCGTCCGTCTACGACCCAACACCCCAACACACCAACACCCCAACACCCCAACACACCAACACACCAACACACCAACTCAACCCAACACCCCGACCCAACGGCACGCAGTTAGTGCCCGGCCTCTACCCGCTTGCGTGGCGTTATTGTGCGGCGTTTTGGCTGCTGAGGCAGGCACAGCGATTGGCACCTTATGGATCGAGTAACCCCGGATTTATCGAGTAACCCTGGCTGTGACACCTAAAGAAGTATTGGCATTTTGCCGCGAAAAAGATATCCGCGCCGTTGATATTCGGTTCATGGATTTTCCCGGCCTTTGGCAGCACACAACGATTCCAGTAGGGTGCCTGACCGAAGCCACGTTCGAAGAGGGTTTGGGCTTTGACGGGTCCAGTATCCGCGGCTGGCAGAAGATCAACGAAAGCGACATGCTGTTGGTGCCTCAACCGGACACCACGTTTGTTGATCCTTTCACCGCCTTACCCACGCTGGTGATGATCTGCAACATTCAAGATCCGATTACTCGTGAGGACTATAGCCGCGATCCGCGAAACGTCGCCAGAAAAGCCGCCAACTATCTAAAGGCGACGGGGATTGGCGAGACCGCAAATTTTGGCCCCGAAGCCGAGTTCTTCATCTTTGACGATGTGCGCTTTGACCAGACGCCACACAGTAGCTTTTACTTCCTGGACAGCGAAGAAGCGGAGTGGAATCGTGGAAAGAAAGAAAGCCCCAACCAAGGCTACAAGATTCGCTACAAAGAGGGGTACTTCCCGGTTCCACCGACCGACAAGTTAATGGATATCCGCAATGAAATGATGCAGACGATGATTGAATGCGGATTGAATGTCGAATGCCACCATCATGAGGTGGCGACCGCTGGGCAGTCGGAAATCGATTTGCGCTTCGATGAAATGGTCTCCATGGCCGACAAGATGATGATCTACAAATACATCGTCAAAAATGTTGCTTACAAGCACGGTAAGACCGCCACGTTTATGCCCAAGCCCCTGTTCGGAGACAATGGGTCAGGGATGCATACGCATCTTTCCATTTGGAATGGCCACCAACCGTTGTTCGCGGGCGACAAGTATGCGGGACTATCGGATATGGCACTTTATGCAATCGGTGGATTGCTGAAGCACGCCCCCGCGATCTTGGCGTTTACCAATCCAACCACCAATAGCTACAAACGTCTGGTGCCAGGTTATGAAGCGCCCGTGAATTTAGCATATTCGCAGGGCAATCGATCGGCTGCGATTAGGATCCCGATGTATTCGCCCAGTCCTAAATCCAAACGGATTGAATTTCGCTGTCCCGATCCTAGCAGCAATCCCTACTTGGCGTTTTCGGCGATCTTGATGGCGGTGATCGACGGGATTCAAAATAAGATCGATCCCGGCTCGCCACTGGATAAGGATATTTACGACTTGCCGCCGGAAGAACTTAAAGATATTCCCAAGACACCGGCGTCGTTGGAAGAGGCGTTGAACGCCTTGGAAGTGGATCATCAATTCTTGCTGCGTGGCGATGTGTTCACCCAGGACGTGATTGACACTTGGATTCATTACAAACGGGTGAACGAAGTGGATGCTATCCGTTTAAGACCCCATCCCTACGAATTTTGCATGTACTACGATCTTTAATCCAAACGCTGCCGTCGCTTTCCCGGTATTGGATCTGGCGGGGAACATCGTTTGCCGGCAATCGGAACAAGGAAGTTCACTTTGGCGAGATCGGCCGACTGGCACTCAGGACCACTAACTAAGAGAAGAATTTAAACATGAGCGATGATATTCGACATCTGGAGCCGACTGCACTTTGGAACTTTTTCGCGGATCTAAACGCAGTGCCTCGCGCTTCCAAAAAAGAGCAGCAAGTCATTGAGTTTGCCAAATCGTTTGGTGAAACTCTTGGTCTAGAAACCATCGTCGATGACATCGGCAATGTGATTATTCGCAAGCCAGCAACTGCCGGCATGGAAGATCGTACGCCCTTGGTTTTGCAGTCGCATTTGGACATGGTTCATCAAAAGAACAACGACACGGATTTCGATTTTGCGACTCAGGGTATTCAGATGTTACTGCAGGGTGACTGGGTCCATGCCGATGGCACGACACTGGGTGCCGACAATGGGATTGGGGTCGCGACAATCATGGCGCTATTGGCGTCCAAAGACATTCCTCACCCCGCTTTTGATGCGTTGTTTACGATTGACGAAGAAACGGGAATGACCGGCGCCAAAGGTCTGCAAGGCGGACTTCTGCAGGGCAAGATACTATTGAATTTAGACACCGAAGAGGACTGTGAATTGACGATCGGTTGCGCCGGAGGCGTCGACGTAACCGCCACCGGTACCTATTCAGCCGTCCCGGTTGCGGCTGACACTCAAGGCTTGAAAATCACAGTCAAGGGCTTAAAGGGTGGCCATTCGGGAATGGAAATTCACCTTGGGCGTGCCAATGCCAATAAGTTGATGAATCGAATTTTATGGCTGGCGGCAAAGCAATATCGCTTGCAAGTGGCTTCGATCGATGGCGGAGGTCTTCGCAATGCGATCCCACGCGAATCGGTCGCAACAATAACGATTCCCAAGTCCAACTTGGCTGCGTTTGAACAGTGGTTCACAACCCAAGCCAGCGAAATTCAAGCTGACTTTCATGCGACCGATCCGGGCTGTGAAGTGTCTTTCCAAGAGGCGACCGTAACGGAAGTAATCCCGGCAGACTTGCAGGAAACATTGCTTGCGTCGCTGCATGCGTGCCTAAGTGGTATCTACCGCATGAGTCCCAAGATCCAAGGGTTGGTTGAAACGTCCAATAACTTGGCCCGAGTTTTAGTGAAGGATGGAGCGTTTCAGATTGGGTGTTTGACTCGAAGTAGCGTCAATAGCCAACGCGATGATTTAGCGAATTCTCTGGTCGCTGTGTTTCAGTTGACAGGGGCGGTCGTGCAAACTGCGGGCGATTATCCTGGCTGGCAACCGGCACCAGAATCGGCAATCGTGACTTTGATGTCGTCGTTGTATGTCGAGATGTTCAAGGATCAACCGCACGTATCCGCTTGCCATGCTGGCCTGGAATGCGGAATTTTGGGCACCCATTATCTTGACATGGACATGATTTCGTTTGGCCCTAATATCCGCGGAGCACACTCGCCCGAAGAGCGTGTGCAAATTAGCAGCGTTCAGAAGTTTTGGACGTTTCTGAAGGAAACCTTAAAGCGAATTCCGAAGGCAGCCTAATCCGACAGGGCACTAGTTAGCGATCGCGCAGGCAAGTCAATCTTTGGTCGCAACTGCACTGTGCCGGGGTCTACCAGTAGCCTGCCAGATGCCCGCGACGCTGTCGGGGTTGGGCGGGCACGGATCCGACCGCCCAGATCATGCAAGTCTCCTGGCGGGCAGAGTGGACAAGTCAGAGCAGGCAAGGCAGAGTGAACAAGGCAGAGTGAACAAGGCAGAGTGAACAAGGCAGAGTGAATAAGGCAGAGTGGGCGTCGCCCCGCCAGCAGGCTTTTGCTTTGCGACCGAACTTAGTCAAGTTTGAGGCTGTCTGTGGCAACGCAGGCAGTCGTTCCCAGTGTTGTGCCACGCTGAAAAGAGGTTTTAGGCCTGTTTAGGCGATCATGGGGTGTGCGTTCTGCAAAGTGGTGGTCAAACAGGTTTAATCGCAGCAAGTGCGGTTGCGTTGTCAGCCGGGAAGCCGCGTTTTGAACCGTTTCTGGTTTGGACTTAGATTTGGTCGGGCGAGTGGCTAATTTCAGCCTGAATCCTGGGCTCTGGCCACAAGAAGGCGGGAAATTTGTGGAAAGGCCCGCATTTGGCACAAGTTTCGGCGCCTGCTTGATCGATAGAACGGGACGAAGTTAAGCACTTAAGTACTTTACAAAAAACCAGGATCGTGTAACTTTACAATCGCAAGCGAGTAAACTCGTTTCACACGCACCCGTAGCTCAATTGGATAGAGCGTCGGTCTACGGAACCGAAGGTTGCAGGTTCGAACCCTGCCGGGTGTATTTAACGTGAACGCTTGACTTAGCGTACCTATCAAGGTTTGGTAGCGCGGTTCTTTGACTTGGTCTTTTCTCCGTAATTACGGAGGACCTGGTTCAGAAGCCTCGAAAAGTACCTTCTTATTGTTGCCATCTTATTATTGCCACAAGGCGTCGGGGAATGCTGTGGTTAGAATCCACGGCAAGGATCATTATCTCGGTCCCTACGTTTCGCCCAAAAGCCGCGAGAAGTACAAGCAGCTGATCCCCACTTGGCGACCTAGCAACGAACACTCAGAGCAGAAGTCAGCCGAAATCCGAAAGCTCCGGGATCCTGTTATCGATCACAGAGTTTTTTGGGCACTACCGAGATTTTGCTCCAGGATATTACGTGGCCGATGGCTCGCCCACCAAGGAGTTCCCCACAATGAAATTGGCTCTGCGGCCGCTTCGCTTTCTTTTTGGTGATCTGGCGGCCTGCGATTTTGGTCCTGAAAAACTAAAGTCCCTTCAATCGCATAGGATCGAAAAGCTGGGCCGTTGAACGCATTCGCGAAGCGAATGCTAATGAAGAACACACGCTAAAGAGGCTAAAGTCAGAGGCCGCTTTACATGTTCTGCAAGGACGATAGGGTCATTTCAAACCCGCATTCGGATATCGTCGCTACAGCAAGCGTTGGTTCGATAGCAACTTGACGATGCGTGGTCACCAATTGTTTCAGGTGATCGTGAACTGCAAAGCGGTCGCGATCGTGTCCCAAATCAGGTAGGAAATCTGAGCGAGTGTGATCCATCGGTGGTGGGGCCAGATCGATTTCATGGCCCAGAGAATGGTGAGCCAGACGATGGCAATGTCGAGGGCGGCGATTAGGAGGTTTCGCAGTCCAAATTGGATTGGCGTAAAGTAGGAAATGCGCGACCAGGTTGATGGCGAAGGGGATCGCGGCTGGCCAGGGCAGTTGTTTGCGGGCGACTGGGTAGAAGACTTAGCCGCATAACCAGTTCAAAAAATGTAGCAGCGGTTTTGTAAATAGGCTTTGGACGATTAGTCCACCAATAGAAGAGACGACGAAAATTCCCGCGAACCAAAATACCATTCGAATCGTTAGCATGGCATCAACAAGAGCTAAAGGTTGGAAAAACCAAAGTACAAAGATCGATGTAATCGTGGCCGGGAATACACTTGTCCAGAAAATCAACCAGGTTGCTACCAGTCGATTTGCGCGAACGACCTTGTCTTCATTTTCTTCGAGGGAACAAACAACATCCGCTCCCAGGTTCAAGTTCAAAGTCACCTTGTTCCTTATTTCGTCCAACGGTTTATTCCCTTCAATCTCTATGCCGCTCGCAGCAGCAACCATTTGATAGTGATTTCGAAGTACCTTATCGCGGCTCTGTAGTAGATCTTTCCAGGACTTGCTTGTGACACCCGATAGCGACAACCGCGTGGGAGATGACGAGTTCGAGATATCCATGGGTTGCCGGCCATCACACGGTAGAAATCAGCGGGGACTAGCAGGCGAACGGCAAGCAGACCAGGAAACCGACCACCGGTCCTTCGTATGCATCACATGGTTCAAGGAAGCCTGTAGGGGGCAACACCCAGTTTGCATGACAAGCGAGGCTGTAATGGTGTAGCTGTTGATGATCTTGGTATGGATTCTAACTTGAAAGCCGGGCGTGCTAACACCAGCGTCCGTCGCCAAACTTGGAAGGTAATCGCGAAGCGACCCGCGTAAAAACCATGTTAGGCGACGACCATTACTGCTCGGCGGGCCGGTAATTGAATTTGCGGAGCCGATTTAGGGCTAGCAATTGTGTTCTGCCACTTTTGTCGGTCATGACAACATAACCGGGTAGGAATTCGATAGAGTCGACAGCAAGGTCTTTGAGGCCGCCTGTTGACCCCGGATCGGTCTCGTACATGTAGTCGACGGTGACATTTCGGACGAAATCGTTACGCGGTGCGATTGCACTACGAGACGAAAGCCAACACGCGCCCACGACAGTTGCGCCAAGCAAGAACCCAATGGAGAGCAGGACCACTGGGGAAGCCGAATTATTATTGGATTTTGAATCGGTATCCATGATCTTGGGTCACCTAACGGAAGGTTTTTTACGTCACCGCCGTAAACGAAGTGAGTGACTCTGAATCACTAAATAGTCTACCAACAAAAGCCCGCGTTGCGAAACTTGGAAGGTGAGCCGAAAGCCCTTGCGTAAAAATCCTGTTGTGTGACGCTGCGCTGCCTATTCGGTCTCCATCTCGCGAGCCTTTGAGAGGGCAGATGCG
>JBDNHU010000536.1:0-6315 GCA_041688615.1 Mariniblastus sp. | reverse complement strand
TCGCGTCGCAGCAGTTCCCCCACCTTTCCCGGCGAGTCACACTGGTCGGCCTCGGCAAGGATCCGCTGCTTGTAAGCCAAAGTAAAACGGCGGCGAGTGGCACGTTCCGATACTTCCGACGATATTTTATCTGCTTTTTTCCCAGGATCTGACATCAAAGTTCTCCAAGCCCTCAAGCTTAATTAGAAACTTCAATGTTGTCTCAGCTATCTTGGCACAGAGGGACCACTCAAAGGAATCACAGTGAATCCGAATTGATCATCTCTTTGCCTTTGACGGTTCCTAAGGCGCGCCACACACTTAGCTCAATGTCTTCACTGATCGAACGAGTTGATCCGTCCAAGAGAGTCGAGTTCACGCTTCCGCCGGTGTGGTAGCTTCGCGCTGTGATTGCCGCGTAAGTGGGCTGATTCGAACTGCGGCCCTCTTGCACGGAATTGAAGTCAATATCGTACAACTGTCCATTGTAGGTGTAGTTGACCTTGGTGTTGGGCGTAAACACCGTAGTAAATCCCGAATGATGCACTCGCCCGTCAGGCCACTCGGTATGGCCGGTATTGCTATTGGTATCTGGTCCCAACTTCAAGTCTCCCGAGTATCCAGTGAACGCATTGGGATCCACCGGAGCAACAGCGCCTGGATCGGCAGTATTTCGAATGTACGAAGTGAAGGCCTTTACCTCGGTCGCCAGCATCGTGTTACTGGTCCCATCGACCACATTTGCCACCCTAACTTTGCTGTTCACAAAAAACGGACCGTCGCCCTGTTTTCCTGTCGCAGGATCATAGATCAACCAACTTCCCATGTTAAAACCATAGGTCTGAGGATAAACGAAGGGTGCGCCATTCTTGATTCGCACAACGTCGTTGACTTCGCTGGGACAAAGATAAGATGCAATCCTAAGCGTGGGTACGCCAGTTGTCATTTGAGCGTCCCAAGCCACTTTCAAATCAACAACGGAATAGGCATTGCCTTGTTCCATGTACGGCAACAGTCGTCCATGAATTGACCACGAACCATTGTTTCCGGTTAGCACCGAACCCGACGTGATTTCAAAACTGGGTGGATACTTGTGCTTAGCCGATTCGTAGTTCAATAGGGCTAATCCGATTTGCCGCAAGTTGTTTTGACAAGAAGTTCGCCTCGCAGCCTCGCGAGCCATCTGCACCGCCGGCAACAATAGCCCCATCAGAATGCCAATAATCGCGATGACGACCAACAGCTCGACCAAAGTAAATCCAAACCGCGAACGACTATGGTTGATTTGAAAGGGGCTGTGATGGATCATCCCTGAAGTCCGATATGCCGTGTTCGGAGTTACGGTATGTCGCATGTGCGGGGGTAGCTGGTGGGTTGCCATTGCATTCATTTGACGTTTGGTCCTGTTTCAATATCAACGCACGGCGGTTAACTCGATGCTGCCATCTAGGAAAGTTTGGAACACTTCGAAGAGCCCGTTCCAGCGTCTGGCAAACATAGCCATTAGGGACCAGAAGCGAAAAAACTATCCTAATCATGGGCAACTGGCGTTTGCCACAGCGACCGATTTTTCCAGCGATTTTCCTGGTACTTGGCATCAACATTGCAACATTTGTGCCGTTCCGACCTCGGTCGCCCGAAAAATCCATGCTTTTGCATTCCCGATTCAATCCGCAAAGGGCCCGCAACGCTCTACACTGGTCGTTTGTTAGCGTTATTTTTGGATTTACCCCTCTGGCTTGGCCAAACTGCGACCCGCCCAAGTTGCACCGATCGATCGACCAAGTACGATTGAACAAGCGTCCGCCGTGTCGATCAAATCGACAACCGGTGTATTTTTTCGACAACCATTGCAGCCCGTCGCGGCTTCGAACCGTAGGATTTGCCCGTTGAGAGTTCCACTTCGATTTCAAATCCTTTGGCCGATGCTGGGCCTTGCGGTTTCGGCCGTGGTGGGGCTGACTGCATTCAACTTATATGTTGTCATCAACGGATATCGCCAACAGGTCGGGGGAAACCTGCAACGGGTATCTCAAATGTTGGCCCAGTCCAAGTTCCCGCTGACTGAAACGGTCCTGAGCGACATGAAAACGCTTTCGGGTGCGGACTTCGTGGTTTTTAATTCTACAAACAATCGAACGAATTCTTCACTAAGTCTACTGTCCAACGAAGCGATTGCCGGACTGAAATTGCTTCAACAATCGCAGGACCAAGCTTCGCACATCGACCTGGAAGCTGGCCGCCTAAACCAAGAGGTGGAGATTCAGGGGCAGCGATATTTCCATTCGATTACCGTTCGACGAATTCCTCAACTGATTTCCAGTGGTCTGCCCAACTCGGTTGCCAGTGGTAGTCTCAGAGCCACCGATTCGATCGCCAATCAAATCACCATTCATGTGCTTTATTCGCAAGCCGACTACAACCAACTTTGGTGGCAGAACCTGGGTCCACCGCTGCTAGGTGGCTTGCTGGCCTTGCCGCTTGTCACAGCCGTCTGCACGCTCTTAGCTGCGACGTTTACGCGTCCGCTTTCCCGTTTAAAGACACAAGTGGAATTAATTGCCGACGGAAAATGGAACCTACTGAAATTGCCGCAGCGAGACGATGAAGTCCGAGAGCTTTCCGAAGCGGTCAATCGAATGGTAGAACAGCTAAGATCGTTTGAAACCGAAGTTCGCCAAAAAGAACGTTTACAGACGATGGTTCATTTAGGCAGCGGAATGGCCCACAAACTTCGCAACTCAGCCACCGGTTGCCGAATGGCAATACAATTGTGCCAGTCTGCCCGGGACGATGATCCCAAGACTGAGGAAAATCTTAGCGTTGCGATAAGGCAGCTATCACTGATGGACAAGTATATCCAAAGGTTCTTATCGCTGGACGAACCAGGGGCCAGGCAGGCGGTGACGAACTGCAGCGATTGGGTCCCGATCCTGCGAGAAATGTCAGAACTGTTATCGCCGGCGGCCAAACATTTGGGCCTGCATTTGCAACTGAAAATTACTGCCGAAAATGCCTGGGTCAGGGCTTCGGTGGACGACCTGGAACAAATCGCAATGAACTTGCTCAACAATGCATTGGAGGCCGCGAGTGAGCCCGGATTGCCACCTGCGGAAGAACCAAACACCTTGACGGCAAGTCGTGACGGGGAAAATCATTACGTGGCTGTAGAATTGCACTGCGACTTGACGTTCGCATACCTTACGGTCGAGGATTCTGGACCTGGCCCGCCCCAAAGCGTGCAAGATTCTATCTTCAATTCGTTCGTAACCCACAAACCAAACGGCGTCGGTCTAGGCCTGTATTTGACGCAGCAACTGGTTCAAGAGCACCAAGGCACCATTCAATGGGAACGGATCGATCCGCCTAATTCGGCGACTCGATTTCAGGTCCGCTTGCCGTTAAGCGAGACGTTCCCACCCTAGAAATAGTCCGGTTGCTACCACGTTTCTTTGGCCCAGCCCATTGGCAACGCAACGCTATCCCCCTGACGTAAGTGCCACAAATGATTATCAATAACATGAACCAAACGGCGTTAATTATCGACGATGAAGAAAGTATCTGCTGGGGACTAAGCCAACTTTGCGCGCAACTGGGTATCGCCAGTCAGACCGCAAGCAGCGTTGAATCTGCGATGCAAATGTTCGATCAGGACCCGGAACTAGCGCATCCAGACGTAATGATTTTGGATGTCCGTCTTCCCGGTCAAGACGGCATTTCTGCAGTCGCCAAATTCCATCAACGCTTTGGGAAAATTCCGATCGTAATCGTCACCGCTTTTGGTGACTTGCAGACCGCGATTTCTGCCGTTCAAGCAGGCGCGTTTGAGTATATTGTGAAACCTTTTGATCTGCAGAATGTTCGTCAAACCCTGAAGCAAGCATTGAATGCGCCGCTGATCATAAAAGAGGCGGCGGTGGTTGCCCAAAGTCCTACAGGGCTGGTAGGACAATCGCCGGCAATGCAACAGGTCTTCAAACAAATTGCCTTGACCACCACCAACGATACTCCGGTTTTACTGGCCGGTGAAAGTGGTACGGGAAAAGAATTGACCGCGCGAGCGATTCATCGATTTGGACGTCGCAGCGATCGCCCGTTCGTTCCCGTAAATATCGCTGCGTTAAATCCTGCTTTGGCCGAAAGCGAATTGTTTGGACATGTCGCAGGCGCCTACACCGGCGCAACGACTCAACGCATGGGCCTGATCCAACAGGCTGAAGGCGGTACTCTGTTTTTAGACGAAGTGGCAGATATTCCGCTGGAAGTTCAAGTCAAACTACTCCGGGTCCTAGATTCTGGCGAAGTCACCCCTGTGGGCTCAAACCAAAGCGTCCAAGTTGACTTTCGCCTGATCTGTGCCACGCACCAAGACCTGGGCGCGAAGGTTGTTGCCAATCAATTTCGGCACGACCTGTACTATCGAATCTGTTCGTTCGAAATCCCACTGCCGCCGCTGCGGGAGCGGGTTGATGACTTGGGGCCGTTGGTCACTACCTTTCTTAGTCGACTTCGCCCCGACCATTCACTGGTTTATTCCGCAGACTTTTTGGACGAACTTAAACGCCGACGATGGCCGGGTAACGTTCGCCAATTAAAAATGGCAATCGAACATGCCGCGGTGGTGGCTCGTGGCAGCCAGCTAACCGCCGCAGATCTGCCAGACGATCCCGACGCCGCAGCGACGGATGCTACCGCCAAACTTGCCAAACGACTTGAACAATTAAGCGATGGCCAGACCGAATCGCTGATGGCCGATCTGGTACGCCAATGGACACTTAGCCAATGGGAGAAAGACGACCTGCGGCCGCTACATGAACGTCTACTGGCAATCATCGAACCGCCGCTCTTGCAAGCGGCTTTTGAAAAGTCAGGCCAGCAATATCAAGCGGCCGCCCGCCGCCTAGGACTGCATCGAACCACCGTCAAGAAAAAACTAGAAAACGCCTAAAAGGCCGCCAGTATCATCTAGTTGGCAATCAATTTTCCAGAAGTCATTTTCACAAATCATGTGGGTTACCAGAAGGCGGAACCCACCATGCTAAAGGTGTCGACCTTGGAAACAGCCCAGAATGCGAAAAAAATTTTCGCTTGAACCAACTTTGTCGCCGCTGCGCTTCTTGCCCCAACTTCGGTGATCTCGATACACCGCCGCGCCAAACGATCGTTTTACAATCAGCGGCACAAAGCTTAAAGCATACACTTTCTGCTAGAATCCTCGCATCCGTCGGGAATTAAGGGAGTGAATTCCACCAATTGGTCAAAAACTGGGCAGGCCATGACGGACAGAGACCTCCGCTGGGGTGATCCCGCACCGGAATGGGGCCCGTTGCGGATGGGCATCTTCATCAAATCTTGACACAAAAAGACTGAAATGGGGGCCTGTTAATTTGGGCGAAGTAACTACAATTTGAGGGGTCGGGTGAAGTAACGATATTTTTGAAGAGTCTTGTCACTCTTGATTTCCCCAGAGGTTTGTCACTCGGGGCCCAACTTATTCAATCACAATTTGATTGACCACTCCCAAGGAGCAAAAGGTAATGTTACGTAAGTTTTTGGTTGCAGCTTTAGTCGGCATAGCCGCCACATCCCAGGTTAACGCAGATATTTTGTTCACCGACGGCTTCGATTATGCTGACGGTGCACTAAGTAGTAACGCTGCATGGTCGAGTCACAGCGGAACTGCTGAACAAATTCAAGTCGCTGGTGGCGAAATCACGCTGGCCGACTCACAAACAGAAGACGTGAACCGCCTTTTGGGTCAAACCATCTCAACCGGCACGGTTTTCGCTGCTTTCGATTTTTCTGTTAACGCTGCCGCCCCGGCTGCCGGTGGTGACTATGAGTACTTTGCCCACTTTGGAACTGGCGGATCAACTTTTACGGCGCGGATGGACATTGTTGAAGCTTTGAATGGCGGTGACTTTAGTGTGGGAATTGGATCCTCGAATGTAGCAGAGTCAGTTTGGGGAGCCGATTTGGTTTTTGGTACAAATTATCGCGCGGTTATTGGTTTTGATGGTGACACGGGTATTGCAAGTCTTTGGATTGACCCAGCTTCAGAAGGCTCGACATCCATCGTTTCGAGCGCTAATGATATTGACGTTGATGCCTTCTATTTCCGTCAGTCCAACTCTACTGTTAACGAAACCATCACAATTGACAATTTGATTGTCGTGACTGCTTTCAGCGATTTGACCGCCGTGCCTGAACCGACTTCATTTGCTGCTTTGACAGTTTTGAGCTTGGTTGGTTTGGCCGCGCGTCGTCGTCGTCAAAGTTAGTCTTCTTTCGACTAGCCGTTTGGCTCGATTGACAAAAAATGGCTTGCTGCTTGCC
>JBDNHU010000077.1:0-11644 GCA_041688615.1 Mariniblastus sp. | reverse complement strand
TCGGCCCTTTGCCGCCGCACATGCCGCGACGAAGTGGCAAAGGTACGGTTGATCCTTGACCAATTATCCGGCCACGCATCACTTTGACTGCACCTGAGCAAATTTTGCTTGCAACGCTTCCAAATGGGAAGAAGCGGTCATGTTGATCTCTAGCGGAGTCACCGTAATGTGCCCCTGTCGCAAAGCAAAAACATCCGTTGGCGGACTGGGTTGCTCTGGCAACAAATCATGTGTTGCCCAGTAGTAGTGCCGATTTTTGGGACAATGCCCGGTATTGAATTCGATACCATTCCGCCGACTCTCCATTCCTACCACGCTGACCGGACAATCTTTATCCAACGCCACGGTGGGCAGATTCACGTTGTAAATCACATGCGGAGCGGTCACCTTCACCACGACCGCTGACTCGGGTTCCGCTGACTCGAATTTTTCCTTCGCGAAGTGATCGTCAATCAGGGGCGAGATCACATCCAACAACACGATCATCGCTCGGTCATAACGAGCGTCGTCCTGGTATTCCAACGACAATGCAAAACTTAAGACGCCTGAAACCGCCGCTTCAAAAGCGCCGCCAATCGTACCAGAATAATGAATATTGATGCCCGCATTCAAACCACCATTGATGCCGCTGATCACAACATCAGGTTTCCAAGGGCACAATTGATACAAAGCCAGTTTCACGCAGTCCACGGGCGTCCCATCTACCGCATAACCGCGCAACCGATCTCCATCGTACGCTTTTGTGGCAAACAGTGGCGCCAGGAAAGTGATCGAACGGCTAACACCGCTTTGTTCACCCGAGGGCGCTGAAAGAAAAACTTCATGCCCAGCAGCCAACAAAAAATGCTCAACCGCTCGAATGCCCGCCGCATTAATTCCATCATCGTTGGTTAATAAAAATTTCATATTCTTTAGCGAATCGTTAAGAGTATTCTTACCTTGTTTACAAGCTGGGGTTTGCTTTGACGACTGTCTGTCAACCGCTTAGTTTATCCAGTCCCAGACAATGCAGTCCCAGACAATGCAGTCCCAGACAATGCAGTACAAAAACATCTTCCAGCCAAGCTTAGCCAACCAATCCAACTTCAGTCTGACCAAAGCTTGGACTGTGAACAAAGCTTGGACTGTGAACCAATTTGGACTGTCAGCGGCCTCCAGAAACTTGCAGCCTTGAGACAATTCAGACCGGCGATTAGGATACGGCAGAAGTTCGACTTCCCAGGTGAAATCAAATCGAAAGTCGCCAGCACACCGCTGCCACGGCAAACCTAGCCTGTTTTTTTAAGTCACGTTCGCCATCCTCACAAGGTGGTCTAGCTCGAATCTAAACAAAGCTAAGCAATTTATGGCCCAACGATCACTTTTGCCCTGTCAGATTCCCGGAATGCTTTGATGTCCCAACCTTATCTTCGCCAAGCGTTCAAACAGCTGGGAGTGCCGACCCATTGGCACTTTCCTTCGGTCAATTCCACTAATACCCAGGCCGCCAACATTGCCGCCGGGATGACGGCCAATCAATTTCCCTTGTTGGTAACTTGTGATCAGCAAACCGCAGGTCGCGGCCGCGGAACCAACCAGTGGTGGCAAGGGCAGGGCGGTCTGGCGTTTTCCATTGTCACTCAGAAAATCGATACGCAAACACCGACGATGTTGAATTCAAGAACGCCAGCAATCGTTGCCTCATTGCCATCAAGAGACTCGCAAGATCACGAACCGCTTCAGCAAGGGGCGATTGCACCACAGTGGTATTCGATTTGGACATCAATTTGCCTCCACCGTACCGCGAAGCATTTCTTGCCCAACACCAAGTGCCATTTAAAATGGCCTAATGACTTGCTGATCCACGACCGAAAAAATGCCGGGATTTTGATCGAACCTGTGCCGAACTTTCCCCAGAGGTACACCGTTGGTATTGGCGTTAATGTCAACAATCAAATCCATACCGCGGACGATTCTGTCGTTCAGCTGGGATATAGCTGGAGCGAAACAGGCCAAACATTTCCACTCGATTCTGTGATTGAACAGTTTCTCAAATACTGGTTAGCGATGTCTTTTCAAACTCCAGACCAACAATCATCGTTGCTAAATGAATTTAGGGCCAACGATTGGCTAGAGGGTAAAAACATTCGCTTGAATCAAGCTGGCCAGCAGCTGGAAGGAAAATACTTGGGCGTCTCGGCTCAAGGCTTCTTAAAACTGAAATTCGAAGACGGGACGACGCATACATTCGCCACTTGCGACAACATCCGCCCCATCGCTTTAGCCTAACCACGTCCCACCGATGTACATATTGAAATCACAAGCGTAGATCGATGCCGATTGTTTCGAATGGGCTCTGATCGAAAATGCAGAAGTTCTGCAGGATGACTGCGTGACTAGGTGGGTTGAGTGGTTGGAGGTCGGAATTTCGAAGAGACTTCGTGACGATTCGATGTCTTGGTTAGGGTAGGATCTCTTGGATACAGTACCATGCATTCTATTTAATTATCACCATGATTAGTTCATCGTCTATCTCTTGGTTGCTTGCAATCGCGGTGTTCACCTTATGGGAATCCAGGCGTGAAACTTGCCGGTTGCCATCGTTCAACATCGCAGCGGGCTGAAACGAAAATTTGTCGATGTTTTTTCACGGGCGATGCTGCAAAGTACGCCGCCAAAGCGTATCATAGGCGCCCTGCCATAATTTTGTTCCCTGACCGCTGCTTTCCATGACCAGGATGTTGTTATGCATCACGGCGAAAATGTCAAAGAAATCGAAGACCCGATCAGTATTGCCAAGAATCGGCAACGTGGCTTGGTGCTGTTTGGAGTGTATTCGTTTATTTACGCTGCCTATGTGTTGACCAACACGTTTCAGCATCAATGGATGGAAGAGACTTGGGTTTTGGGACTCAATAATGCGATCGTGTCTGGCTTTGGATTGATCCTGTCTGCAATTTTGATCGCCTTCGTTTACGGTTTTCTTTGCCGCCCCGCTGGTCCAAAAAAGGAAGCCTAATGCTTTACGAAGTAAATTATTCAGCGGTTCTGATTTTCTCTGTGATCGTTGGTTTCACGCTTTGGCTAAGTTTTTACTTAGGCAAATCCGCCCAAAGTGCTTCTGGATTTTTTGCCGCCGGTGGCAATATCCACTGGTTTGTAAACGGTGTTGCGTTTGCGGGTGATTATCTCTCCGCCGCGTCGTTCCTTGGCATTTGCGGCATGATCGCTTTTTATGGCTACGACGGGTTTTTGTATTCGATTGGATACCTTGCCGGTTGGATCGTTGCGTTGCTGGTGATCGCTGAACCTTTGAAACGCATGGGTAAGTACACTTTCGCCGATGCTTTAGATTCTCAATTTAACTCAAAAGGCATTCGCCTGGCGGCATCGCTTAGCACGTTGGCCGTATCAATCTTCTATTTGATCCCTCAAATGGTGGGCGCTGGCGTATTGGTCAAACCTTTATTTGGCTTGGACCACTGGGTCGGAGTTACCATGGTCGGCGCGGTTGTCATTCTGATCGTTACCACCGCTGGGATGGTCAGTACCACTTACGTTCAATTTCTGAAGGGCGGCTTGCTGGTCGTGTTCTCGGCGATTTTGACGGTCATGATTTTGAACCGCGGCTTCACGGTGATAGACCCTGACTTGAAAGCGGAACAATTGGCCGATCAAGTCGTCACTAAGTTGGCGGACGGTTCGAAGCTGGTCAACGGTCTGCCGCAAGGGAAGGGTGATGGACAAGCCGATCTTCGTCCAGTTGGATCCGTTTTGGAATTACCCGACGGAGCGAAAGAGACGGGACCGTTGGGACCGTTGGAATTCTTTCGAGTCTTCCAAGACAGTAAAGTTGCATTGTGGCGGGACAAGAAAGATGGCGACACGACCACTTACTTCGCCCAGCCGACCAGCGGTGCAGAAATTCTGCGGCCAGGCAATCATCCCAATTTCAAGGGAATTCGCGGCGACAATTTGTTGGTGAAGGTGAACTTTTTATCACTAATGTTGGCTTTATTTTGCGGCACCGCAGCATTGCCTCATATTTTGATCAGGTACTATACGGTAAAAGACCAAGCCAGCGCCAGAAAAAGCACGATCGTCGGCATCACCACGATCGGGTTCTTTTATGTCTTAACGCTGTACTTGGGAATCGGAGCAATGACAAGCGGATCATTGGACGTTACCACGAGCAATATGGCCGCCCCTTTATTGGCCAAAAGCTTCAATAATTTCCTATTCGCTATGATTTCCGCGATCGCGTTTACAACGGTGCTTGGCACTGTCAGTGGTTTGATTATTGCATCTAGCGGTGCGGTGGCTCATGACTTAGTTTCGATCATCGTCAAGAAACCGTTGGAAGATGCCGCGAAAATTCGGATCGCGAAAATTGCGTCAGTGGTGGTGGGAGTGATTGCGATCGCATTGGGTATTTTGTTCCAGAACATGAACGTCAGCTACCTAGTTGGCTGGGCTTTCAGCGTTGCCGCATCGGCAAATTTACCGGCCCTGGTGATGGTGCTGTTTTGGAACCGAACCACCAAACAAGGGATCACCGCATCGATCCTGGTCGGAATGGCTTCATCGCTGGCCTGGATCTTGCTTAGCGGAGATACCTATTCCAAGGTTTACGGTTGGAACGCTGCAGACAGCTTCGTTCCCTTTAGCCAACCAGGTATCGTCACGATCCCACTTTCATTCCTGACGCTGATCGTGTTCTCATTGGCCGCCAGCCCAAGAGATCGCATTGGAAATTCGTCAAAATAACCAAGGACAGGCCTCGGGTATGCAATCAGTCTTTGGATTTAGGCTGATTCGCAGCTTGGCGGTTTACAAACCAAGCACCTTCCTTTGGGCACCTTCCTTTGGGCAACTTCCTTTGGGCAACTTCCTTTGGGCAACTTCAAATGGGGAGTGGCCTATTGGTTGTGGCGAATTAATCGCGGGCGTTCTATCGCCGACCTAGGCAATCTATCGGTTCAGGTGTTCAGCGGCGAGGTTCACCCGGCCGGGTCGCTGCCGAAATTTGATTCACTGAACTCAATTTAAGACGGTGCCGCTGGAATTGGGCAAAAATCTCCCGAAACAACGGCAACTTTCAGATTAGCGGCTGTGATTCCAAACGTCATTTGCGAAACGCTGAAGCTTCCAGTCTTTAGCCATTTCAATTTCTTCGGGCAACCATTGGCCTTCGCTCATCGACCAACCAGTGGAACTTGCGATAGCCTGACTTAGCCCCAATGTCAAAGTTTCAACATCGACCTTCTGCTGGTTTTCACACAAGTCGTGGATACCCGGCAATTGCGGAGCGGCTTTGGATCGACTTAATAGGATACTGCCGTGCTGCAAAATCGCTCGGTCTCGCTTCCTCTGGGCACTTCCTAACACTTTATTGCCCAGAAACTGAAGCCCTGTATTTAGACTGGTTTTGGACTGATCCGGCAAGACAATCACGTCACCATCGGCACGCCTTTGAAAACACAAGAATGACTGAGGGGCGACCGTCGCTTCGGGGGCCCGGGGGATGGACACATCGTATTTCTGAGCAACAATGCCAACCTGATTCAAGATTTGGCACATCGCATCATGAGCCCAGTCGTATAAGATCGTCGCCTTCTTAGGAACAAGTTTCGGGGGCACGGCCAAACTGTAGGTAAGTTCCTGATCGTGCACAATCGCTCCGCCACCGGTAGCGCGTCTTAGCAACGGACAATGGCCACTTTCTAGATGTTCATTACGCTGATCAACCTGCTGAAAATATCCCAGTGACAATGTCGGTTCAGACCATTGATAAAAGCGCAACGTGGGCGTTTGGGAAATCAAACAATAGTCCAACATCGCCTGGTCTAAAGACATATTCCAACTGCCGCCAGCAGGCGGATCAATGATTAAGCGACATTGAATCTCTAAAGTCTGTGACATTCATTTATCCCAAACAGGGAACCAAAAACGATCGCAAAACAGGAACCGGTTGAAGCGAATCGACAAACGCCCACACGCACGAAAATAGTTCCACCCAGCGAAGTACGATCTGCCAATCAGCTGGCCACAAATCAAGTGGCCACATAACAAGTAGCTGCAATTTACCTGGCTACAAAAAAACGGAAACGTCAAACTTTCGCTCGACTTTCCGTTTTCAAAATATACATCTGGCTGCTTGTGCGGTTGAATTGCTAAGAGAATTTCTGCGGTCACCAAAACCGTGAAAAGGTCCTAGTGTGACTGTTCGCACTGCTTTTTGTAAGCCGCAAAATCCATCAATTGATCGCTGAGCGAAGCCACTGAAACCTTCATGATCCAGCCTTTGACATAAGGATCGTCACTCAGGCTTTCTAATTGGTTTGGCAATTCAGAATGCACTTCCAAAATTTCGCCACTGACCGGACTGTACATCGAACTAACTGCTTTGACGGATTCTACTTCGCCAAATTCCTCACCGGCGGTCACTGAATCACCAACGCTTGGCAATTCCATGTGAACAATGTCATTCAATTGCTCAACTGCAAACGCCGAAATACCGACGGTTGCCACTTGTTGACCATCTTTGTCTTCGACATAAACCCATTCGTGGGATTCTAAATACTTCAGTTCTTCAGGTGTCATGACTTACCTTCTCCCAGTAAATAAATCATTGATTGAAAGCCAATGATTGAAAATGATTCTTTTTTCCTACAACGCCAAGACACCGTAGATGACATCTTTGGCAACCGCCCCCTAGATCGATGTTCCAACCGATCGGGGAACGTTAACGGCGTGAATAAAATGGCAAAGCAACAATCTTTGCCGAATGCATCTTGCCACGAATATCAACCTCGACATCGGTTCCGATTTCACACAGACCCGGATCAATGTAACCCATTGCTATCGGCTTTTGCAGAGTGGGTGAGAACGAACCGCTTGTGATTTCGCCCACAATGACACCGCCCACCAAAATTGGCGAATGTTCACGAGCCGCCCGACGTCCGTCCAATTCCAAGCCGACTCGTTTCCGTAGTGATAAATCTCCCGCCGCCGCGACAATCGCTTGGCTGCCAACAAACGTGCGATCTTTTAGAGTCAATGCAAAACCAAGATCCGCTTGAGCCGGATTGATATCTTCGCCCAATTCATGCCCGTACAATGGCATCGCCGCTTCTAAACGCAAGGTATCCCGAGCCCCCAATCCAGCGGCATGGAACCCGAGTTCTTTTCCAGCGTCCATGACCTCCTGCCACAATGCCTGAGCATACTCAGCCGGAGGCACCAATTCAACGCCGTCTTCGCCAGTGTACCCGGTCCGCGAAACTAATAGCGGATAGCCTTTGTACAGCACGAATTGCCCCGTGTAATATTTCATGTCAGCAACAGAAATATGCAACATCTTATCAACGGTTGGGACCGCCAGTGGTCCCTGGACAGCAATCATTGCCGTGTCCATCGTCCTGTCTTCAAGACCGGCGGTGTTTTCAGGGTCATGTTGCAACAACCAAGCCAATATCTTTTCGCGATTGCTGGCGTTGACCACCATCCAAAATTTGACTTGACCATCCAGTTCCTCTAGCCGATAAATCAAGACGTCGTCCAGAATGCCTCCAGATTCGTTGGTCATCAAACTATAGCGAATCCGGCCAACGCCCATGCCTTCAATTTTTCGAGTCGCCAAGCGTTCTAGCAAGGACTCAGCACAATCGTTTGCAAAACGCAGACGCCCCATGTGCGAAACGTCGAACAACCCGGCGGCAGTCCGAACCGCATTGTGTTCTGTAACGATAGAATCATATTGAACGGGCATCGACCAACCAGCAAAATCAACCATTTTGCCGCCATTGGCCGCGTGCCAATCTGTTAAAGCTGTCTTCAGCATCAAAACCACTTTCGAAAATTGAGACCCCGGTGCGAACCCCAATTCTAACTGATGTCCTTGTTCCGAATAGAAGGGTTCAATCTGCCTGCATGCCCACAAAAAACATCGGCCTAAAGGCTATTTGCGATTCAGAGAATGCCTTCAAGTCAGTAACTAACGTGATTGGTCCAGGGGCTTTCGCACTTATCGGTCGCCGGCATTTGCCCGTAACCCTATTTTAACGCATGTGCATCATGGCACAGGGACAGCGTTCACTGCTTTGAAATTTTTGCCGTCTACTTTGAAAATGCAGACCGGATGATCGATTCCCGGCCGTCACGAATCCTCTTATTCTTGGTGAGCAGGCCGTAAATAGAACGACAGAATCATGGCAGATACGCCGAAAAACGCCGCCAGGCAACCGGCAATCCAAAACCCGGTTAGAGGCCCATTAGGCGAGGCTTCTCCAACCACCAAACCAGAAATTAATGGTCCAGTTCCCGTGGCGAAATGTGAAAACGCGGAGGTCAAACTGGTAAAAGCGCCTCGTGTTTTTGGATCCGCCGATTGAAGCATCATCGCTTGTGCCGGGACGACTCGACTGGACGCCACCATCATAAATATCGTCGTCGCTAATATGCAGACGCCTACACCCACCTCGCCCAGATTCGTGATCACCACGGTCATCACCACCGCGATTCCTGCCGTAAATAAGAAGATAGGACGAGGCCCGAAACGATCGGCCATCCAGCCTGTCAAATTAACCGCAGCCAAAGTCCCAATCCCGCCAACCCCATACATCAACGACAAGTAAGATCGAGGCAACCCGCAGTTGGCCACCAAATACGGTGCAATAAATGGAATGACCATGAACGTCCCCAAGACCATCGCCACCATAAACAAAAACGACCACAAATGGTTCGGCTGTTTGGCTACATAAATAAATTGTTGCCAAGGACTGATTTGCGTTTGCGAACGATGACCCTCCAGCGAGGGTAGCAAATAATAACTTGCCACCCAAACCGCTAACGCCAACAGGGCAATTGCCAAGAATGGTGCGCCGAAATTCTTAAATAACTCGGCCAACCCAAGTCCGATGGGTAATCCAATCGTCGACGCAAATGCAAAAGAAGACGACACAATCCCAAGGGCGCGGCCACGACGTTGATTGGGAATCACTTCCACAATAAATGTCATCACCGTCGACGCGACAGTACCGCCACAAAGTCCCGCTAAGATTCGCCCGAAAACCAGGTGAGCATAATTGGGTGCCAGCCCGCAATACAAAGTCGCTAAAATAAAACCCGCAAAGAAACACAGCAGGACATCGCGTCGGTTAAAACGATCAATGACAGTAGACGCTACAATTCCAGCGACCATAGCGGAAAGGCCATAAACAGAAACCACCACTCCAAATTGCCAAGGCGAAACCGAAAGCTCCTGACGCAGTTGATCACCCAACGGCATCACGATTACAAAATCCAGAATGTGCACGATGTTGATCATCGCCAAGAGCAAAACCAACTTCCATTCTTCACCCGTTAAGGGCTGAGTCATAGTTTTAGTATTCAAAAGTGATCAGTCGTCAAAAGCGATCATTGCAAACTGCGGCATTTGCCTAAACTGGAATTGACCTGGATTAGCATCCGCCCAATGCTAGATCGCCCCAATTCGACAACTGCGATCAGCTTAAAGCCAGCATGCGGTCAGCTTAAAACCAGCATGACTTGGAAAAGCCGATTCCATCAGAAAGTTAAAGTAGGTGCTGGTTGCAACCCAACGCCACAAAAACCAACCTCTGGGTGGCTAGGTGGAAAACAGACCCTGCCGTTAACCTGCGATTGGACCGTCGACTTAACTTAACCTTGTCCATGAAAACAGGTAACTCGTTTTTGTACCGATCCACAATTGGACTCATAGGCGAAGGAATTGACTTAATTATTTTCAACAGACGGTAGAAATGGACATTAACTTGGTGGCACTCTGTTCAGAAAGGTGCAATAAAGTCACATGCCGATCGCAAGTTGGCCGAGCACACTACACCGCGCAACGGCCACCATTCACTATCAGCGGGTTACTGCCACCGTGATACTGCCACCGTGATACTGCCACCGTGTTACTGCCACCGTGTTACTGTCACCGTGTTACTGTCACCGTGATACTGTCACCGTGATAATGCCACCGTGATAATGTCACCGGACTTTCTAGTTCGCCACCACACGCTGGGTCAAACGATGAGACGACCCGTTCGAAAATATCCTGGGAGACCTAAATCGTCGTAGTGCAGCAGTCTGCTTGACTAAATTGCCAAACCTGGCGAAGTTCATTTTCGCTAGATTTCCTCTGGAGCAGTGAAACCAGAAATGGGATTCTGGCATTAAATCAGTCTTCGCAAACCTTTCAAAAACGTCATCCAACCCAGCGATTGAACAAGATTGCCAAGTTACTTGGGGGCCTTAATGCAATACTCGGAGAAGGAAGTCACCTGCTGACTAAATCTCGACTCTGCAGAAAAAGAATTCACACATAAAACGCCTGCCACCCTTATTGTTCATTTACCTCCGGCTGATAGTGTGCGGGCAACGCCCGATGCTATCACCAGTTAGAAACGCGCTGTCGCTTCTACATTGAGTGCCCTTCGTGAGTCTGATGGTAGGTGTTGACCCTTTTGTGATTTTTGGGAACCATCCAATTCCGCGTACTAGGCCTAAGCGGCAGGTACGAAAACACCTCGGTCGGACCACAAGAATAAGGTTCGCCACGGACTTGCTTTTACAAGCCATGGAACCACCCTTGCGACCAAGTCCGCGGTCAGTTCGATTGTCCGACCAGCTTTCTGTTGGTTCGGGAACTCGATACCAGTGAACGGTCCGTTGTTGAAGAATTTTTAAAAACGGCCGACTCTGCGAAGCAGAGTCGTGTCGAAGTGTTGACTGTCTTTTTCGCTAGCACGAATGTCTGCGAGAACGTCGCCCAACATATCGAAACCTGTCGCATCCGCGTCCGGCATTAGCTCTGGGAAAAGACTCTGCTGCTCGAATAATTCGGGCGCAGCATCGCCGAGTCGAGCGGCCTGGAACCGCAGGCAAATGCCATCGTCATCGCGATGGTCGATAAAACGAATGTCAGCCGCTCGCTTGAGCCACGCCGGGCCGCGTCCTTTGGTGGCGCTGCGATTCTGGACCGCCATCGAAACGGATTGCCGAATCACCTTGGGCAACTCGACGAACAAATGCCGGACGTATTGGGGCGGAAGCCGCGTCCCAAAATTATCGTTGCTGCGAAGCCGTAAAGTTTGTTCAATGAGTTGCATGATGGGGACGCCTTGGATTTATTGGATTGAAATTCAGCTTGGCTGGCCAGCGGGACACGTTTGGTCGCTGATTGTTGAACAACCTGTTACGCCAGCTTTTTTACGAGTATTCCCCCTCTATCCGTCTTGCTTTTGCCGTGATTGGCCATTCCGTGGATCGACTGACCAGAACGCAATTCTTGGGCCGTTCAATCCATAGTGATTTTCTTGCCAACGTACGGCACGATCACGCTTCCACTTCGATGGATCGGCCAAGAGAAATGAATGCGGATTGGCGGGAAATTCCTTGGGCTATTGACCTTCCCATGCCATGGGCAAAACACGTTTACGCCGGGTTGACCCGGATGTGAAAAAGTCATCTTGCTCTTGTATGACGTCTTATTGGTCTGCGACCCCTCTGTGCCAAGATAGCTGAGACAACATTGAAGTTTCTAATTAAGCTTGAGGGCTTGGAGAACTTTGATGTCAGATCCTGGAAAAAAAGCAGATAAAATATCGTCGGAAGTATCGGAACGTGCCACTCGCCGCCG
>JBDNHU010000535.1:0-3499 GCA_041688615.1 Mariniblastus sp. | reverse complement strand
GGTTTTATCCCGGCACACCCTGACCCCTTTGGGTTTTCCCACATGCCCATAAAAAGGGTTGAACTTGATGGACCGCCTTAAGTAGCGTTGTTTCGAAATGAAGCAGTTTTCGGCGAATTCGTTGTTTCGATTAGACAAGACAAGACAAAAAACCAGAAAAAAAGTAAAGTTAGCCTTATTGGCAATGGGGTGTGTTATCCCCCACCGCTTCTTCGCGATTTGGCTTGAGTTTCTGCAATTTTGTTGCGTAAGTCCTTGCGATCCGATGTCTTGCGATCCGATGTCTAGCGATCCATTTCCTTGTGATTGCCGGTTGCGAAGGCTGGATTCAATCCACTTAATGGCCGAGCGGTTCTGATCAGGACGCACGCACAACAGGCGTCACACAGTATCAGGTTGCCGTCAAAATCGCAGGCCTAAAGGGGGCTTCGGCAGTTAGGCTCGGGCAACACGCCAACCGATCGATCGCCTGGCACCGCCTCCCGATAACCGGCTGGGAACTGTCCTTTTGCGCTTTCGAAATTGATTGCGGCCAACGCCAACTGGCGAACTTGATTATTGCAAGCAGTCCGCCGTGCCGCCTCACGAGCCATCTGCACTGCCGGCAATAGCAAGCCCATCAAGATCGCAATAATCCCAATTACAACTAGCAATTCTGGGCTATTCAACGGTCAATTGGAACTGAGCGAAAGTGGTTCTCGGAAAGGTCTGCAATCGAACTTCGTACTGACCGCGAGATTTGGGAATACGGATTTCCATCAGGAGTTCTGAATGCTTGAGATTGCCAGAGATAAAGAGAGTGTTTACGACACCAGAAGCGACTTGCTTTCCTTCACTATCCAAGACTCGTAAAAAAACCGCGTCTAATGCCACACAATCCTCCCCTTCACTTAAGAACCGACCCTTGATCTGAAGTATTTTCTCTGTTGAAACGCTCACCTTGGGCAATTGGACGACTTCTCTGAGGACAATGCCGTACATACCTGGAGCTTGTGCTGTGGACTCGCCCTTGCGCATTTCCTGTATCTGTTGGCCAATATCAACAACTTTACGTTGGGCCTCTTCCATGATCAGGTCGTAGTTGGCAATCACAACCTTCGGCTGATTATGATATCGAAACAGGAAGTAAGCGGCGGTTGCCACCAAAACTAACACAAGTCCGAAAACAACCCACTTACTTCCCACACGATTTCCCCTACGATGAATTTAGTACGTCAATAACGATAAATGATGGCAATCAGCTTTGAATATCTGTCGTTAAAAACTAAAAATTAAAGTTGTGCACGACAACGGGAGTGCTCAAATTAGAATTCTCGAAAGTCTTCCCAATTAAATCACTTGATGGCCATGAAATCCTATTTGCCTCAGACAACTTCCATTCACCGTTATAAAGCCCTGTGGGGCTGCAGGTAAATGGATCTTGTTCCATATATACTGGCGGTTTGTTAAGATATCTATCCCAATAAACTTTCGAGACGCCTTGCGCCGAGGCGGGGCCGCTTCCGCTAAAAAACATGTCGCTCGAAACTCCATTGGTTGTATCCGCCAACAGAGTCCAGGCATTATTACCTGGTGGTCCTTGCCGTGCGTTACTTCCCGATGAGGGGCTGATACTTAACCACACCAACAAAACAAGCAATGCCAATGGGACGACTTCAACAGAATTCTTGAGCATTTTCAACTCACCTTTCCTGAACTACAAAAGAAGAACGATCATTTCGCGAACCTAAATATCGCCAAACGTCTGGGTCAATTTCTCGCGAAATGTGTGAAATGTGACCATCGCAAGAAAGTAAGTTCACACCGCCGCCGCGATGTTCGCTGGACGGTGGGGCGATTGCTCGAGCAATGTTCGTACCATTTAGGCACGACGGACAATTGGGAGGGAGCGCGTGATTATAAAGAGTCATCATGACGCCGCCATTTTCGTAATTTTGCCAAAACGAACCTTTGTCATGCCCGCCTAACCATCCGTAATCGCCAGGATTCGTCAGCGGAATCTTCTGACATAACTCCTGAAACTGCACTAACTGCCCAAACCCGAAAGCGTCATGGGGCAAATTCCACATGACGTTATTACGTTTTTTTTCAATACCTGACCTCACAATTTCGCTCACCATTGCTGTGTTGCTAGTGCCGTCCACAATATCTTTAGGGCCGACTCGATTCCCATCAAATGTAGCGATATCAAACGAAAAGGCGCCGTCGAAATTTCCACTAGCCAAAAAATGGAAACCAACGCAAGCGCTATAGTTTTGCTTATTTCGAAGTTTATAAAAAGTATTTCCATACGGGATTTGTTCGGTCGAATCACTCGGACATATCACCATGGGATAATCAACTAACCCTTCTTCTTTCGGATCTAAGAATTCCATTTCCATGTAGGGAGCCAATTCTGCAAGCCAGCTAGGGAACGCCCGCGGGAAGTACTGCTTTGCAGACGCGTAGTTCTGCAACGCGATTCCCATTTGCCTTAAATTCGATTGGCATTGCGTGCGTCGCGAGCTCTCGCGGGCTGATTGTAACCCTACCAGAGTTAACGAAAGCAAAATTGCAATGATCGCAACACATACGACCAATTCGACCAAAGTGAAGCCAACAGTTGAAGGATCTCTTTTAGCCACCGTTTACTCCCCTAAAACTATCTCATATTGCCCTAAAACGATTTCTTTCGCCTTAGTTCTTTAATGTTTAAAAAACAGTGTACCACACACACACACACACACACACAATACAGGAAACGAAAGAAAAACAGGAATTAATATGAACGGTATTTTAATGGTTCCTTGCACGCCGCTTCTTCGCGATTTAGCTTGAGTCTCTGCGATTTTATTGCGCAAGTCCTTACATACCGGTGTCTTGCGAGCCATTTCCTTGTGATTGCCGGTTGCGGCACTAACACCAGTGCCAGGCACTAATACCAGTAACACCAGTGCCAGGCATCGGAGTGACTCGGACGATTAAAGGTGTCAAGTACCGTTTTGAGGAACTAGGCAGGAACTGGGTGGGATTGGTAGGATCATGGCAGTTTACAATTGCTTTTGATTGCGAGGAGAAAGTGATGGGTAGGACACTTCGGGCCGACGAAGCGGGTGGGATTTATCATGCGCTCAATCGGGAACGTTAAAAGGTGTCAAGTACGAATGGCGTTGTCATCGGGTTTTTGCGAGTTTTTCTCAGATTCGTCGCGCAGTCGTTCTTGATGCCACCCAAGATTCATTTCTCCTCGCGGCTGCGCCATCTTGATTAGGTGCAACGAACTGTTATAGCGTTTTTTCGTTTTCCCTCTATCAATTTGGCGCCAATCAGCGATGGGCGTCAAAACTCGCGCAGCACTCGGCCTGCAAGGTCTTTTGCGGTCGCGAAAGCCTCCTCTTCGATTGCCTCTGACAAAAATTCTATCTCAAGCCAAACTTAGCTCGGTGCCGCAAGGGCCGCATGGAACAGCCGACGGGGAATCTTCATCAGCTTCAGGACTTTCGGACGACGCTTGTTTTCG
>JBDNHU010000008.1:0-6832 GCA_041688615.1 Mariniblastus sp. | reverse complement strand
GATCGTCTTGGCGTGTTGTTCTTCGGCCTTCAGTTGAGCCTCTGCCTGTTTGATTTCCGCGACCAGCTTTTGTTCGGCTTCTTCTTCGGCCTTGGTGATTGCGACACGCTTGGAACGATCAGCCTCGGCAAACTTCCTGGTGTCTTGGATTCGTTCTTCCTCTTCGACCACCGCTCGTTCCACCATGACTCGTTCGCGAATCACCTCCTGAATGTTTTTTTTCTCAACTTCGACCGCTTTTTCTTTGTCGATCTGAGCCAAGGTAACCACACGTTCACGTTCGGTTATTTCCAGGCCGCGATCTTTTTCCACGCGTTCGGTTTCAACCGCATCCGTTCGCTCTTTATTCTTCTGAGCGACAATGATGGCCCGCAGACGATTTTCTTCGGCGATCGCGATCTCTTCGTCGGCAGCAATACGAGCGGTTTCGCTTCGTTGCCGCTCTTGATGTCCAATGACTTCTGCTTCGGCCCGCTGGCGAGCTACGATTTCGGCAATCTCACGCCTTTGCTTTTCTTCGGCTTCACGTTGTTGTCGCTCTAAGGACAAGATGGCCTCGCGCGCCTCGACATCTTGCTTGGTGATCGTCTTCTCTTTTTCGCGACGAATCAAGTTAGCACTCATTTGTTCTTTGGACGTCAAATCGGTAATCTTCTTGATACCTTCGGCGTCCAGAACATTGTTTTCATTCAACAATTCTAAAGGAGTTTGTTCGAGGTAATCGATTGACGCGTTGTCCAAAACGTAACCGTTTAAATCGCCACCGATGACTCGTAATATCTCTTCACGGAACTTGTCGCGTTCGGTATACAGTTCGATAAAGTCAAAATGTTTACCGACGGTTTTCAACGCCTCGGAAAATTTCGGCTCAAAAAGCGAAAACAGTGCAGTTTGGTCGCTGGCTCGTTCACAACCCAGGAATTGGGCAACATTTTTGACGTCGTCGGGTGTCTTGTTGACTCGGACAAAGAAGGCGACCTCAATGTCTGCTCGGATATTGTCCTTGCAAATCAAGCCATCTTTACCGCGACGATCGATTTCAATTCGCTTCACCGAAATGTCCATCAATTCGACGCGATGGATAATCGGCAACGCATAGGTGCTGGTGAAGGAAACCGAGGTTCCACCGGTACCGTTTTTGACGATCGCGGTGCCCTGTTTCACGATTCGTAGGCTCTTGATCAGCACTACTAATCCGCCGAAAAGGCACGCAGCGACAAAGATTCCTATAACGATAAATACGGGTTCCATGCTATTTTTTCTCCCCAAAAGGTTCGACGAAATATGAGTTGGTGTGAATGTCAAAATGTACAAGTGACACGACGTCGCCTTTGTTGAATCGATCCATTTCGCCGCAGCGAACATTCAATACAATCGGTGGTCCATCTTGTTCGATAGTCACTTGGCCGAACTTGGAGGTCACCTCACTGGTGCTTACCAAACCATGCTTGCCAAGCAATGCGTTGGGTTTATCGTCGATATCGCCATTGGCAGCATCGATCCAAGGAACCAGCGGCATCAGGAACAGTCGAGTCAAAAGTAGACCGGAAACGGTAGCTAACGGCCAAGTTGCTGCAAGCTTCAGCCAATCGGGTGTGATGTTCAACCAGCGGTTGAAGTAAACGCTGGATACCCACATAACTAATGAAAACACCGAAACGAACAGCATTGTTGGCACGCGCCCAAGGTAGAAAAATCCAAGGAACGCTTGAAGAATGCTGCCACCAGCTTCCAGTCCTTCTGCACCGGCTAGGTCACTGTCGACGTCTAACGACATGTCCGTATCGACATTGAAGTCAAAATCGAACAGGTCGGTACCAAGGACGCCGACCATGACCAGGATCCAGTAAAACAGTACCAGCAGCAGAATAATGGTGGCTGGTAAGTTGGTTATGTGGAAAAATTCGTTGATCGCTTCCATGTCTCGCCCTTCCGACGCGTTGAAAACGGCACGTTCACCATTGCCGGTGGAGTCGGTCCGCATTCAACCCAATCTATGTTAATCACAGAATAAGTTGCGCAACTTGCCAAGTTGCCAAAAAACGACATCAGGTTAAGGGTACGCGTTGATGATTCAAGATCGTATTCGCTCAGACAGTTTTCGCACAGACAGCGCACAAGTTGGCAAAAATCGCATGTTTCCCAGCGAAATACACTTGCCTCATCTAGAGAAACCGTGCTTTAGAGTAGCCGGTTGTAAAGAAACGGTCGTTTAGGCCTCGACCATTGATAATTGTAACGTTTGATCTAATTCGGCTAGACGTCCGTTTTCGACCGCTGCATCCACTGCCGATTTCTCTGGACAGCGGTGCAGTTTCCACCACTTAGCGGCGTGACCCCATGTCCACAAGCCAGCAGAATCACATTTGCTTAACGCCTTCTTAAGACTGGCAATATTGTCATAACGATCTTCAGGTCGTTTTTCCATGCACTTCCTCACCACGGCTTCCAGATCCGCTGGCACGCCAGCGACAAATTTACTGAAAGGTGGCGGTGTGTCGTTGCGATGGGCTCGCAAGATTTGCATCGGGTCCTTGTGTTCAAACGGAGCATGCCCGGTCAATAAATAGTAAGAAGTGATTCCGATCGAATAGATATCTGTGCGGTGGTCCATCTTATGACCGGCCGCTTGTTCGGGAGACATGAACAGAGGCGATCCAATCACACCCGCGTCTGCCCCCGGGTCGATCGAAGAATCGCCCGTTGATTCTTCGTCTCGCACGAACGCACGACGAACCAAACCAAAGTCTAGCAGTTTGGCAACGTCGTAATTGTTGCCCCGTTTGGAGGCGAAAATATTGGCCGGTTTAATGTCGCGGTGAATCATTCCCTCTTGGTGGGCTTCCATCAAGGCGTCGCAGATTTGGTCCAATAAATGGATAGTCCGCGAAGGTGAAAGTGGACCGAACATATGGACCACTTGATTTAGGTTCAGACCTGGCAAGTATTCCATCACATAGAAAAACGTCCCGTCATCGGATCGGCCGTAATCATAAATGGCGACGGTGTTCCAGTGAGTCAACCTGGCGGTGGAGCGAACTTCACGTTCAAACCGTTCCAGCATTTTGGGATCGCTGGCCTTCTCTGGCTTGATAACCTTGATCGCACAAGGCCGCTTCAGCAGGACATGTTCGCCGATGTACACATCCCCCATACCACCAGAACCCAGCAAACGGCTTAGGCGATACTGCCCTAAACGACGTGCGGTGAAGGCTTCGTTCCGCAAAGATCCAATGGTGAACACGCCAAAGGTTGCGACAACGGTCATGAATGTGGTAACCATCGATAACTGGATCAAGCCCTGCTGAAATTGGTTACTTGCCTGGGCAAACCTATGGACTTCGGGCGAAACATAACTAGCCACCACCGCTACAGCAACTGGACTAAGTGCCAAGGGCGCGATAACGGCCAAAGCTCGACGCCACGTGTTGGGAATGAATAACGCATAGGTGAAGATCAACAATTGCCACGGCCCGATAATGGTTGCCATGTGATCTTGCCTGGCCCCTTCTTCCAGCAGCGAATAGGACATCAATAAGAAAATCCAGGCAGCCCCACCAAAAACGACCAATTCCACCAAACGTAGATTACCAAATACGTGCGGACAATTGGCCCACAATCGCCAACTAAGCAAACCCGTTAATGTGGTCATGAAAATTCGAGACCACAACAGGACGTGATCCATGGTGGTCGTGCATCCATCACCGAACACCACATTCGCAAACAAAAAAACCTCGAAGCCGGCAAACAATAATAATGTAGTTATTTTCAGACGTTGGTGAAGTAGATTCTGCGTCTCTTTGCTTTGGCTGTCGTGAACACCCGAGACAAGCCCCATAGCCTGATCGACCATTTTGCCACCCGCCTGGGCTCCCGAAACGATCGTACGCCGGATTCGACTTCCAACGCTTGTGTCTTCTGGTTGCGTTTTTTCGGAAGACTTTAAGTCGGGAAAAGTCGAGTCGGCTCGAGCTGGCAATTCCATCGTGGCTGCCATCAATTCAGTCGAACTCCAATTCGCCTGAACCAAATTGGGACTATCGATCACTGGAGCATGTTCGTCGTTGTGTGCAATTGAGTGTAATGAACGATTGACACACGCCAACGTTCCTTTGCCGTAGGAAATCGATGACGAAGGTGGTTCGGTTGTTTCGGCAACCCCAGAAGTCTGCGATTCAGGAGTGACGGGAGCCGATTTTTTGGATTCAGCGCTCTCCGACTGCACACGATCCGACTGATCGACATTCGCAGTCGACTTTGTTGGGGTTGATTGAAATTCTTGTGTTTCATCGACGTTCATCGCAAACCGATCGATCACTAAATTTGTTGGATTGCGACACGATTTGCCGCCGGGGACGATACTGATTGTAAACTGGCTGCTAAGGGTCACTGGGAACGATTCCGCAGTCAAACCTTTCCGCTGATTCGGCCTCCGATCACGGGTTCGACCCCGCCGTCACTTCAGTTGAACACGCCGTACCTTCGATTTGCCTTCCGGCGAGCGACCAGGGACTAACTGAACCATTGACTCTGGCTTGACGCCTGAACTCCAGTCCCTTGGCTACTCACTTTAGGGGGCGTGTCCTGGCTGGCAACAATGGCCGGCGAAACTGGCAGTGCCGGGACCCGTATTTTCCAGGAGCAAAGCGTATACCTAGTTACCGAGTTAGTTGGTTCAATTGTCACATATTTTAACGGACAGTGACAATTGATTGACAGAGTTTAAAGTCGCTTGCTTTCCTAGAAATTACCAGATTCGGCTGTTTCTTGCAAAATGGACTCTGGAAGCCTAGCTTGCAAAAGAAACTTACGCCTTAGCATGCCGCTGGCAAGTTGTTTGTCAGGGCATCGTGCAATAAGTTGCCAGCCGGTGCTTCCCCTTTCGGAAATTCATGTTTTGAAGGACTTAGCCGGGTGAATTTCAAGCTGTAAAACCAGCGAACCAGCTTCCTGATGTCGGTAAAGTCCTGCCCACATCCGAGTCAACTTCAGCCTGTTCCCCAGAGCTTGATTTGGCTGGGGCTACCAATATGCAGGGACGTTCCATGGGAATTGACTTAGGAATGTCAACGGTGTGATGGTGACTGGCGTTATCTTCACCAGTAAGACTAACTTAATGCGGCTATTTCGGGTCTATCTCGGGACGCGGGCTTTGGTGGCATCACATCACATCCCCTGCCTTCGCTTGTTGGGGGTGTGAGTCTGTGTGTGTTCGCGGCGGCGCCCGGAAGCCCAGCGATCGGTTGCTATTGGAACGCTGAGAGACACGCGAAAATTTTCCGCTTCGGCCGGGGTTTGGTCTTTCGGACTGCGAACCATCAATGCACTGAAGCGGTTTGGATGCGTGGTCGTCGTTCGCCCTCTCTGTGTCGATCCGCGTGAATCCGCGGATCCTGTTCGCGTTTGGCAATGTTTTGCCTCGGATTCACACTGATTTTCATGGATATGGGCTGTCGTCGTTCGATGCATCCACCCTGTCGGTTGAGAGCGGCGCCGTAAAAATCTCCCGAATGCAGACTTCGATTCCATTTCCATCGCGGTGAAACTGCGTTCTTCGTCGAATTCAATTCCAACCCGCTGATCAATGTCCTACGTTACCGCAGGAACGGGCAATTAAGTGTGCGGAGTACGAAAAAAGGCGATACAAAACCACCGTTTGTATCGCCTGAATCTTAGGTTGTCATTCCCATGGGATGGGCGAACATGAACTTAGCCAACGCTGGCAGGCGACAGGTTGGGAACTTCGAAGCCCTTGCGATAATCTCGGGTCAAGCCTTTGTCTGCTGCTGCGTTGTTGATGGCCGTTTCGGTTTCCAATTCGAACTTCAGTTCAGCGCCCAGTGTCAATGGAGTTTCAGCGAGGTTGACTTCATTCGCCTGCACATGTTGCAACATACGGTCAACCGAATCGGCAAAGCGTTCATTGCCCGCAACCGCGTCTTGAATTTCTTTGAACGAAACGGTCTTGCCCAACTGATGAGATAAACCACCGGTGTGGCATAGGGCGCTGGACAAATGGCCTTCCAGTATTTCCGCATTCAGCAGCGATCGATCTTGTTTGGTGACCGCGTCGATAAAGTTTGCATAATGATTGCCGCCTTGTTCAAAGTTCTTGATCAAGACGCCGTCGTTATCGAAAGCAGTCGCTTTGCTGTAACTTGGAATCACCATACGGCCATTCTCGTAGAAAACGATGACGCCAATTTGTGAACCCATATAATTGTCCATACTGCCGCCCCAACGCTTATCCTGAAATTCCTTCTTCGCCGGCAGTCCTCGGGTTTCAAAAATGATCGGTGCACCTTCGTAGTCGTGAATCACTGTTTGAGTGTTCGGGGTGTCGCCGCCATCATCGTAGCCAATGCGACCGCCGATACTTAGCACTCGAGGTGAAATAGTGGTGTGCCCAAGGAACCAACGAGCGATATCCATTTGGTGGATGCCCTGGTTACCCATGTCTCCGTTTCCAGTATTAAAATCCCAGTGCCAATCGTAATGCAGGCGGGGACGATAGAGGTCAACCTTGGCTGCTGGTCCGCACCACATGTCGTAATCGATTGTTTCTGGAATCTTCAGTGGCTCTTCTAATTTGCCGATACTCTTGCGAGGTTTGTAGCAAGTTCCGATGGCGTATTGAATGTCCCCCAGATTCCCTTCGTGAACCCATTCGACAGCGGCTTTCAAACTTGAGCTTGAACGAGACTGCGTACCGCATTGGCAAATCAGGTCTAGCTGGCGTGACCATTTGACTGCCTGACGTCCTTCCCAAACATTGTGCGAGACTGGTTTCTCAACATACACATGCTTACCGGCTTGCATGGCGAGAATCGAT